>JAUNRZ010000142.1 GCA_030539455.1 Paracoccus sp. (in: a-proteobacteria) | reverse complement strand
GCTGCGAGGGGTTCCAGGTCGAGGGGTTGCCGGTGCCGTAATAGACGAGGTTCAGCTCGGGATCATACGAGAACCAGCCCCAGGTCGTGCCGCCGCCGATTTTCCACTGATCGCCCTCCCAGGTGTTGAGAGAGCTGTCCGCGCCGATCGGCTCGCCCAGATGAGTCGTCGTCTCGGGATCGACCAGCATCTCGTCATCGGGGCCGGTCGAGTAGGCTTTCCAGAGCTCGGTGCCGTCAGCGAGGCTGTAGGCCGTCACCCGCCCGCGCACGCCGTATTCACCGCCCGAGACGCCGACGATCACCTTGTCGCCGATCGGGATCACCGCGGCGGTATTCGTCTCGCCGATCGAGGGATCGCCGGTCGTCAGCGTCCATTTGACCTCGCCGGTCAGCGCATCGAGCGCGGTCAGCGTGGTGTCGGCCTGATGGGTGATGATCAGCCCGTCCGCATAGGAAACGCCCCGATAGACCGTATCGCAGCACATCACGCCGATCACTTCGGGGTCTTGCGTCGGCTCGTGGCTCCAGATGATGCGGCCGTTATCGTTCAGATCGAGCGCGAACACATTGTTCGGGAACGGGGTGTGAACATACATGATCCCGTCCACGACCAGAGGCCCGCCCTCATGCCCGCGCAGAACGCCGGTCGAGAAGGTCCAGGCCACGCGCAGATCGCCGACATTCTCGCGGTTGATCTGATCGAGCGTCGAGTAGCGGGTATTGGCGTAATCGCCCGTCTGGATAACCCATTGCGTATCGTCTTGCATGCGCTGCATCAGGTCGTCATTCGCGCTTGCGATCACGCCCGATGCACACAGCGCGATCGCACTGATGGCAAGTTTTTTCATAGTCTCCTCCCATGGCAGCAACCGGGACGATCCCTCAAGGCGATGGGCGGGCTGCTGTAGTCATCAACGCTATTGGCTGGGCGCAATCCGTCAATCCGCCATGTCGGCTGCTGCGCCTAAAGTATGATGGCGGGACGCGGCGGCGCGCGGCCTTGGCGGCAGTCTCGGTTCATGGAAGCCCGCCCGAGGCGGGTTTGCGGCGACGGTCCGTCCGGCTCGCGGCGCTATCGCAGCCGCTCGGCCGCCTCGATCACCAGAGGGTCAAGATCGCCCCCGCCCGCGTCGATATGCGCAATCAGCATCTGGCGCATGGACGGATCCCAGAAATCGCTCAGGTGATCGGCGACGCGGCCGGCCCGGTCCGGCTCGTTCTGGCTGTGGAAGAACCGGGCGATCTGGTTTGCCATGCGGCACATCTTCTCAGGCGACATCGGGGATTCCTGTGGTGATACGGCCGGGATGGGTAAAGAGCTCGAACGCGCCATCGCGCGCGAAGGCGGCAACGGTGATGCCCGCCTCTTCGGCCAGACGCAAGGCGTGCGCGGTCGGGGCCGAGACCGCGACAATGGACGGGCAGCCGGCAAGCGCGGATTTCTGGACCAGCTCGACCGAAAGCCGGCTGGTCAGAACGAAGGCGCCGCGCGCGGGCGAGATCCCGGCCAGCAGCAGCGCTCCGATCAGCTTGTCGAGCGCGTTGTGCCGCCCGACATCCTCGCGCGCCATGACGATCCCCTCCTCGGCAGTCAGGAAGCCCGCAGCATGAACGCCGCGCGTCAGATCGTGAAGGCGCTGCCAGAGGCGCAGCGCCTCGCCCGCGCCGGCAAGATCGGCGGCGGACAGCGCCGCCCCGCTTTCGGCGGGGTGCGAGAGCACCGGCAAGGGACGCAGCGCAGCCTCGAGCGATTCGATCCCGCAAAGCCCGCAGCCGACCGGCCCGGCAAGCAGTCGGCGCCGCGCGGCAAGCGCCTCGCCGCGATCCTCGCGCAGGAAGAACCGCGCCTCGATCCCGGCATCATGCTCGGCGATCTCGAAGCTTTCGACCTCGTCCTTCGCCGCGATCACTCCTTCCGACACGGCAAAACCGTAGGCGAAATCGCGAATATCAGCGGGGCTCGCCATCATCACAGCAAGCGTCGCGCCGTCGAAAACCATCGCGACGGGGGTTTCCTCGGGCACCGCCCGCCTGACCCTGCGCGCGCGCATCGGGCCGCCATCGCCCCCAACCGCAAGGGCGCTCATCTCGGCCGAGGGGCTGCGCGCGGGCGGCAATTCTTACTCGGCCGCCGGGATGATCCGGCGCGCGCGCTCGGCCTGGGCGCGGTAATCGCGCTGCCAGTCGGTCGGCCCGTTCGAGAGGCTCACCTGAACCGCCGTCACCTTGTATTCCGGGCAATTCGTCGCCCAGTCGGAATAATCGGTCGTGATCACATTGGCCTGCGTGTCGGGGTGGTGGAAGGTCGTGTAGACAACGCCGGGGCTCACCCGGTCAGTCACCTCGGCGCGCAGCGTCGTCTCGCCCGCGCGCGAGGCGAGCCGCACCCAGTCCCCGTCCTTGAGCCCGCGATTCTCGGCATCATGCGGGTGAATTTCCAGCCGGTCCTCGGGGTGCCACGCGACATTGGCGGTGCGCCGGGTCTGCGCGCCGACATTATACTGCGACAGGATCCGCCCCGTGGTCAGCAGCAGCGGAAAGCGCGGGCCGGTTTTCTCGTCGGTCGCGACATATTCGGTCACGATGAACCGCCCGCGCCCGCGCACGAACCCGTCGATATGCATGGTCGGCGTGCCCGACGGCGCCTCGTCGTTGCAGGGCCACTGGACCGAGCCCTCACGCTCCAGCAGCTCATAGCTGACGCCCGCGAACGAGGGCGTCGTGGCCGCAATCTCGTCCATGATCTGCGAGGGGTGCGTGTAGTGCCACCCCGCCCCCATCGCGTTCGCGAGAAGCTGCGTCACCTCCCAATCCGCGTAGCCGTTCAGCGGCGCCATCACGCGGCGCACGCGGTTGATGCGCCGCTCGGCATTGGTGAAGGTGCCGTCCTTTTCCAGAAAGGACGAGCCGGGCAGGAACACATGGGCGTAATTCGCGGTCTCGTTCAGGAACAGGTCGTGCACGATCACGCATTCCATCGCCGCGAGCCCCGCCGCGACGTGATGCGTGTCGGGGTCTGACTGAAGGATATCCTCGCCCTGACAGTAAAGCCCCTTGAACGTGCCCGCGACGGCCGCATCGAGCATATTGGGGATGCGCAGCCCCGGCTCGGGGTCGATCGGAACGCCCCACAGCTTTTCATAGATCGCGCGCACATCGGCGTTTTTGACGTGGCGATAGCCGGGCAGCTCATGCGGGAACGAGCCCATATCGCACGAGCCCTGCACGTTGTTCTGCCCCCGCAGCGGGTTCACGCCGACGCCCTCGCGCCCGATATTGCCGGTCAGCATGGCAAGGTTCGCGATCCCCATCACGGCGGTCGAGCCCTGGCTGTGTTCAGTCACGCCCAGACCGTAATAGATCGCCCCGTTCCCGCCCGTCGCGAAAAGCCGCGCGGCTGCGCGGAGCTCGGCCGCGGGAACACCGGTCAGCATCTCGGTCGCCTCGGGCGCGTGGCGTTTGTCGCTGACGAATTCGGCGTATTCGGCGTATTCGTTCGGGTCGCAGCGGGTGCGGATGAACTCTTCATCGGCGAGCCCCTCGGTCACGATCACATGCGCAAGCGAGGTGATGACGGCGACGTTCGTTCCAGGCCGCAGAGCCAGATGATGCGAGGCGCGGATATGGGGGGCGTCGACCATGTCGATCCGGCGCGGGTCGATCACGATCAGCTTGGCGCCGGCGCGGAGCCGCTTTTTCAGGCGCGAGGCAAAGACCGGGTGCCCATCGGTCGGGTTCGCGCCGATGATGACGGCGACATCGGTATGCTCGACCGAATCGAAATCCTGCGTTCCGGCCGAGGTGCCGAATGCCTGCCCCAGCCCGTAGCCGGTGGGCGAGTGGCAGACCCGCGCGCAGGTATCTGTGTTGTTGTTGCCAAACACCGCGCGGGTGAGTTTCTGGACGAGATAGGTTTCCTCATTGGTGCAGCGGCTCGAGGTGATGACGCCAATGCTGCGCTGCCCGTATTTCTCTTGCAGCGCGCGCATCCGGGCGGCGGCAAAGCCAAGCGCCTCGTCCCAGCTGACGACGCGCCACGGCTCGTCGACCTTATCGCGGATCATTGGCTCGAGGATGCGGTCGGGATGGACCGCGTATCCGTAGGCAAAGCGGCCCTTCACGCAGCTATGCCCGCGATTGGCCTTGCCGTGCTTGTAGGGGACCATGCGCACAAGCTGATCGCCGTTCATCTCGGCCTTGAAATTACAGCCGACCCCGCAATAGGCGCAGGTGGTGATGACCGCGCGCGAGGGCACGCCCAGCTCTGCCACCGATTTTTCCTGAAGCGTCGCGGTCGGGCAGGCCTGAACGCAGGCCCCGCACGAGACGCAGTCGGAGGAAAGGAAATCATCGCCCGCCATGCCGGCACTGACCCGCGCATCAAAGCCGCGCCCCTCGATGGTCAGCGCGAAGGTGCCCTGCACCTCGTCGCAGGCCCTGACGCAGCGCGAGCAGACGATGCATTTGGACGGATCATAGGTGAAATAGGGGTTCGAGTTGTCCTTGGGGATGAATAGCTTGTTGTCCTGAACCGGCCCGCGCAGCCGCGCCTCGGCCTGGCTGACGGCGCCCGAGCCGGACGGGTCGAAATGGTTCGCGCCGGGCGCATAGCGCACATCGCGCAGCCCGACCTGGCCGGCCGCGTCCTGCAATTCGCAATCGCCATTCGCCGCGCAGGTGAGACAGTCGAGCGGGTGATCGCTGACATAAAGCTCCATCACCCCGCGCCGCAGTTTCTGCACCTTTTGCGTCTGGGTGCGCACCACCATGCCCTCGACTACGGGCGTCGTGCAGGATGCGGGCGTGCCGCGCCGGCCCTCAATCTCGACAAGGCACAGCCGGCACGAGCCGAACGCCTCGAGATTATCCGACGCGCAGAGCTTGGGGATATCGATCCCCGCAAGCGCGGCCGCGCGCATGACCGAACTGCCGCCGGGCACGGTGATCGCGGTGCCGTCGATGGTCAGCGTGACCGGCGGGCCGTGCCGGGCGGGGGTGCCCAGATCACGCTCATCGCCGGGCGGATGGTCGGGGATGATAAAATCCTTCATTCTGCGTCCTCCTCCTCGGCCTTGCGGCGGGCGAAATCGTCCGGGAACTGCGTCAGGGCCGACATCACCGGATAGGGCGTGAACCCGCCAAGCGCGCAAAGCGAGCCCTCGCGCATCGTCTCGCACAGATCG
>JAUNRZ010000141.1:1191-5242 GCA_030539455.1 Paracoccus sp. (in: a-proteobacteria) | reverse complement strand
CGGATCAGCGGCTCGGTCCCCGATTTGCGGATCAGCACGCGCCCGGTGCCCGACAAAAGCGCCTCGCCCTCCGCGATGGCGGCCTTGACGCTATCGGCGCCAAGCGGCTCGGCGCCGCCGGCATAGCGCACGTTGCGCAGAAGCTGCGGGACCGGCTCGAACTGGCGCACCAGATCGCTTGCGCTGCGCCCGGTCTCGACCATTGCGGCCAGAAATTGCAGCCCGGCGATCAGCCCATCCCCGGTCGTCGCGTAATCGGTCAGCACGATATGGCCCGACTGCTCGCCGCCAAGGTTGAACCCGCCCGCGCGCATCTTCTCGACCACGTAGCGATCGCCGACCTTGGTGCGCTCGAGCCGCAGCCCCTTGCCGGCAAGGAAATGCTCGAGCCCGAGATTGGACATCACCGTCGCGACAAGCGCGCCGCCGGCCAGCCGGTCCTGCTCGGCCATGCGCGCGGCGAAAAGCGCCATGAGCTGATCGCCATCCGCGACACGCCCCTGCTCGTCGACCAGAATGATCCGGTCCGCATCGCCGTCGAGCGTGATGCCAAGATCGGCGCGGTGATCCAGAACCGCCTGCGCCGCCGCCTCGGGATGGGTCGAGCCGACGCCCTTGTTGATATTGCGCCCATCGGGCGTCACGCCGATCGCGACCACATCCGCGCCCAGCTCGTAAAGCACGTCAGGCGCCGCGCGGTAGGCGGCCCCATGCGCGCAGTCGATCACGATTTTCATCCCGTCCAGACGCTGCCCGCTCGGGAAGGTGGTCTTGGCGTATTCGACATAGCGCCCCCGCCCGTCATCGATCCGCCGAACCCGGCCGATATTCTGCGGCTCGGAGGGGCGGATCGTGCCGGCGACGATCGCCTCGATCTCGGCCTCCGCCTCGTCGGACAGCTTGAACCCGTCCGGGCCGAAGAACTTGATCCCGTTATCATCCGCAGGGTTGTGGCTCGCCGAGATCATGATGCCGAGATCGGCCCGCATCGAGCGGGTCAGGAACCCCACCGCCGGCGTCGGCACCGGCCCAAGCAGCAGCACATTCATCCCCGTCGAGGTGAGCCCGGCGGTCAGCGCGGTCTCGAGCATATAGCACGACAGCCGGGTGTCCTTGCCGATCACGACCCGGTGCCCGTTGCGCCCGTCGCGGCGGAAATAGCGCCCCGCCGCCGCGCCAAGGCGCAGCGCGGTTTCGGCGGTCATCGGGTGCGAATTGGCCTGTCCGCGCACGCCATCGGTTCCAAAGAGTTTTCGTGTCATCTGCCCTCTTCCTCAGCTTTTTCCGTCACCGCGCGCCACAGACGCAGCGCCTGAACAATCTCGCCCGCATCGTGGACGCGGTGGATCTGCGCGCCCTGCGCCGCGCCCGCCAGCGTCACCGCGACCGTTCCGGCCCCCCGGCGAAGCGGGTCTGCCTCCCCGCCGATCCGCCCGATGAAGCGCTTGCGCGACACGCCCAGCAGCAGCGCGCAGCCAAGGCTGTGAAACAGCGACAGCCGGCGAATGATCGCAAGATTATGCGCCTCGGTCTTGCCAAAGCCAATGCCGGGGTCGATCACGATCCGCGCGCGGGAAATACCCGCCGCCTCGGCCCGTGCGATCCGGCCCGCCAAAGCGTCATAGACATCAAGCAGCACATCATCATAGCGCGGATCGTCCTGCATCGTCTCGGGCGTGCCTTGCGCGTGCATCAGGCAGACCGGCGCGCCCGAGGCGGCAACCACGCCCGCCATCTCCGGGTCGAAATCAAAGCCGGACACATCATTGATCATCCGCGCCCCGGCCTTGAGCGCCGCGCGCGCCACCGCCGCCTTGCGCGTGTCGACCGAAAGCAGCGCTTCGGGCGCGAGCGCGTCAAGCGCCGGCGTGATCCGGCGCAGCTCTTCATCGGCCGGTAGCTCCTCCGCGCCGGGGCGGGTCGATTCGCCGCCGAGGTCCAGCAGGTCCGCCCCCGCCGCGATCTGCGCGCGGCCATGCGCGATGCCGTCCCCGCGCAGCCCGCCATCCGAGAAACTATCGGGCGTTGCGTTGATGATCGCCATCACGCGCGGCGCGCTCAGATCAAGCCCGGCAACCGGCGGGCGCGGCGCGCAGATTGCCTCGATCGCCTCGTGCGGCGCCTCGCTCGCCGGGGCGATCCGGGGCGGGGCGCCGCGTTCCAGCAGCTCGACCCGCGAAAAGCGCAGCCAGCCGCCGGCGATGGGCAGATGACCCGATTCCTCGGGGATGGCGCGCACATAGATCATGGCGCAAGAAGGCGCAGGCTGATGCCGGCCTCGTGCGCGCCGGCCTCAAGCGCGGGGTCAAGCGCCGCGCCCGGCGCAAGCGCCAGATCCAGCCGCACCGCCCCGACGCGCCGCGCGAGCCAAAGCGCAAGCGCAGCCGGCCGCGCCCCTGCATCGGGCGCATCGGCCGCCATGCGCGCGGGCGCCCAGATCACCGGGCGATCTTCGCGGGCTGCCCAGTCAAGCTCGGTCCGGCTGTCCGCGACGTCGATCCCGAGCCGCCCGCCAAGCGCCCATGCCGCCTGATCGAGCGCAAGCAACGCCACGCGCCGCCCGTCCCCGCCCGGCGGCAGCGGCAGGCCCGGCGCGTCCGGCACGACGATCACCGCCCCGCCGGGCAGCGCGATCTCGGCGCCGTAAAGCAGCACGACCGGCGCCGCGCCCGAGGCCGCGCTTTGCACCCGCCCGCGCCTGCGCGAGATGGTCACGCCAAGCGCCCCCGGCACCCGGTCGAGCTTTTCGACCGTGACCTCGACCCGCCCAGCGGCGCGGTGCGACAGGATTTCGGCCGCGATCTTTTCGGCAAGCGTTTCCAAAAGGTTATATCGCTGATCGGCCAGCCCCGAGGCGACCGCTTCGGTCAGCACGTCATAGGACAGGATCCGGTCCACATCATCGCCCGCACCGGCCACGGGCGCTGCCAGATCAACCACGATCTGAAAACGCAATCGCTGCGTGCGGCCACGCTCGGACTGGAAGGCCCCGATATCGGCCTCGAGCACGTAGTCGCGCAGATGTATACGGTCCGGCTGATCCATGAGCGCGATTAGCCACGAAAAACGCCCCGCTGCAAGACAGGCGGGGCGTTCGGCTCAAATTGCGCGGCGCGGATCAGTTCGCGGCAACACGCTGGCCGGGGCGATAGAAGATATGCGCGCCGATCTGGGTCGTACGCACAAAGCGGCGCGACCACGAGGGGCGGACATGCGTGGCGTGGAAATAGGTCGCGCCGCCCGTCAGATTGCGCGGCGCGCCGTTCAGAAACTCAGCGGCGATGGAATTGGCGCGCGCGGCGGCGGCGCGGTTCGACATCGGCAGGCCGCGGCGATAGGTGAACTGGCCGCGTTGATTGACGACGCCGCAGACCGAGGACGGGAACTGGCGGCTGTCGACGCGGTTGAGGATGACCTCGGCCACCGCTCGCTGGCCGTTCACGCCCTCGCCGCGTGCTTCAAAATAAAGCGCTTCGGCAAGGCAGCGCTGCGCGCTCGAGGCTTCGGCGCGGTCGGCGGTAAATACGGCAGGCAGCGCCATCATCGCGCAAAGGCCAAGCGAGGCCAGTTTTTTCCGGATCATATTCATCGTCACTCGTCTCTCAGTCATTCTGTGGCAGCGCCCCGTTTCCGGCCGCGGGCAGCGCGGCACATAGGCGGGGCGATCGACGCGAAGCTTTAGACGATGGCGTTTTGGCGGGGGAAGGTGGAGGCTGCGCATTGTTCCGTGATCCGCCGATAGACTGCGAATTCCGGCAAAATCTTGCGCGGGGTTTTCGGCGCGCTCGGCAGGTTTCCGCCAAAATCGCCTTTTGGTTGCGTATTTCGTAAAACGGTTAACGTCCGCGCGGCGCGCGAATCACCCGTCAAACGCGCGCGGGCGCGATTCGCCGGCGCCGCTGGCGGCCGCTGCGGCACTGCGCAGAGCCTCTTGCGCGGCAGAAAGCCGGGCGACCGGCACGCGGAAGGGCGAGCACGAGACGTAATCGAGCCCCGCCCGCTGGCAGAACGCGATCGATTCGGGGTTGCCGCCATGCTCGCCGCAGACCGC
>JAUNRZ010000141.1:0-1091 GCA_030539455.1 Paracoccus sp. (in: a-proteobacteria) | reverse complement strand
ACGCCCAGGCGGTAGTCGAACGCGGCGCCCGTCTCGGTCCGCACGGCGGCGGCCACCGCGTCGACGCTCTTTTTCACCAGTTCGACCTCGCGCCGTGCACTGACAAGCGGGATCATGATCTCGGGCACGCATTTCGCCCCGCCGCGCCCCGCCTCGATCGTCGCCTCGAAGATCGCGCGGGCCTGCATCTCGTAGATCTCGGGGACGGTAATGCCGAGCCGCACGCCGCGCATCCCCAGCATCGGGTTGAACTCGCTCAGCGCCTCGATGCGGCGAACGACGTCCGAAAGCGGCAGATCAAGCGCCTCGGCCAGCTCGCGCATCCCCTCGCGGTCATGGGGCAGGAATTCATGGAGCGGCGGATCGAAAAGCCGGATCGTGACAGGCATCCCGGCCATGATCGCAAACAGCTCGGTGAAGTCCTCACGCTGGATCGGCAGCAGGCGCTCAAGCGCGATCCGCCGATCCTCCGGGCCCTTGGCGAAGATCATCTCGCGCATGATCGGCAGGCGCCGCTCGTCAAAGAACATATGCTCGGTCCGGCACAGCCCGATCCCGTCGGCGTTGAAGCGGCGGGCGGTGCGGGCATCCTCGGGCGTGTCGGCATTGGCGCGCACACCCATCGCGCGGAACTGATCCGCCCAGTCCAGAAGCTGCGTGAAGCTGTCGTCAAGCGCCGGGGCGAGCATCTCGGCCGCCCCGTCCAGCACTTCGCCCGAGGTGCCGTCGATCGTGACCTCATCGCCCTCGCGAAGCGTGCGCCCGTTGATGCGAAGCGTGCGCGCGCGCGTGTCGATGCTGATCCCCGAGGCGCCGACGATGCAGGGCAGCCCCATGCCCCGCGCGATGACGGCGGCGTGGCTGGTGGTCCCGCCCCGCTCGGTCAGGACGGCGACGGCGGCGTGCATGCCGCGAATATCCTCGGGGCCGGTCTCGCGGCGGACCAGCACGCAATTCTCGTCGCGGGCGCGGCAGGCTTGCGCGGCGGCCGCGCTGAACACGATGCGCCCCGACGCCGCGCCGGGGCTTGCGTTGATCCCGCGCACCAGCACCTCGCGCGGCGCGCGCGGGTCGATCTGGTGATGCATCAG
>JAUNRZ010000140.1 GCA_030539455.1 Paracoccus sp. (in: a-proteobacteria) | reverse complement strand
CAGCGGAGGCAGCGGATCACCCGGTCAAAGGTGATGCAAGGGACGCGGGGATTCCGGGTACTCATCCAAGGGGCCAGCAGTCTGCTGCCAGTCGCGCGCCCGGAGGGCAAACGCGCGCGGCTGGCAGCTCTGCCGCCGCAGATGCGGGCAGCCATCTGCGTTCGGAGAGCGCGCGGGCCGGTGAGGGCCGCGTTCTCGATTCATCCGACAGTCGCGCTCCCCCCGATCAGTCCCAGACCACCCCATCCGCCCGCACCGCGCCAAAGGACAGCCCCCCATGACCCTTGCACTTGCATGGCGCCTTGCGCGGCGCGAGCTGAGGGGCGGGCTCCGGGGGTTCGCCGTGTTCCTCCTCTGCCTCACGCTCGGGGTTGCCGCGATTGCGGCGGTCGGCTCGGTACGCGCGGCGATCGAGACGGGGCTTTCGCGCGAGGGGGCGCGGATGCTGGGCGGCGATCTCGATCTGCGGCTGACCTACCGCTTTGCGACCGAGGAAGAACGCGCGTGGATGGACGCCTCGAGCGCCGCCGTCTCGGAGATCGTCGATTTCCGCTCGATGGCCAGCAGCGGGGCGGGCGATGATGTGCAGCGCGCCCTGACGCAGGTGAAGGGCGTCGACGCAAACTGGCCGCTGATCGGCGCGCCCGAGTTCGACCCGCCCATGACGGTCGCCGAGATCCTTGCCGGGCGCGATGGCCTGCCCGGCGGCGCGATGGAGCGCAGCCTTGCCGAGCGGCTTGGCCTTGCGCCGGGCGATCTGTTCCGGCTCGGCGTGCAGGATTTCGTTCTGATGGCGCAGCTTCTCTCCGAGCCCGACGCGGTCGGCGGCGGCTTTGCGTTCGGCCCGCGCACTCTGGTCGCGACCGAGGCCCTTGCGGGCAGCGAGCTGCTCGGCCCCGGCACACTTTATGAGACGCATTACCGCCTCATCGCTCCCGAGGGCGAAAGCCCCGCCGCGCTGCGCGCCAGTGCCGCGCGGGCGATGGAGGGTCAGGGCGTGCGCATCCGCGATGCGCGTCAGGGCGCGCCGGGCGTTGCGCGTTTCGTGGACCGGATCGGCTCGTTTCTGGTGCTGGTCGGGCTCGCCGGGCTGGCCGTGGGCGGGGTCGGCGTCGCCTCGGCGGTGCGCGCCTATCTCGACACGAAAACGCCGGTCATCGCGACGCTGAAAACGCTCGGCGCCGAGGGGCGGCTGATCTTTGCGCTTTATTTCATGCAGATCGGCGTTCTGACCGTGATCGGCGTGCTGGCCGGGCTGGCACTTGGCGCCGCGCTGCCGCTGATCGCGGCGCCGTGGATCGCGGCCGCAATGCCGCTGCCGGCCGCGTTCGGGGTCTACGCCGCGCCGCTGGCCGAGGCCGGGCTTTACGGCGTGCTGACCGCGCTTGTCTTCACGCTGCTGCCGCTTGCCCGGCTGGAACAGGTGCGCCCCGCCGCCCTGTTTCGCGGGATCGGCGCCGAGGCGCGGGCGCGGCCGGCGCTTCGCTGGAGCCTCATGCTTGCCGTGCTGATCGCGGCGCTTGTCGGGGCGGCGATGGCGTTTGCCTCGGTCCCTGCCCTCGCGCTTGGCGCGGCGGTCGGGGTGATCGCGGCGCTTGGCGCACTTTATCTCGCCGCGCTTGGGCTGCGCGCGCTTGCGCGGCGGATGGGCCGCGCGCGCCTGCTGCGCGGGCGGCCGGCCTTGCGCCTTGCCGTCAGCGCCATCGCCAGCCCTCGAGAGGGGGCGGCCACCGTAATCCTGTCGCTGGGCCTTGGGCTGACCGTGCTGGCGACGGTCGGTCAGATCGATGCGAATCTGCGCCGCGCCATCGCGCTGGAATTGCCCGAGCGCGCGCCCTCGTTCTTCTTCGTCGACATCCAGCCGGGTCAGCTCGCCGGCTTTCTCGAGCGGCTGGAAGGCGATCCGGCCGTGTCCGAGATCGACACCGCGCCGCAGCTTCGCGGCATCATCACCGCGATCAACGGCATACCGGCGCGCGAATGGGGCGATCACTGGGTGCTGCGCGGCGACCGGGGCGTGAGTTTCGCGAGCGCGCCGCCGCAAGGCACGAGGCTGAGGGCGGGGGAATGGTGGCCCGAGGATTACACCGGCCCGCCGCTGATCAGCTTTGGCGCGGACGAGGCGGCGGGGCTTGGCCTTGACATCGGCGATGAGGTCACGGTCAACATCCTTGGCCGCGACATGACCGGCACGGTCGCGAATTTCCGCGAGGTTGATTTCCGCAGCGGCGGGATCGGCTTTGTGATGATCTTCGATCGCGCGGCGCTCGAGCCGGCGCCCCATACCTGGCTTGCGACGGTCCATGCCGAGCCCGAGGCCGAGGGCGCGATCCTGCGCGATCTGGCCGGCGCCTATCCCAACATCACCGCGGTCGAGCTGCGCGAGGCCGCCGCGCAGGCCGCCGATACGCTGGGCGCTCTTGCCCGCGCGACCTCGCTTGCGGCGATGGCGACGATGCTGACCGGTTTCGTGGTGCTGATCGGCGCCGCCGCGGCGTCCGAGCGCGCGCGCATCTATGAGGCGGCGATCCTGAAAACGCTCGGCGCGCCGCGCGCGCAGATATTGGCGAGCTTCGCGCTCCGCACCGCCCTGATGGGCGCGGCGGCGGGGCTGGTCGCGGTGCTGGCCGCATCCGTTGCCTCGGCCCTGATCTTGCGAAACGTGATGGAGCTGGAGTTCCGCTTTGCGCCGCTCTCGGCGCTTGCGATCATCGCGGGGGGGATCGCGCTGACCTTGCTGGCGGGGCTGGTCTTTGCGCTGCGGCCGCTGAACACGCGGCCGGCGCGGGTGCTGCGCGCGCAGGATTAGCGAAGATGGTCGGGGCGAGAGGATTCGAACCTCCGGCCTACGGTACCCAAAACCGTCGCGCTACCAGGCTGCGCCACGCCCCGAACCGGGCTGCTTTACCCCATCATCCGCGCCGCGGAAAGAGGCAAACCGGCGCTTATTCGCAAGAAGGCAGCGCGGCATACCGGGCCGGCACGAAGGGATAGGTCATCACCTGCCCCTCGGCGAGGCCAAGCCGCGCCGCCTCGCCCGCCGCGATTTCGAGCACATATTGCCGCGCGGGCTGCGGATCGCCGGGCCGCGCGCCCGGGATGGGCGTCAGATCGCCCGGCACCGCGCCTTCGTGGATGTGGCGGATCACCCGCGCGCTGTCCATGAAGATGAGATCGAGCCCGATCAGCGTGTTCTTCATCCAGAACGAGACCGGCTGGGGGCGGTCGTAGACGAACAGCATCCCGTGCTGATCGGCAAGCTCGGCGCGGTGCATCAGACCGCGCGCGCGGCTCGCCTCGGTGTCGGCGAGCTCGATCGTGAACGGAACCTCATGCGTTTCTCCATCCGAGATCGCGATGGAAAGCGGCCAGCAAAGCGGCGCATTCTGGAGCGAGACACTGACCGGCGCCGCATGGGCCGATGGAGCAATTGCGACAAAAACCGCCAGCAATAGCGCGGTTTTTCCGGGAAATCTCAGCCCCGCAATGTCACGCGCTCTGGACATCTTCGATTTCAATCGTGCCGTCGAAATCGCAGGCCCGATCCCACGGATAAATCTGCGCCGCCATCAATCCTCGCGCACCCTCCACAATTTGCACCGCGATTGCCTCGCCAACGGCAAGATCGGCAAAGCCGCAATGGCGCAATACCTCAATATGCAGGAAAATATCGTCGGGCCGGCCAAAAACATTGGCGAAACCGAAACCTTTTGCCTTGTCGAACCATTTAACCCGTGCCGGCGAGAGCGGCAGGCGCGCGATCTCGCTTGGATCGCTTTGCTGAAGATCGGCGATCGCGGCGGTCATGCCGGCGGAAGGCGGCCGGATTTCAAGCACTTCGACCGCCTGAAGCCCGCGCTGCGTGCGCACAGCCTCGAGCGCGATCCAGCTTTGATCGGCAACCGTGTTCTGACCAAAATTGCGCAGGACGTTCACGTGGAGGAGGATGTCCGGCCCCTCATCATCATGCACGACAAAACCGAAACCTTTTCCGGGGTCGAACCATTTCACAAAACCTTCAGCGCGAAATTTCGGGCTGTCGTCGCTTGTTGTCATTTTTTCAACCGATCGGAACTCAGTTATCTATTATTGCAGCATGATACGATTGCTGGACGCGATTATGGATCACGACCCTGCCTAACTAAATTAAGTACCAATTGGTTTCAAGGCTGCAATCGGATCACCCGCCAGTTTTCGCCCTGCGCGTCTGTAACAATTTCAGCCGGATGGGTGTCCGCCGCCGGAGGCTGCGGCGACGTGTCGCGCTCCCACCGGAAGCGGTCATGGAGGCGAAACGCGCCGTCCGCCCAGAATTCGATCGCGCGGGGGGTGATGCGATAGCCGCCCCAATGCGGCGGGCGCGGCGGGCTGAGGCCCCGCAGCGCGCCTTGCCGCGCCGCCTCGGCCATAAGCGCGGCGCGCGAGGCCAGCGGGCGGCTTTGCGCCGAGGCCCACGCACCGATCCGGCTTTGCAGCGCGCGCGAGGCGAAATAGGCGTCGGCCTGCGCGCCCTCTTCGCGGACCACATCGCCGCGCACGCGGATCTGCCGGCGGAGCGATTTCCAGTGGAGAACGAACGCCGCCACCCCGCTCGCCTCGATCTGCTGGCCCTTCGCGCTTTCATAATTGGTGTAGAACACGAACGCCGCGGGCTCGATTTCCTTCAAAAGCACCATCCGCACATCGGGCAGCCCCGCCGCGTCGACCGTCGCAAGCGCCATCGCGTTCGGATCGTTCGGCTCGGCCTGCGCGGCCTCTGCCAGCCACGCGCGGGCGATCTCGAATGGGTCGTTGCCGGCGAAAATTCCGCTGCGCTCGCTCATGCTTGATGCTTTCCGGGCTTTGCCCTAATCCTTGACGCAAGTTAGAAACTTGCGAGGAAAGCTGATGTCAAGCAAGGAAAAAGGCGGCCTGATGGCGGGCAAGCGCGGTCTGATCATGGGGCTTGCCAACGACAAATCCATCGCCTGGGGCATCGCGCGCGCGCTTGCCGATCAGGGGGCCGAGCTGGCGTTTTCCTATCAGGGCGAGACGATGAAAAAACGCGCAGCGCCCCTTGCCCAGCAGGTCGGCTCGGAGCTTTTGTTCGATTGCGATGTGGGCGATGCGGACTCGGTCGCCGCCATGTTCGAGGGGCTGCGCACAGAATGGGGCGAGATGGATTTTCTGGTCCACGCCATCGGCTATTCCGACAAGGAACAGCTTCGCGGCCGCTATGTCGACACGACCCGCGACAACTTCCTGATGACGATGGATATTTC
>JAUNRZ010000021.1 GCA_030539455.1 Paracoccus sp. (in: a-proteobacteria) | reverse complement strand
AGCCGACCACGGCGCTGGACGTGACCATTCAGGCGCAGATTCTGGACCTTCTGGCCGATCTGCGCCGGCGCCTTGGCATGGCGATCATCTTCATCACCCATGATCTGGGGATCGTGCGCCGATATGCCGACCGCGTTTATGTTATGCGGCGCGGGGAGGTGGTCGAGACCGGCCCGACGGAGCGTCTGTTTACCGCGCCCGAGCATCCCTACACGCAGATGCTGATCGACGCCGAGCCCGAGGGCAGCAAGGACGCGCCCCCGCCATCGGCGCCCGTTCTGATCGACGCGAAGGATGTGCGCGTGACGTTCGGGCGGCCCGCTGGCCTTTTTCGCCGCGACAGCGAGGTGCGCGCGGTGCGCGGCATCAGCCTCGCGCTGCAAGAGGGGCAGACGATCGGCATTGTGGGCGAATCCGGCTCGGGCAAATCGACGCTGGGCCGCGCGGTGCTGCGGCTGCTGCCCTCGGAAGGGCGGATCGCCTATCTCGGCGCCGAGCTGCCGACCGATCCCGCCCAGATGCGCCCGAAACGGCGCGAGTTGCAGCTTGTTTTTCAAGACCCGTTCGGCAGCCTTTCCCCCCGCATGACGGTCGGGCGGATCATCACCGAGGGGCTGCTGATCCACGAGCCGGGCCTTTCATCGCGCGAGCGGGACCGGCGCGCGGGGCAGGCTTTGATCGAGGTCGGGCTGGACGCCAATATGCGCAACCGCTACCCGCATGAGTTCTCGGGCGGGCAGCGGCAGCGCATCGCGATTGCGCGCACCATGATCCTCAAACCCAAGGTGATCGTGCTGGACGAGCCGACCTCGGCGCTGGACCGTTCCGTGCAAAAGCAGATCGTGACGCTGCTGCGCGATCTTCAGCAAAAGCACGGGCTGTCCTATCTGTTCATCAGCCATGATCTCGCCGTGGTGCGCGCGCTTTCGGATTATATTCTGGTGATGAAGAATGGCGCCGTGGTCGAGGAAGGCCCGACGACGCAGGTGTTCGACGCCCCGCGCGAGGATTACACGAAAACGCTGATGGCGGCGGCACTGGGATAGCTTGCGCCCGCTGACCCTTAGATTTTGACGTTCACGAAGCTCTCGCGCAGCGCGTTCGACCAGGCTTGCGACATCTGCGTGAACTGCGGATCGGCCTCGAGGATCCGGCGCTGCTCGGTCACTTGCAGCGCGTCCTTCTCGATCACCGCAAGATCAAGCGGCATCCCGACCGACAGGTTGGAGCGGAGCGTCGAATCCATTGACAGCAGCACTGCCTTCTTCGCATCCTCGAGCCCCGTCGCGGGCGTCACCACGCGGTCAAGGATCGGCTTGCCGTATTTATGCTCGCCAATCTGGAGATAGGGCGTGTCGTCGGTCGCCTCGATGTGATTGCCCTCGGGATAGATGAGGAACATCCGCATATCGCCATCCTTGCGCTGCCCGGACACGATCAGCGAGGCCGAGGCCTGACTTTGGCGCAGATCGCGGCTGCGATGGGTGATTTCGGCGCGCGTGAGGGCAAGCGTGTTGCCGATAATATCCGCGACTCGGAGCATGGTCGGCGCCAGAAGGATCGAATTGCTTTCATCCGCCTCGGGCGATTCGATGGCCTCTTGAAGCCGCGCGAGCGTGGTTTGCGTGACGGAAAGGCTGCCTGCGGTCATCACCGCGATGATCCGCTCGCCCGGCTCCGAGAAGAAGAACATCTTGCGATAACTGGAAATATTGTCGAGCCCGGCATTGGTGCGCGTATCGGACAGCAACACCAGCCCGGCATTCAGCTTCAGACCTACGCAATACGTCATATTGCCCCGAATATCGTCTTTTCAGTCTATCCCGAGAGGGGGGTCTAGGCTGCGACTTCGGTAACTTCAACCCTGACGTCAAGGCGCGAGGCGGTTCCGCCAAGGCTGACCCCGCGCACTGGCGCGGCGTCGGGCGCATCAAGCCCCGAGGCGACGCGCACATAGCGATCGTCGGGGCAGGTCCCGTTCGCGGGGTCGAACCCGACCCAGCCGAGCCCCGGCACATGAAGCTCGGCCCAGGCGTGCGATGCCTCGTGGGGCGTTCCGTCCGCCGTCGCGTAAAGATAGCCCTGGACATATCGCGCGGGGATCTCGCGCAGCCGGGCAACGGCGATTAGCGCGTGAGTGTGGTCCTGACAGACGCCCTCGCCCAGGGCCAACGCCTCGGCCGCTGTGGTTCTCGCGCCCGTCACGCCGGGGCGGAAGGCGATGGCGCTGCCGACCGCTTCGGACAGGCGATGCGCGAGATCGAGCCTGTCCTGTCCCGACACGCCGGATGCCAGATCGCGCAGCCCGTCATCGGGCGCGGTCGCCTCGGTGTCGCGGATATAGGTCAGCGGGTCGATCTTTTCGCGGTGCCCGCGCAGCACGCCCGCAGTATCGGTCGTCTCGACCTCGCCCTCGACGCGGATCGGCGCCTGATCGGCCGGGCCGTGCAGCGTCCAGCTTTGCACAAAATCGCCCGCCCCGTCGCGAAACCCCGCTCCGGCCTGCCCGCCGGAGACCGCGACATCCCACGCGATCGTCTTTTGCCCGTCATGGAGCGAGGGCGTCATGCGCAGGCTCTGGACGACGAACACCGCCGGGTTTGAATATTGGTAAAGCGTCTGATGAGTGATTTTCAGCCGCATGTCTTAACCCCGCCCATAGAAATAATCCTCCTGCACCAGATTGCCGATTTCGCCGATCTTGCCGATGAAACCGGTGAGGAATTCGTGCAGGCCCTCCTCGAAGATGTCGTCGATCGCGGCGCCCTGTAGCTGGTCGGCCAAAAGCTGGGTGCGATCGCGCGCATTCGCGGCCACATTGCCGCCATAGCGCGAGGCGATCGCGGTCAGGTGCCAAAGCGCCTCGTTCGCCGAGGTGATAAGCGCGCGCGGGCTCTCTCCGTTGAGGATCAGGAAATGCGCCACCCGCGCGGCCGAGATGTCGCCGCCGTAAGCCCAATGGAAGGCGCGGTGCGAGGACATGGCGCGCAAGATGACCTGCCATTGATAATTGTCGAGCTCGGAGCCGACGAATTCCACGCGCGGGAGCAGCACGAAATACTTGACGTCCAGCACCCGCGCGGTCGAATCCGCGCGCTCGAGCGCGTAGCCGAGCTTCATGAAGTGGAACCCGTCATTGCGAAGCTGCGATGCGTCGATGGCGCCGCGCACGGTCGCTGCATGGCGCGCGACCAGATCGGTCAGATCGGCGGCGTCCTCATCGCCCGGCTTGTAGCTGCGCAGATCCTGATAGGCGACGTTCAATGCATCCCACGCCCGGCTGGTCAGGGCCGTGCGGACGATCCGCGCCGATTCGCGCGCCTTTTCGATGCAGCCCATCACCGAGGCGGGGTTGTTCCGGTCAAAGAACAGGAACTGTTCCATATTCGCTTCGGTGATATCGCCGTAATCGCGCGCGAACTGATCGGCGGTGCCCGACGCGCGCAGAAGCGAGCCCCATTCGTTGCGATACCCCTCGTCGGTGTTGGGCAGAAGCGTGATGCGCGTTCCGACCTCCAGCAGGCGCGCGGCGGTTTCGGCGCGCTCCATATGGCGGCCAAGCCAGAAGAGGTTTGATGCGGTGCGGCTGAGCATGATCTCTCCTTATTCCGACAAGACCCAGGTGTCCTTGACGCCCCCGCCCTGCGACGAGTTGACGACGAGCGAGCCTTCGCGCAGCGCAACGCGCGTGAGCCCGCCGGGCACCAGCTCGATCCGGTCGCCGCACAGGCAGAACGGGCGCAGATCGACATGGCGCGGCGCGATGCCTTCATCGACGAAGGTGGGCGAGGTGGACAGCGACAGGGTTGGCTGGGCGATGTAATTGCCGGGATTGGCCTTGATCCGCTCGCGGAACTCTTCGATCTCGGATGTGCTCGCATGGGGGCCGACCAGCATCCCGTAGCCGCCCGAGCCGTGCACCTCTTTGACAACCAGATCGGCGAGATTGTCCATGACGTATTTGAAATCCTCCTCCTCCCACAGGGTCCATGTCTGCACGTTCTTCAGGATCGGCTCTTCGCCGAGATAAAAGCGGATCATGTCGGGCACGAACGTGTAGATCGCCTTGTCATCGGCGACGCCCGCGCCGGGCGCCGAGCAGATCGCAACCCCGCCCGCGCGGTAGACATCCATAAGGCCCGGCACGCCCAGAATCGAATCGCGCCGGAAGGTCAGCGGGTCAAGAAACGCATCGTCGATCCGGCGATAGATCACATCGACGCGCTTTGGCCCCTGGGTCGTGCGCATCCAGACGAACTCGCCATCGACGAAGAGATCGGCGCCCTCGACCAGCTCGACGCCCATCAGATTGGCGAGGAACGAGTGTTCGTAATAGGCGCTGTTGTAATGGCCGGGCGTCAGGATCACCGCCGTCGGCCGCCCCTCGCATTTCGCGGGCGCGACGGATTCGAGCGTCCGGCGGAGCAGCTCGGGATATTGCTCGACCGGCTCGATCTGAGCGCCGCGGAACAGCTCGGGGAACATCCGCATCATGATCTCGCGGTTTTCCAGCATATAGCTGACGCCCGAGGGGGTGCGGCAATTATCCTCGAGCACGAAAAACTCGTCCCGGCCGGTGCGGACCAGATCAATGCCGATGATGTGCGAATAAACCCCGCGCGGCGGCACGAACCCGACCACGGCTTTTTCGTAAGCCTCGTTCTGATAGACCAGCTTGGCGGGGATGCGGCCCGCGCGAATGATCTCGCCTCGCCCGTAAACGTCACGCAGAAAGGCGTTCAGGGCACGGGCGCGCTGCTTGATCCCGCGCTCGAGCCGGCGCCACTCGCTTTGCGTGAAGACGCGCGGCATCATGTCGAACGGGATCAGCCGGTCGGGATCGCCCCCCTCACCGTAAACCGCGAAGGTAATGCCGATGCGGCGAAAGAGCGCCTCGGCCTCGGCCTGCTTCATCTGGCGCAGATCCGAGGGCATTTTCTCGACCCAGTCGGACAGGTTGGCATAGGCTTCGCGGACCTGATCGCCGTCATACATCTCGTTGTAGTGCATCGCTGTCCCTTCTGCCCGCGCGCGCCATCATCCGAAGCAGGCGCGCAAAACCCCTGCATCCTCGGGCGTTTAAATAGAACCGGGTTTATGGGCCGAAGTTCCGAGACCATGCGCGATATGCGCGATTTCGGGGCGTTGGCGCGCTTGCCATGCCGCCGCGCCGGCCCTGTTACCCGTTTGTGATTTCATCTCGCGGGCAAAATCGCTAAGCTGTGGAAAAACGAACAAGAGGGCAGCATGAACAGGTTTCTGAAGGTTGCAATCGTGTGCCTGCTGGCATCGTGCGGCAGCGGTGGCGGCAATTTCTCGGCGCCGCGCGATCTCGAAAATGCCTGCGCGATCGTGCAGGAGCGTCCCGCCTATTTCCGCGCCATGCGCGCGACCGAACGCCGTTGGGGCGTGCCGATCCATGTGCAGATGGCGACGATCCATCAGGAATCGCGCTTTATCGGCGATGCGCGCACGCCGCATCAATACTCGCTCGGGGTGATCCCGATCGGGCGGCAAAGCTCGGCTTTCGGCTATAGTCAGGCGCTGGACGGGACGTGGGACGAATATGTCCAGCAGACCGGCAATAGGCGCGCGCGGCGCGACAATATCAACAACGCCACCGATTTCATGGGCTGGTATATGGACGGCACGACGCGCCAGCTTGGCATCTCGAAATGGGACGCGCGCAACCAGTATCTCGCCTATCACGAAGGGCGCGGCGGGTATCGGCGCGGTAGCCATAACAGCAAGCCGTGGCTGCTGACCGTGGCGAACCGGGTGAATACGCGCGCGCGGATGTATCAGCAGCAACTGATCGCCTGCGGGCGGGTCGCAGCGCCGCGCGGGCCGGTGTTCTAGCAATAAGCGCCGGGGCTGCGCCCCGGACCCCCGAGTATTTGAGCGCAGAAGAAGCAAAGGCGGCTCTGAACGGGAGCCGCCTTTTTAGTGATGCGCGCATGAAAAAGAGGGCGCGAACGCCCTCTTTTCGCCCCTGTCGCGCAGGTTCAGCGGCGATCGATCTCGTTCGGGATGCTGAACCGCGAGGGCGGGATCGCGCCGCCTTGCGACAGCTCGCCCAGAATCACGGTCGTGCGCGTGCCGGTGTCGTCCGTCACCACCCATTGGCGAAGCTGCGTCGGCCCGCCTGTGAACACCATCTGAATATTGCCGTATTGCGGGTTCGCGGGGTCTTGCGCGGTGACGACCGTGGCGTTGTCGCGCTCGGTATGGCCGGTGACCATGTTGGCCTGCGCCAGATTGACGTTCGGCGCCAGAATAATCGACAGCGGCGTGCGGTCCAGCGGGTATTGCTGCGGCGGCTGGTTGGACCGACCGTCGAACACCGCGACCTGCCCGCCCGAGGCCAGCACGAGCGAGTTGTCGCCGTTATATTCAAACCTGACCCGGCCCGGGCGGTGAATGAAAACCGTGCCGGTCTGGATCGAGCCATCCGCATTGACCTGCGTGAACGGCGCGGTCACCGTGGTGAGGCTGTTGAGGTAGTTCGAGATCGTGTTGAGGGAAATTCTCTCCGCTGCGGCGGGAACCGCAAGGGCGAGGGCGAGGACGGGCGCTAAAGCGAGAGAGAGTATTTTCATGGGCTCGTTATGGCAGGCTTTCCAATGACTTGCACATCACGTCTTGCGGATGCGCACCGTGCCAAACGCGCACGTCGATGTGAGCGTTCCGTAATATTTCCCCCGGCCTGCAGGGCGGCTAGCGCGCGAAAATCCCCGATGTGTCGGCAAATCCCTTGATCTCGATCGGATTGCCCGAGGGGTCGCGGAAGAACATGGTGGACTGCTCGCCCTTTTCACCCTTGAAGCGGGTTTGCGGGGGCAGAACGAACTCGATCTCCGCCGCCGTCAGCCGGTCGGCCATCGCCTGCCAGTCGGATTGCGCCATGACCAGACCAAGATGCGGCATGGGGACCATATGATCGCCCACCTTCCCGGTATTCGTGGTCGCGAATGGCTCGCCGAGATGGAGGCTGATCTGATGGCCGAAGAAATCGAAATCAACCCAAGTCTCGGTGCTGCGCCCTTCGGCGGCGCCCAGGACGTCTCCGTAAAAGCGGCGCGCCTCGTCCAGATCGGTGACGTGATAAGCCAGATGAAACCGCGTTTCCATATATCGTCCTCCGCTAGGGCGGGAAACGGGACAGGCCCCGGATATGCCGGGGCCTGTCTCTCCTCCCGCGTCGGGCGCCGGGCCTCCCCGCCCGCGCCCTGCGTATTTCGCTTGCGTCAACCGGCGATCAGCTCGGCCTGCTTCACAATGACTTGTGCCTGACGAATCGAGGCGATGTCAACCAGTCGACCTTTGTATACCGTGGCCCCTGCGCCGCTTTTTTGCGCCTCGTCCATCGCGGCGAGGATCTCGCGCGCCTCGGCGACCGCGTCCTCGGACGGCGAGAACACCTCGTTCGCAAGCGCGACCTGCTTGGGGTGGATCGCCCATTTGCCGACCATGCCGAGCGTGGCCGAGCGCAGCGCCTGCGCGCGGAAGCCCTCGTCATCCGAGAAATCGCCGAACGGGCCGTCCACCGGCAGCACGCCATGCGTGCGGCACGCGGCGACGATGGCGGCCTGCGCCCAGTGCCACGGGTCGGACCAGTATTTCGCGCCCTCATGCGCCATGTAGTAATTCACCTGCGTTCCCCCGATGCCCGTCGTCGCCATCCCCATGCTGGCCGCGAAATCGGCCGCGCCAAGGCTCATCGCCTGAAGCCGGGGCGAGGCGGCGGCGATGTCCTCGACATGAGAGATACCCGCCGCGCTTTCGATGATGACCTCGAAGGCGATGGGTTTGCTGCGGCCCTTTGCGGCCTCGATCGAGGTGACAAGCGCATCGACGGCGTAGATGTCGGCGGCATTGCCCACCTTGGGGATCATGATCTGATCGAGCCGTTCCGAGGCGTTTTCCAGCAGATCGACCACATCGCGATACCAATAGGGCGTGTCGAGCCCGTTGATCCGCACCGAGAGCGTTTTCTCGCCCCAATCGACGTCGCCGATCGCCTCGATAATGTTCTTGCGCGCCTGCGCCTTGTCGCCGGGCGAGACGGAATCCTCCAGATCGAGGTTGATGACATCCGCATCGGAGCCCGCCATCTTCTCGAAGATCGCCGGGCGCGAGCCGGGGCCGAAAAGCTGGCAGCGGTTCAGGCGGGCGGGCGGCGGCGGCTGGAGGCGGAACGACATGGCGGGCCTTTGCAGATGTTTCAATCGGGTTGCGCAAAGGGTTAGATTATTGCGGCGCCGCCTTCAAGCATCTTCGGCGAGGCCGCACCTCCCTTGACCTGAGCGGCGCCTGCCCGCAATGCTCGCGCCCAGACACATCACGGGAGGCCCCATGTCGCGCATCGTCTATGTCAATGGTGAATATCTGCCCGAGGAACAGGCCAAGGTCTCGGTCTTTGATCGCGGCTTTCTGATGGCGGACGGGGTTTACGAGGTCACGAGCGTGCTCGGCGGCAAGCTGATCGATTTCGGCGGGCATATGGCGCGGCTGAGGCGCTCGCTGGGCGAGCTTTCGATGGGCAACCCGCTGAGCGATGACGATTATCTGGCAGCCCATCGCGAGCTCGTCTCGCGCAACGGGATCGAGAACGGGATGATCTATCTGCAAGTCACGCGCGGCAATCCCGGCGATCGCGATTTCGCCTTCCCGCCCGAGGACACGCCGCAAACCGTGGTGATGTTCACGCAGGAAAAGGACAATCTGGCCGACAACCCGGCCGCCACGACCGGCTGGAAGGTGATCCTGACGGAGGATCTTCGCTGGAGCCGGCGCGACATCAAGACCGTGCAGCTTCTGTTCCCCTCGCTCGCCAAGATGGAGGCGAAAGCGGCGGGCGCGGACGATGCCTGGCTCGTCGAGGACGGGGTGATTACCGAGGGCACCTCGAACAACGCCTATATCGTCAAGGATGGCACGATTATCACCCGCCAATTGTCGAGCGATATCCTCCACGGCATTACCCGCGCGGCGGTCCTGCGCTTTGCGCGCGAGGCGCAGATGAAGGTCGAAGAGCGTGGCTTTACGCCCGACGAGGCGAAGGCGGCGGATGAGGCGTTCGTGACGTCGGCCTCGGCCTTCGTCATGCCGGTGGTCGAGATTGACGGCGCGAGGATCGGGGAAGGCAAGCCGGGGCCGGTCGCGCAGCGGCTGCGCGACATCTATATCGAAGAGATGCGCAAGGCTGCCGTCTAACCTGCCGGGGGCGCCGGGGCGCTGCCCCGGACCCCTGAGTATTTCAGCGCAGAAGATGCGAGCTCAGACCCCGCATTCGTCAAGCAGCCCGTACAGAAGCGCGGCGAGATGTCCCGCCCATTCTTCCTGCCCGTCCGCATCGCGGATCAGATCGTTGCGCACTTCGATCAAAACGTTCGGCCGGCCCTTGGCAAGCGCGTGGCGGTCGATGGAATCGCCGTCCAGATGGCCGGCATAGGGCTCGTTATCGCCCGTCACCCAGCCCGCCTGCCGGAGGCGGGAAATCAGCGTGGGCGCGAGCCGCTCGTCCAGATGCGAATAAAGAACGCCGATCTGCCAAGGCCGCGGCGGGCGGCCGCGAAGCTGCGGGGTGAACGAGTGGATCGCGCAGATCGCCCGCTGCTTATGCGCGCCGGCCAGATCGCCGAGGCGGGCGTGGTAGGGGCGGTAAAGGCGGCTCAGCCGCGCCTCACGCTCGGTCGCGCCTGCGCTGCGGTTCGCGGGGATGACCGTGCCGTCGTAAATCCGCATCAGCAGGGTCGGGTCGTCCTCGCCCCGGTTCGGGTCGATCACGAGGCGCGAGAAATCCGAGCCGATCACCGGCGCATCCATCAGCCGGCCAAGCGCACCCGCGAGCCCGGCCGCGCCGACATCATAGGCGATGTGCCGCGCCATATCGCCCGGCGCGATCCCCAGATCACCGCCGTTCACCCAATCCGGCACCCGGTTCGTCGCGTGATCGCAGGTGATCAGCCAACGCGAGGGGCGCGTTTCCCCCTCGGTCCAGAACGCCTCGGCATTTATGGTATTCTGATCGTGCACGAGCGGAATATTTAGGCGATTTCCCCGCAAGGCGCCAGTTGTGAAACCCCGGTATTTGCGACATGATGGCGCAAACAATTTCGGGGGACATGGCGGATGAGACGCCTGCGAAATATCAAGATCGTCGCGACTCTGGGCCCGGCCTCCAGCGATTATGAGACGATCAACGCGCTGTTCCGGGCGGGCGCCGATGTGTTCCGCCTGAACATGAGCCACGGAACCCATGCCGAGCAGCGCGCGCGCTACGACATCATCCGCCAGATCGAAGAGGAAACCGGCCGCCCGATTGGTGTTCTTGCCGATTTGCAGGGCCCGAAGCTGCGCGTGGGCGCGTTCGCGGCCGGCCCGCATGATCTCGAGGACGGAGCGGATTTCCGCTTTGATCTCGACCCCGCGCCGGGCGACGGGCGGCGCGTCCAGCTTCCCCACCCCGAGATTTTCGCCGCGCTTGAGGCGGGGGCCGAGCTTTTGGTCAATGACGGCAAGATCCGCCTTCGCGTGAACGCATGTGGTGCCGATTTCGCCGATTGCACGGTGACGGCGGGCGGGCCGATTTCGGACCGCAAGGGGGTCAATGTGCCCGATGTCGTGCTGCCGCTCGCGGCGCTGTCGGACAAGGATCGCGAGGATCTGGAGTTTGCCTGCGAGATGGGCGTGGATTGGCTCGCGCTGTCCTTCGTGCAGCGCCCCGAGGATGTGACCGAGGCGCGCGAGCTGGCAAAAGGCCGCGCGGCGATCCTCTCGAAGATCGAGAAACCGGCGGCGGTGCGCGCCTTCGATCAGATCCTCGAGGTGTCGGACGGGATCATGGTCGCGCGCGGCGATCTGGGCGTCGAGATGCCGGTTCACGCCGTCCCGCCCATTCAAAAGCGGCTCGTGCGGGCGTGCCGCGCCGTTGCGAAGCCTGTGATCGTCGCGACGCAAATGCTCGAATCGATGATCGAAAGCCCGATGCCGACCCGCGCCGAGGTCTCGGACGTCGCGAACGCGATCTATGACGGCGCCGATGCGGTGATGCTCTCGGCGGAATCGGCGGCCGGCCATTACCCGATCGAGGCGGTCGAGACGATGGACCATGTCGCTCAATCCGCCGAAAGCGATCCGACCTTCCGCGAGGTGATCGAGGCGACCCGCAGCGCCGCGCGCCAATCCATCGCCGAGGCGATCGTCGTCGCCGCCCGCGAGATCGCCGAGACGACCGACATCGCCGCGATCTGCGCCTTCTCTCAATCGGGCGCGACGGTCAGCCTCGTCTCGCGAGAGCGGCCTTCGGTGCCGATCATCGCCCTGTCGCCCGAGCGCCGGGTTCTGCGCCGGCTGAGCCTCACTTGGGGCGCGCATTGCGTCGAGACCCCGGCGCTCGAGCGGTTCAAGCAGGCCGTGGTCGGCGCAGCGGCGGCGGCGCGCGAATACGGGTTCGCCGATGCCTCGCAGCAGATCGTGGTGATGGCGGGCGTTCCGTTCAACGTGCCGGGGACGACCAACATCCTGCGGATCGCGCCATGTGACGAGCGCTTGATCTACCGCGCCGATCCCGAGTAACCCTGTGGCCGACACATATTATTGGGTGATCCATATGTCCGATCTTCTCATCGTTCTCGGCACGGTCATGTGCATCCTGTCGATCCCGGCGGCGATCATTGCGCTTGCCTCGACCCGCCCGCCGCGCGGTGCGGCGATCCTCCTGGTGTTCGGGATTGCGATCCTCGCGCTTGGCGCGTTCATCTCGCACCGCCCGTTCCTGCTGACCGAAGTGCCAGCCGCGTTCAACCGCGTCCTCGGCCGCTAAAAACCGGGTTTTCGCTTGCCATTTCGTGTGAGCGCGCCTATATGGCGCTCTTCACGACCCGCGCGGCCGGCCGATATGGCATTGCCGAGTCGCGCGTTCACCCTGAAAAGGAGACGAAAATGCCGAAGATGAAGACCAAATCCTCCGCGAAAAAGCGGTTCTCGATGACCGCAACGGGCAAGGTGAAAGCGGGTCAGGCCGGCAAACGCCACGGCATGATCAAGCGCACCACCAAGTTCATTCGCGACGCGCGCGGCACCACGATCCTGTCGGAACCGGATGCCCGTATCGTCAAGAAATACATGCCCTACGACCGCTGAGAGGACCTGACCAATGGCACGAGTTAAATCCGGTAAGGTAACCCACGCCCGCCACAAGAAGGTTCTTGACGCGGCGAAGGGCTATTACGGCAACCGTTCGCGCAACTTCCGCACCGCGACGCAAGCGGTCGACAAGGCGAACCAGTACGCCACCCGCGACCGCAAGACCCGCAAGCGCAATTTCCGCGCGCTGTGGATCCAGCGGATCAACGCCGCTGTCCGCGCGATCGACGCGGAGATGACCTATTCGCGGTTCATCAACGCACTCGGCAAGGCCGGCATCGAAGTGGACCGCAAGGTTCTGGCCGATCTCGCCGTGCACGAGCCCGAAGCATTCGGCGCGATCGTCGAGAAAGCCCGCGCTGCGGCTTGATCCTCGGCTCCGCCCCCGCAAGAATGGACCCGCGCCGCGACCGGCGCGGGTTTTTTCGTGATGGGATGGCGGTGCGATGGATGGTGACGACACGCTCCCCGTGCGGGTTCCACTGGCAACGCGCCCGCTTGGGCTGATCGAGACCGCGCGGGCGGCGCGGCGCAACCTGCTCGAGATCATCCCCGAGATCGCGACGCAGCGCCCGGTGATGTCCGCGACCGCGCCGATCCGCTGGCATATGGTCATGGACCCGCAATTGCTGGAACATATCCTCAAGGACCGGGTCGATAATTACCCCAAATCCACCGTCACGAAATCGCTGCTGCAAGACGCCATCGGCGATTCGCTTTTTATCGCGGAAGGCGCGCATTGGCGTTGGCAACGCCGGGCGGCTGCGCCCGCATTTGCCGCGCGCAATGTGACCGCGCTCGCCCCGGTGATGAGCGCGGCGGCCGAGGCGAGCTCTCGCCGGCTTTCGGCAGCAAGCGGGCCGGTCGATCTTTACGATCAGGCGATTGCGGCGACGTTCGATGTCATCTCGGATGTGACGTTTTCGGGCGGCGAGGGGTTCGACCGCGCCGCCGTTCACAGCGCGATCGACGCCTATATCGAACGCACCGCGCGCGTGTCGCTGCTGGATGTGGCCGGGCTGCCCGACTGGATCCCGCGCCCGTCGCGCATCTTCGCGGGGCGTGATCTGCGCCGGATGAAGGCGCTTGCGGACGAATCGATAAACGCGCGCGAGGCGGACGGGCCGCGCAGCCCGCCCGATCTTCTGGACCTCCTGCGCGCCGGCGAGGACAGCGAGACCGGCCGCCGCATGAACCCTTCCGAGCTTCGCGACAATCTGCTGACCTTCATCGTCGCGGGCCACGAGACGACGGCCTTGACGATCGCCTGGGCGCTTTATCTCTGCGCCTTCGATCCGGCCGAGCAGGACCGCGCCGCGTCGCAGGCGCGTGACGTTTTGGGCGACCGGGCGGCCGGGGCTGACGATCTGCCCCAGCTTGATCTGACCGAGCGGATCGTGAACGAATCGCTGCGCCTTTACCCGCCCGCCGCGTTTCTGGCGCGCACCGCCCGCGCGCCGGACAGTTTTTACGGCCGCGCGGTGCGGCCGGGCGACGTGGTGATGCTGCCGATCTACGCACTCCACCGCTCGAAACTGCTATGGGAGGCGCCGGACGCGTTCCGCCCGGCGCGCTTCGCCGAGGGCACCGAGCGCCCGCGCTTTGCCTTCCTGCCCTTCGGCGCAGGCGCGCGCATCTGCATCGGGGCGAATTTCGCGGTGCAAGAGGCGGTCATCATCCTTGCGACCCTCCTCGCCCGGCACCGTTTCGCGTTGACCGGCCGCTTGCCGAAACCGCGCATGATCCTGACGCTGCGGCCCGAAGGCGGGGTCTGGCTCGCCGTCAGCCCTCGGTGATCGTGACGAGGCCGGGCACGGTGCGCCCGATGCGCCCGTCCCGCGCGAAGCCGGCCCAGAGCGCGCGCAGTGATTTACCTTCCGCGCGCAAGGTATCCAGCGTCGTGCCAGCCGCCACGAGGGGCGATCCGATCCAAGCCTCCGACGGGAAGAGCAGCGGCAGCTCGGCCAGATGCGCGGAGCCGAACGCGCCCTGCCCCCAATGTATGACGAACCGCGCCGCGCGCCCGCCAGCCGCCGCGTGAGCCTCTGCAAACCGCCGCGCCGGCCCGGAATAAAGCCGCCGCGTCAGCCCCGCGACCGCAAGCCGGCGCGCCGGGTCGGCCATACGCGCCGGCCAGCCGGTGGACGGGGGCAGAAACAGCGCAGCCTCGGTCTCGGTATGGCCAACGAGCAGATCAACGCGCGGCGCCGCGTCCGCATGAGCCGCCGCTCGCGCTTCGGGCCGGGGCAGCGGCGCCGCGCCGAATTCGGGGCCGAACGGCATGAAGCCCGGCAGCCCAAATCGCCGCGCCGCGCGGCTGATCCTCGCCTGCGCCGCCAGCAATTCCGCCGTGCTGGCGCCCTCTCCCAGCCCCTTCATCCGCGCCCGCATCGCAGCCCGCATCCGGGCTGCGCGGTCCTGAAGCTCCAACGGGGCGCTCTGGATGATGGCGCGATGGAACAGCCCTTGCGCCGGCTCGGCCAGCATCAGCTTGGCGATCGCATCCCCGCCCGAGGACTGCCCGAACAGCGTGACATTTCCCGCATTACCCCCGAAGGCCGAGATATTTCGCTGCACCCAACGCAGCGCATCGATCAGATCGAGAAGGCCCAGATTGGCGGGCCGGCCGTCACCGCCAAGCCAGCCGAACACCCCCAACCGGTAGCTGACAGCCACCACGATCACCTCCTCCTCGGCGGCGATGGCCGAGGGGTCGAACACCGCCATATCCGCCGCCCCGGCCTCGTATGATCCGCCGTGGATCCAGACCATCACCGGCAGCCCCGCCGCCTCGCTCGCCGGGCGGGTTACGCTCAGCTGCGTGCAATCCTCGTCGAACGCGATCCCTTCAAAAGCAGAAGGAAGCGCCGCGTCGAGCCGCTGGATCGGCAATTGCGGGCAGGCGTTGGAGGGCCGGCGAGCCTCGATCGCGCGCTCGGACGAGGGGGCGGGTCGCGGCCGCTGCCACCGCTCGGCGATCGCGTAGGGGATGCCGCGCGCGCGGAGCACTAAGCCGGCGCGCTCTGCGATGATGAGGCCGGCGGGCGCGTCAAAGACTGCTTGCGCCACGCATCAGACCATTTCGACCGCGATCGCCGTGCCCTCGCCGCCGCCGATGCAGATGGCGGCCACGCCCCGCCGCAGCCCCCGCGCGCGGAGCGCATGGATCAACGTGACCACGATCCGCGCGCCCGAGGCGCCGATCGGATGGCCAAGCGCGCAGGCGCCGCCGTTGATGTTCACCCGCTCGGGCGAAAGCCCCATGCGCGCCATGAAAGCCATTGGAACGACCGCAAACGCCTCGTTCACCTCCCACAGATCGACCTCGTCTTTTCGCCAGCCGATCTGGTCCAGCAGCTTTTCCGCCGCCGGCACGGGCGCGGTCGGGAAATCCGCCGGTGCCTGCGCGTGGCTTGCGTAGCCCGCGATCCGCGCGAGCGCCCCCGCGCCATCCGCTGACAGAACAAGCGCCGCCGCCCCGTCCGAGATCGACGAGCTGTTCGCCGCCGTCACCGTTCCGCCCTCGCGGAACGCGGGCTTCAGCAGCGGGATCTTGTCGGGCCGCGCGCTGCCGGGCTGCTCATCCTTATCTACGATCGTCTCGGCCTTGCCCGGCACAGTGATCGGCACGATCTCGGCGCTGAACGCACCGCCCTCCCCCGCCTCGCGCGCGCGCGAGAGTGAGCGGAGCGCGTATTCGTCCTGCGCCTCGCGCGTGAAGCCGAACGCCTCGGCGCAATCCTCGGCGAATGTGCCCATCAAGCGGCCCTTGTCATAGGCGTCCTCGAGCCCGTCAAGGAACATATGATCAAGCGCCTGCGCATGGCCAAGCCGCGCGCCCGAGCGCATTTTCGGCAGCAAATACGGAGCGTTGGTCATGCTCTCCATCCCGCCGGCAAGGATATGGTCGGCGCTTCCCGCGCGGATCGAATCGGCGCCGAGCATCATCGCGGCCATGCCCGAGCCGCACATCTTGTTCAGCGTCGTCGCCGGCACCGATTGCGGCAGGCCGGCCGCGATCGCTGCCTGCCGCGCCGGCGCCTGTCCCTGCCCGGCCGGCAGCACGCACCCCATCAGGGCGGCCCCGATCTGAGCCGGCCCCACGCCCGATTCCTGCAAGGCCTGCGCGATAACCGGAGCCGCGATCTGCGGCGCGCCAAGCGGCGCGAGCACGCCGCCAAGCCCGCCCATCGGGCTGCGAAACGCCGATCTGATGAAAATTTCACGCATTTTCGTCTCTTTCCCGGTCTCGAATCGCGCGCCGCTAACCGCGCCTTAATGTTTTGCCGCTAACGCTGGCAAGAGCAACAGCCGAAGGAGCATCGTATGAATATCCTGCTTGACGATTCAGGCGACGAATTGTTGATCCGCGTGCTCGAAACGCGCATCGACGCCGCGGCGGCGGGGCAGTTCAAGGATTCGCTCCGCCCCCATGTGGCGGCGCCGGGGCCGAATATTGTGATGGACCTCTCGCGGGTCGATTTCCTCGACAGCTCGGGGCTGGGCGCGGTGATTGCGCTGCGAAAGATCCTGCCCGAAGGGCGCCTGATGCGGCTTGCCGGACTGACGCCCAACGTGGCGCGTGTGTTCCGGCTCACGCGCATGGATCTGGTCTTCGACATCGTGTCCGGCCCTGCCCGATGCGCGGGCTGATCATGGGCGGTCGGGGGAAAACCTATTGCCGCACCGCCGGGCGGCCGACCTTCGCGCACTCGCTCCGGGCCGAGCCGTTCCGGGTGCGCGAGGCGCTTGCGGCCATGTCGTGCTGCCTTGGGCCGCGCATCGCCGACGATCTTCTGGGCCGGGCCGAGCTGGTTCTGGCCGAGATCATGAACAACATCACGGAACACGGGCCCTGGCGCGCCGCTATGCCGTTCATCCATGTACGTGTCGATCTGACGCGGCGCGGGCTGACGATTGCGCTGACCGATAACGGCACGGCGCTGCCCGATGATTGCATCAACCCGCGCTGCCTGCCCGACACGACGCCGATGGCCGAGGGGGGCTTTGGCTGGTATCTGGTGCAGGATCTGACGGCTTCGCTGGCCTACCGCCGGGCGGGACGGCGCAACTTCCTGAGCTTTGAGATCCCCGCCGAAGCGGCCTAGTTCAGCCCGTTCTGAAGCGTGTAAACGCCGCCCGAGATCGCGCCGAACATCTCGGCGATCTCGGGATGCTCGACCGGCTCGCCCGAGGGGTCGGCAACGAGGTTCTGCTCGGAAACATAGGCGACATAATAGGTCGTCTCCGCCTCGGCAAAGAGGTGGTAGAACGGCTGATCCTTGCGCGGGCGGATATCCTCGGGGATCGATTCATACCATTCCTCGGTATTGGCGAACTCGGCATCGACATCGAAAACGACACCGCGGAACGGGTGGTTGCGGTGGCGCACCACCTGACCGATTGAAAATTTTGCCGTCTTTGCCTGCATTTCGCCTTTCCTTTGTGCGAGCGTCTTAGCCAAAATGCGGGCGATTGTCCATCGTAACACCGCCGCGAAGGAGCCAGATCATGACGCCCGGTCCGCGCAACCTCATCACCGATATCGCGGGTCTGCGCGTCGGCAATGCTCATGACGAGCGCCTTCGCTCGGGGGTGAGCGTGCTGACGGCGGACGCACCGTTTCGCGCGGCGGTTCATGTGATGGGCGGTGCACCGGGCACGCGCGAGACTGACCTTCTGGCGCCCGACAAGCTCGTCGATGCGGTCGATGCGATCACGCTCTCCGGCGGCTCAGCGTTCGGGCTTGCTGCCTGCGACGGCGTGATGGAGGGGCTGCGCGCGGCGGGGCGCGGCTTTGCGGTCGGGACGGCGCGGGTGCCGATCGTGCCCGGCGCGATCATCTTCGATCTGCTGAACGGCGGCGATAAGGGCTGGAGCGCGAATCCTTACCCTGCATTGGGCCGCGCCGCGTTGGACACCGCCGCGCCGGATTTCGAGATCGGCAGCCACGGCGCCGGGATGGGCGCGCTGACCGCGAACCTGCGCGGCGGGCTCGGCTCGGCATCCGCTGTGTTGGACGGGGGCGCTACGGTCGGCGCTTTGGTCGCGGTGAATGCGCTTGGCAGCGCGACAATCGGCGATTCGCCCCATTTTTGGGCCGCTCCGTGGGAGATGGGGAGCGAGTTCGGCGGCCTCGGCCTGCCCACGGATTTTCCCGCCTCGGATGAGCCGCAGCCGGTCAAGCAGCTTGGCGAGGCGACCACGATCGCGATTGTCGCGACCGACGCTGATCTCGGCAAAAGCGCCCTGCACCGCATGGCAGTCGCGGCCCATGACGGGATGGCGCGCGCCCTTGTGCCGAGCCACACGCCGCTTGATGGCGATCTGATCTTTGCCGTCTCGACCGGCGCGCACCCGGCCGCGCGCGATCCCGCGGCGGAGTTCGTCTTGGGTCATGCTGCGGCAAGCGTCCTCGCGCGCGCCATCGCGCGCGCGGTCTATAGCGCGGCCAGCATCAAGGGCGATCTTCAGCCAAGCTGGCAGTCCCGCTTCGGCGCGCGCTAGCCTATAGCGCAGGCCGCGCGGGCGCGCTATATATAGCGGGATGAACCACCCGGCCCCCAAGATACGCCCTGTCATTCGGCAACTAGATGACATGATCGCAAACCGCATCGCCGCAGGCGAGGTGGTCGAGCGTCCTGCATCCGCTGTCAAAGAGCTGGTGGAAAACGCGCTGGACGCCGGCGCGCGCCGGATCGAGGTGACGATTCGCGGCGGTGGCAAGACGCTCATCGAGGTCGCCGATGACGGCTGCGGGATGACGCCGGATGATCTCCCGCTGGCGCTGTCGCGTCATGCGACGTCGAAGATCGACGGCTCGGACCTGCTCGATATCCGCAGTTTCGGGTTCCGGGGCGAGGCGCTTCCCTCGCTCGGCGCGGTGGGCCGGCTGCGGATCACCTCGCGCGCGGACGGCGCCGAGGCGGCAGAGATCCGGGTCAGTGGCGGGCGGGCCGAGCCTCTGCGCCCCGCCAGCGGCAATCGCGGCACCGTGGTCGAGCTGCGCGATCTGTTCTTCGCGACCCCTGCCCGGCTCAAGTTCCTGCGCACCGACCGGGCCGAGACGCAGGCCGTCGCCGAGGTGATCCGCCGCCTCGCGATGGCCGAGCCGCAGGTTGGGCTGACGCTGACCGCAGATGATCGCGTGATCTTCCGCGCCGACCCCGAGCCCGGCGATTTTTTCGACGCCGCACACGCGCGGCTTTGCCGTGTCATGGGCCGCGAATTCATGGATAACGCGCTTCGCATCGACGCCGAGCGCGACGGGGTCACGCTGACCGGATATGCGGCTTTGCCCACTTATTCGCGCGGCGCCGCCGTCTCGCAGCATATTTTTGTCAATGGCCGCCCGGTGCGTGACAAGCTGCTGACCGGCGCGCTCCGGGCCGGTTATAGGGACGTGCTGCCCTCGGGCAGGTTTCCGGCCGCGGTGCTGTTTCTGGGCTGCGATCCGCATTTCGTGGATGTGAACGTCCACCCCGCCAAGGCCGAGATCCGCTTCCGGCAGCCCGAGATCGCGCGCGGGCTGGTGGTCAGCGCGCTCCGTCACGCCTTGGCCGGCGCCGGTCATCGCGCATCGAGCACTGTCGGCAGCGAAACTCTAGCCGCGTTTCGGCATGAGGCAGAGCCGGCACCTCGCGCCTTCTTTGGCGGTTATGACCCAACGAGCTCGAGCATCGGCGCGCGCGAGGCGGCTTATGCGAATCAGGCTCCGGCGCTGGACGGTCTGTCCGAAGCGCCGGCGGCAAGGTTCGAGCCTGCACCGGACGAAAGCGCGGTCTCGGCGCCGTTGGGCGCGGCCCGCGCGCAGCTTCACGAGAACTACATTGTCGCGCAGACCGCTGACGGTATCGTCATCGTCGATCAGCACGCCGCGCATGAGCGGCTCGTTTACGAGCGGCTGAAAGCGCAGGCGGCGGAAAGCGGGATCGTCTCGCAGGCGCTGCTGATCCCTGAAATCGTGCAGCTCTCCGAAGCGGATTGCGCCGCGCTTCTGGACAGCGCCGACGATCTCGCCCGCCTTGGGCTGGTGATCGAGCCGTTCGGGCCGGGCGCGATCGCCGTGCGGGAAGCTCCGGCGCTGCTGGGCCGGCCGGACGCGAAATCGCTGCTGAGCGATATCGCCGATGAGCTTGCCGATGCCGGCTCGAGCGAGCGGTTACAGGCGCGCATAGACGCGGTGCTTTCGCGGATGGCGTGCCACGGCTCGGTCCGCTCGGGGCGGCGGATGGGCGCGGACGAGATGAACGCCCTGCTCCGCGAGATGGAACGCACACCGAAATCGGGGCAGTGCAACCACGGCCGTCCCACCTGGGTCAGCCTGAGCCTCGCCGATATCGAGCGGCTGTTCGGGCGGCGCTAGCGCTACTGATAGCCGCGCACCAATGCCGCGGCGATCAGGCTCCAGCCATCGACGACGACGAAAAATGCGAGCTTGAACGGAAGCGCGACGATCGCCGGCGGCACCATCATCATCCCCATCGCCATCAGGACCGAGGCGACCACGAGGTCGATGATGAGGAACGGCAGGGCGACCAGAAAGCCGACCTGAAACGCCCGCTCGAGCTCCGAGAGCATGAAGGACGGGATCAGCACCCGAAGATCATCGCCCGCCGCGCCGCCCGGCGCGATGTCGCGGATCCGCTCGAGGATATCCGGATCGACCCGGCCTGCCATGAAGCGCTCGAACGGCTCGATCCCGCGCGAGAGGGCGACGTCGATACCGATCTCTCCGTCGCGGAACGGCTGGCCGGCGATCGCCCAGAAATCCTGAAGAACCGGGTCCATGACGAACCATGTGAGGAACACGGCAAGGCTGATGATCAGCATATTCGGCGGCGATTGCTGAAGCCCCATCGACTGGCGCAGGATCGACAGCACCGTGACGATGAACGGAAAACAGGTGACGGTGATCGCGATCGCGGGCGCGAGCGAAAGCACGGTCAGCGCCATGAAGATCAGGATCGACTGGCGCCCGACTCCGTCCGCGAACCCAGGATCGGCCATCTGCGCCAGCCCGGTTTGCGGCACCATCAGCAGCGCGAGGACAAGGGCCGCTCTCACAGCGTGTCGGCCGGTGCGGCAATCCGAAGGCGCAGCGGGCCGGTCTCGTCCTCGGGCGGGACAAGCGTGCCGGTGGCGATGACGTGATCGCCGACGCAAAGCTCGACCCCGCCATCGAGATCGCCCTCCATCGGCAGCACGTCATTCTCGCCAAGCGCGGACAGCTCGGCCACGCTCAGCCGCAGCCGGCCGATGCGGATCGAGATATCGACCTTGATCTGATCAGTCTGGACAATCTGGTTAATCGCGGCCATGCGCCTCGCTCCTGTCGATGAGTTGATTCAGCAATGATGACACGCCGGCGCAGAACGCTGCGGCGTCGATCTCGAGCCGGCCGGTGCCAAAGCGGATCGCGGGTGGGCCCTCGGCAAGCTGCACCGCGGGGCCTGCGTATTCGGCGAGCTCGGGCAGCAGCGCCGCCGGAGCCGTGATCTGGCAGATCTGCGCAGCGCCCTCCTCGCGGGTGAGCCTTGTCAGTTCGGCCTTGATAAGCCGCGCCGTCAGCCGGTTCTGAAGCTCGGGCAGCGCGGCAGCCAGGACCGCATCGGCAAGGCGGGTCAGATCGGCGACCGCCGCACGGCGCGCCTCAGCGGCAATCTGCGCGCGATCCTCGGCGTCGGTCAGCGCGGCGCGGATCGCTTGGGCAAACTCGGCCCGCGCGTGATCTTCGGCCTCGGCGGCACCCGCCGCGCGGCCCTCGGCGCGGGCGCGGTCGATATCGGTCTGAGTGAAGACCGGGGCCGCAGGGGCGCGCCGACCGAAATCCTCGAGCCGCAGGGCAAGCGCGCTCATCTTGCGATCCCGTCTTTTTCGATCCAGCCGCCAAGCAGCCGCACGCTTTCCTCGCGCCGCTCTTTCATGAGCTGGCGCAGCCGCGCGACCGGATCGCCGCCCCCACCCGAAGGCGTGTCAAAGTCGAAATCGGCAGCCGCCATGGTCATCATCGGCATCTCGCCCATCGGCGCCTCGGCGATGGCGAAGTCAGGCAGCGCGGCCGGCACGGGAGCGCTGTCATCGAGCGCGGGCGCGCCGCCCTCGGTCTTGCCGCGCGATCTTAGCTGCCGCATGGTCAGACCAAGCGCGAGCACCGCGAAAAGCCCGACCAAAGCCATCTGGGCAAGATTGTTCAGGTGGAGCCGGTCCATCAGCCCACCCTCACGCGAGGCGGTCGTCCCGGCCTCGGCGAGCGCGGCAAAAGGCAGCGAGCGGATCGTCAGTTCATCCCCGCGCGCCGCGTCGAACCCGGACGCCGCCGCTACCAGATCACGCAGCGCCGCGAGCTGCGCTTCAGAGCGCGGCACGATCAGACTGGCGCCGTCCGGCCCGGTCTGAGGCACCCCGTTCACCAGCACAGCGACCGTCATGCGGCGGACCGCGCCCGGCTGCCGCTCGACCTGCCGCGTGATTGTGCCGACATCGTAGTTGGCACGCTGGCGCGTCTCGAGCCGCTGCGAGGTTTCCCGGTCGCCGGACGCCGATTGGTCGCGATCCGGCAGGTTCGAGGCGGCGGTCACGGCAGCCGCCTGCGCCATGCTCGATTCGTCGGTCAGCTCTTCCGTTTCCTCGGAGATGACCGCGCGCTGCGTCGGGTCGAGCCGACGCTCCGTCAGATGCTCGGTCTCGGTCACCAGATCAAGGTTCAGCTCGACAATGGCGTTATCGGCGCCGACATGGGCGAGCAGGATCCGCTCGACATTGCGCTTGAGCTCGCGCGCGCGCTCGGCCTCGCCGATATTCTCGTCCGCGCTGACCACGCCGCGCGCCGAATCGATCACCGTCACGCCATCGACATCAAGCCCCGGCACGGCCGAGGCCACCAGATAGCGCAGCGCCCGCCCCTGTTCGGCAGTGACCGAGCCGCCATGCGTGACGATCGTGACCGACGCCGCGCCCGGCTCAGTGCTGCGATAGCCCCGCGCGCGCGGCGCGGTCAGATGGACGCGCGCCGATTTCACGTTCGGAAGGGCAAGGATCGTGCGCGCCAGCTCACCCTCTTTGGCGCGCCAGAATGCGGCGTCAAACATCTGCGAGGTCGTGCTGAACCCCGACATCTGATCAAGAATTTCATAGCCCGCGCTGCCGCCGCCCGAGGGGAGATTGCGGGCGGCAAGATCCATGCGCAGCCGGTCGCGCGCCACCTCGTCCACCCATATGGCGTTGCCGCGAATATCATAGGCAATGCCGGCCTGTTCAATCTCGGCAATGATCGCCGAGGCGTCGGCGGGTTCAAGCCCCGCGTAAAGCAGCGCCTTGTTGCCCCGGCCCGCCATTCCCGCAAACACGAAAACGAGCACGAATGTCGCGACAAACCCGGCAATAATCGCGGCGCGCTGCGCGGGCGGGCGTGAATTCCAGAATTTTTGCAATTCTTGCAAGGCCGATCCTTCCGAATCAGTTTTGGGTCGATTTGCTCCACATTGCACAGGCGGCGTTAAATAAGGGTTAGCGGCCGGCGGAGGGGGGTCCCGTACGGCAGAAATGCTGAGTTCGATTCCGCGCTTTCGGCGGGCGAGCGGGCCCGAGTTGCCATGACCCGATTTCAGCCGAGTTGAACCTGCCGCTTCCCTGAGAGCTCTTGACGGCTGGGCAGGATCTCTACGAACTGACGGTGGTGATACTGAAAAGGCTGAAGCCCGTACACGCGGGCGAAAACCCCGACATGGTACTGGCCCACGGCAACACGGCGAAGCCGCGCTCGCCGCGCGCTTCCGCTCGGCAATGTAAAGGAAAGGCGGCGCGCCGCAATCTTGACGCGCCTCGGTCCGAAGAGGGCAACCGAAGGGTCGCTGGCGCGCTAGCCCGACTCCATTCCGCAGTGCCCTAGACCGCCCCCGTGGCGCTTTTTCGTGAGAATATCGGGATCGCCAGAATCACCGTGACCGGCCAATCAGTGACCCAGACGCATAGGCTGGCCCCGGATGTTCTCACTGATCGCGAGTAAATAAACAATAGCGCGGCCGAAGAT
>JAUNRZ010000139.1 GCA_030539455.1 Paracoccus sp. (in: a-proteobacteria) | reverse complement strand
AGCCTCGCGCGTCCCTAAAGCGGGCGCTTCAGGATCTTCGACAGCACGCCGATGATCCCCTCGCGGAAGAGCAGCACGGTCACGACGAAGGTGATGCCCTGAATGATCGTGACCCATGCGCCGAAGGTCGCGAGGTAGTTCTGCAAGGTCACGATCACCGCCGCGCCAAGGGCCGGGCCGAAGATCGTGCCGACGCCGCCGATCAGGGTCATCAGCACCACCTCGCCCGACATGGTCCAGTGCACATCGGTCAGCGAGGCGAGCTGGAACACAAGCGCCTTGGTCCCTCCGGCAAGCCCCGCGAGCCCCGCCGACATCACGAAGGTCGCGAGCTTGTAGTGGTTCACGCGATAGCCGAGCGAGACGGCCCGCGCCTCGTTCTCGCGGATGGATTTCAGCACCTGCCCGAAGGGCGAGTTGATGATGCGGTAGATCAGCAGCATCCCGCCCGCCGTGATCGCCAGCACGACGTAATAAAGCACGCGGTCGGGGCGGATATCGAGCAGGCCGAACAGCATCCCGCGCGGGACGGCCTGAATGCCGTCCTCGCCGCCGGTGAAGGGCGCTTGCAGCGAGAAGAAGAAGATCATCTGCGCGAAGGCAAGCGTGACCATCGCGAAATAGATCCCCTGCCGGCGGATCGCGAGCGAGCCGAAGATCAGCCCCAGAAACAGCGAGGTCAGAACGCCGCACAGGATCGCCAGCTCGGGCGTGAGCCCCCACACCTTCGCGGCATGGGCCGAGACATAGGCGGCCGAGCCGAAATAGGCCGCGTGGCCGAAGGACAGCAGCCCGCCAAAGCCGAGCAGCAGGTTGAACGCGCTTGCGAACAGCGCAAAGCACAGCACCTTCATCAGAAAGACCGGATAAAGGAACATTGGCGCGACCAGCATGAAGGCCAGCAGCACAACCGCGATCATCAGATGAAGGCGGCGCGATTCATGGGCCGGGACGCGCTCGGCCGAGCTGGTCGGCGCCGGCGCGCTCAGTTGATTGGTGTCCTGGCTCGACATCACACGGCCCTCCCGAACAGGCCCGCCGGCTTGACCAGCAAGACAAGGGCCATGATGACGAAGATGACGACCGAGGACGCCTCGGGGTAGAACACCCGCGTCAGCCCCTCGATCAGCCCGAGGCTGAACCCGGTGACGATGGCGCCAAGGATCGAGCCCATCCCGCCGATCACGACGACCGCAAAGACGACGATGATCAGGTCAGCGCCCATATTGGGGTTCACCGAGTAGATCGGCGCGGCCAGAACGCCCGCGAAGCCGGCAAGCGCGACCCCGAACCCGTAGGTCAGCGTGATCATCAGCGGCACGTTGATGCCGAACGCGCCGACCAGGGTGGGGTTCTCGGTCGCGGCGCGCAGATAGGCGCCGAGCTTGGTTTTCTCGATCATGAACCAGGTGCCGAAGCACACGACAAGCGAGGCGACCACTACCCATGCGCGGTAATTGGGCAGGAACATGAAGCCCAGATTCTGCCCCCCTTGCAGCGAGGCCGGGATGTTATAGGGCAGGCCCGAGATCCCGTAATTGTTGCGCAGAAGGCCCTGAATAATCAGCGCAAGCCCGAAGGTCAGCAGCAGCCCGTATAGGTGATCGAGCTTGTAGAGCCTTGATATCAGCAGCTTTTCAAGAATGATGCCGCTTATTCCGACCGCAACCGGCGCCAGAAGCAGCGCCCACCAGTAGTTGATTCCGAACTGGCTCAGCAGAAACCACGTCGCGAAGGCGCCAAGCATATACTGCGCGCCATGCGTGAAGTTGATGATGTTGAGCAGGCCAAAGATGATCGCCAGCCCAAGCGACAAGATCGCATAGAACGATCCGTTTATCAGGCCGAGCAGAAGCTGCCCGAACAGCGCCTGTGGCGGGATGCCTAACAACTCGAACATCGGGGTTCCCTGTTTTTATGTCTGGATGGGGTGCGGCGCGCCCGCCAGCCGGGCGCGCCTTTGGTTTGGGCCGGCCGGTTTTACTCGACCAGGTGGCAGCCGCCCTCTTCAAGCGGACGGAACGCCTGAGCGGCCGGGATCGTGGCGAGCGTTTCGTAGTAATCCCACTCGCCGGTCGACTCGTCGGGCGATTTCACCTCGAAGAGATACATGTCGTGGACATGGCGGCCATCGGCGCGCACTTCGCCCTGTCCGAACAGCGGATCGTCGGTCGGGATCGCTTTCATCTGCTCGACCACAGCGTCGGCGTCGTTATTGCCGGCGGCCTCGACAGCTTTGAGATAGTGCAGAACGCCCGCATAGACCCCGGCGTGAACCATGGTCGGCATCGAGCCGTTATGGGCCTCGGCGAAACGCTGCGACCATTCGCGCGTGTCGTCGTTCAGATCCCAGTAGAACGCTTCGGTCAGCACCAGACCCTGCGCCGATTCAAGGCCCAGAGCGTGAACGTCGGTGATGAACAGCAGCAGCGCCGCCAGCGACTGGCCGGCTTGCGTGATGCCGAACTCGGCCGCCTGCTTCACGGTGTTGATCGTGTCACCGCCGGCATTCGCCATGCCGATCACCTTCGCGCCCGACGACTGCGCTTGCAGCAGGAAGGACGAGAAATCGCTGCCCGGGAACGGGTGACGCACGGTGCCGACCACGGTGCCGCCCGCCTCTTCGACGACCGCCATCGTGTCACGCTCGAGCGCGTGGCCGAACGCGTAGTCCGCGGTGATGAAGAACCAGCTGTCGCCGCCCTGCTCGACCATGGCCGAGCCGGTGCCGTGGGCAAGCGCCCAGGTGTCGTAGGTCCAGTGCACCGTGTGCGGGGTGCAGGCCGAGCCGGTCAGGTCGGCGGTCGCGGCGCCCGAATTGATGAACACCGCGTTCGCGTCCTTGATGATCTCGTTCACCGCAAGCGCGGCCGACGAGGTCGGAACGTCGACGATCGCGTTGACGCCGTCCTGATCGAGCCATTGCCGCGCGATCGTCGAGGCGACATCGGGGCGGTTCTGGTGATCGGCCGAGACGAACTCGACGGTGATCCCCTTCTCGGCGGCGCCGAAATCCTCGGCCGCCATGCGCGCGGCGACGACCGAGCCTTCGCCCGAAAGGTCCGCGTAAATGCCCGAGCGGTCGTTCAGAACGCCGATCTTCACCGTGACATCGGCGAAGGCGGGCGACGAGATGACAGTCGCCGCCATAAGCGCCGCTGTTGTCTTGAGAAGCTTCATTCCTTTTTCCTCCCTTTCCCTTTCTCGGGATATTAACGTCCCCGCCGGCGGCGCTGGACGATCTGCAATGATGTGCGGGCGCGGGCCATGCCCGGCTCAGACGCCCAGATAGGCGTGCACCTTTTCGAGATTGGCCTCCATCTGATCGCCGGGAATCATGTCCACGACGCGGCCTTGCTCGACGATATAGTGGCGGTCCGCGACCGACGCGGCGAAGTGGAAATTCTGCTCGACCAGAACCACGGTGAAGCCTTCGGTCTTGAGCCGGCGAATGGTGCGGCCGATCTGCTCGACAATGACCGGCGCGAGCCCCTCGGTCGGCTCGTCCAGCAGCAGATAGCGCGCGCCGGTGCGCAGGATGCGCGCCATCGCCAGCATCTGCTGCTCACCCCCGGACAGCTTGGTGCCCTGGCTGCGCAGCCTTGTGCGCAGGTTCGGGAACAGCTCGAAAATCTCGTCGCGGGTAAAGCCGCCCGGTGCGATCTGGGGCGGGAGCATGAGGTTTTCCTCGACCGACAGCGAGGCCATGATGCCGCGCTCTTCGGGGACATAGCCAAGCCCCATCCGCGCGATCAGCCGCGCCGGCAGACGGATCGTTTCCTTGCCGCGCAGCATGACAGAGCCCTCGCGCTGGCCCAGAATCCCCATGATCGCCTTGATCGTCGTGGTCTTGCCCGCGCCGTTGCGGCCCAGAAGCGTGATCACCTCGCCCTCGGCCACGTCGAGATCAATCCCGTGCAGCACCTTCGATTCGCCATACCAGCCATGCAGATCGCGCACTTTCAGCACGCTTGCGCCGGCGCCTGCGGTATCAAGGGTCATGGTGGAGGTCTGATGCTCAGGCATGGCCGGTCCCGATATAGGCTTCGATGACGCGCGGATTTTTCGACACTTCCGCGTAGGTGCCTGCCGCCAGAACCTTGCCCTGTGCCAGCACGGTGATCCGGTCCGACAGCGACGAGACGACCGACAGGTTATGCTCGACCATCAGCACGGTGCGGTCTTGCGCAACCTGCCGGATCAGGTCCGAGATACGCCCGACATCCTCGGCGGTCATGCCGGCCATCGGCTCGTCCAGCAGCAGCATCTTGGGATCAAGCGCCAGCGTCGTTGCAATCTCGAGCGCGCGCTTGCGGCCATAGGACAGCTCGGAGGCGAGGCGCGTTTCAAACTCGGACAGGCCGACATCGGCCAGAAGCTGGCGCGCGCGGTCGTTATAGCGGCGCAGCACGAGGTCCGAGCGCCAGAAATCGAAGCTGTCCCCCCGCGCCCGCTGAAGCGCGATCCGCACGTTTTCCAGCGCGGTCAGATGCGGGAACACCGCAGAGATCTGGAAAGACCGCACCAGCCCCAGCCGCGCGATATCGGCCGGTTTGAACGCGGTGATGTCATGCCCGTCAAAGCGGATCTCGCCCGAGCTGGGTTGCAGAAACTTGGTCAGCAGGTTGAAACAGGTCGTCTTGCCGGCGCCATTCGGGCCGATCAGAGCGTGAATCTCGCCCTCGACGATATCGAGATCGACGTGATCGACCGCCACAAAGCCGGAAAATTCCTTGGTCAGACCGCGCGCGGACAGAATTGGCTGCGATTGTGCCACCTACTCCCACCCCCTCCCCCGGGGCCGCGCGTTTCTCGCGCTGTTATGCGCCCTGCCGGGCGGTTATCGTTATCATTGCCCGAGCAATCCGGCGCGGGTCTTGGGGATAAGAGAGGATCGCGCAGGGGGTTGTCAAGCACGCTATCGGGGCAGGTTTGCCGATTTTATGCCATGCGACGCTAGGTCAATTCGCCGCCTGCCCCGGCGCGCGCCCTGCCGCGATGCGCGGGCCTCGCGTTGATTCGCAGCGGCGCCTTTCAGCGCAGCGCCGCCTCGGCGATCCACGAGGCGACCATGAGATCAAGATGCGCGCCGCCGCCATTCTTGAACACCGTAATTTCGTCCTCGGAATTGCGCCGGCGCGCGCCCTCGCGCACCAGATCGTAAAAATCGCCCAACACCGAAGCGTCGGTAATCGCGCCCGATGCGATCGGCGCCGTCAACTCACCAATATGGCCCAGCGTCGTCTCGCGGCTGTCAACGAACAGCGCTCCCTTCGCCATAAGTGCATCGTCCGCCTCGCGCATATCGGCCTTGAACGCGCCGATCAGATCGACATGCGTGCCGGGGC
>JAUNRZ010000138.1 GCA_030539455.1 Paracoccus sp. (in: a-proteobacteria) | reverse complement strand
ATCTCTGCTCGCCGCCGTCGGATCATGGAGGCACGGGCGAATGTCGTCATAGAGGTCCGCCGCCGCGAGATTCTAGAGGGATCGGCATCGAAGGCAGTGGCCGGACTTTTGAGCGATGCGCGTGAGGGCATCCTATCCGAAGCGCTGATGGCTCAGATGACGATGGCATCTGACCGCAAGCGCAGCGATCTCCCCAGCCGCTCTCGTATCTTCGAATGGCGGCGGGCCTACCAAGATGGCGGTGCCAAGGCACTTTTGCCGGAGGTCCGGCCGCAAGAAACAAGGCAGGATCACCCCGACTGGCTGCCCGCTTTCCTGCGTTTCCTCTGTCGCCCCGCCAAGCCGACCATGGCAAAGGCCCTTGACGATTTCCGCGCGTCATTGGCCGATCCTGCCTTGGCGCCGTCCTACGATCAGGTGCGGCGCGCGATGATCGCGCTGCAAGGGACTGCCCGCTATCTCGACGCCTTCAAGGGTCGCGAGGGGCCGCTTGCGCTGAAGGCGCGCATGGCTTTCGTGAGGCGCTCGATCGAGGGAATTGAGCCGACCGAGATCTATACCTCGGACGGCAAGACCTTTGACGCCTATGTTGCACATCCGATCCATGGCCGGCCGTTCCGGCCGGAGATCACGCCCGTTCTCGATGTCGCCACCCGCAAATGCGTTGGCTGGTCAGTCGATCTGGCGGAAAACAGTCGGGGAGTAGCGGATGCGCTGCGCGCCGCCTGCGCCAGCCACGGCATCCCCGCAATCTTCTATACCGACCGCGGGCCCGGCTTTCGCAACGAGGTCATGGATCATGAGACCATGGGGATATGCGGTCGGCTCTCGATCACCACGACGCATTCTCTTCCCTATGTCTCCCAATCGCGCGGCGTGATCGAGCGGGCGCATCGCACGATCTGGACCCCGCTGGCCAAATCCTTCGCGACCTATTGCGGCGAGGATATGGACCGCGAGGCGTTTCAGAGAGGCCACAAGTCGATCGGCCGCGAGATCCGGGAGTTCGGACAGAGCAAGTCACTCCCGAGCTGGGACGAGTTCGTCACTTCCGTCGAGACCGCGATCGCCGATTACAACGATCGGCCCCATGCGAGCCTCCGCATTCGCGATGCCGATTCAGGACGCATGCGTAAAGCTAGCCCGAATGAAATCTGGGCAGACTTCGAGGCGAAAGGGTTTGAGCCGATCTCGCTCGAGCCCGGGGAAGCGGACGATCTGTTCCGCCCCTATTTCAAGCGCCGTGCCCGGCGCGGCGAGGTGCAGTGGAACAACAACCAGTATTTCCACCTCGCGCTGCAACCGTTCGATGGGATGGACGTCGTCGTTGGCGTCGATATCCACGATGCCAGCCGCGTCTGGGTCCGCAGTCTCGAGGAGCTCGACGGCCGGATGGTGCCGGGTGCACTGATCTGCGTTGCCGACTTCGCCGGCAATGCCGAGCGCTATATGCCGGTGTCGTTTTCGCAAAAGGCAATGGAAGACCGCGCGAAAGGGCGCAAACGGCGGCTCGATGTCAAACAGGCCGAGATCGAGGAAGAGGCGCGCGGCGTCCATTTTCTGGAAGGGCATGGCGCGCCGCCCGCGAATTTTATCGACCTCGTCCCATCCGCGCAGCCGGAGCCTGTTTCGCAGGTCCGAGCGATTGCGGACGTCGAGCAACTCCATACGGCGCCCGACATCCCCGCCCGCCGTCACTGGGATGACGATGCCGATCTCGCACTGCGCGTTCTGGAAAATCCGCAATCGTTGACGCCCGGCTGGGCTCGGCTCTTGCGAGAGAAAATGCAGCGGCCTGCTGGGCGCAGCATTTTGAGAGATGCGGGCGTGGACCTCGGGTCGCTGCAAGACCTGATCGAAACCACGCCCGCTGCTGCTGGTGAACAAACAACCAAAAGGACTATAGCATGAGGCCGAGTTTCGTTGAAACGAAAAACTATCTGGCGTTCCAAGGTGCGCTTGATGATCTTCAAGCGCGCGGCGCAGATGAATGCCGCCTGATCGTGGTCGATGGCCAACCCGGCCTCGGAAAGACCACCATTCTTCAGCGCTGGGCTGCGCAGGAAAGCTGCTTCTACCTTCGCGCGAAAAACGACTGGACCACATACTGGTTTTTGCAGGAGCTGCTCGAAGCCGGCCGCCAGAACGCCCCATTCGGCGGCGCCGCCCGGTTCACGGCCGCGATCCATATGCTGGCCGAACATCAGCGCATGGCCGAGATGGTCGATCGTCAATTCGTCGTGGTGATGGACGAGGCGGACTACGTTTCCGCGCGACCAAAGCTGATGGATATGGTCCGCGATCTCGCAGATGTCTCAGGGGTCTGCTTTGTCCTCGTCGGCATGGGCAAGATCCGTGACAACCTTGTCCGTTTCCCCCAGACGGCCAGCCGGATCAGCCGTTATGTGCGCTTCGAGCCCGCCGATATCGACGGGGTCACCCAGTTCCTTGATGCAAAGTGCGAGGTCAAGGTTGCGGGTGATCTGGCCGCTTTCGTGGCTCGCGCTTCGGGCGGCTACAATCGCGAGATCGTCGAGGCGATCCAGAATATCGAGCGGTTTGGGCTCCGGAACCCTCCATCCGGTCCAGATGGTCTGACGCTTCGGGACATGGCCGGGCAGCGTCTCATGAACGATCGCAAGACCAGTAACGCAATCATGGTGCCGGGGGTCGCGAAATGACCCACCAGCATTACGATGTCGAGACCGCCATTGCGAAGATGCGCGCCAAGGCTGACCGGTTCTTCGACGCGAAAATAGAAGAAGCCCAGGACGAACAGGAGCGGATATGGATCGAAACCCAGCGTGACCTGATGGAGGCGCGATATGTCCAGACGCGCGCATTTCTGAACATGCGCAATCGGGGCTGGTCAGCATCGAAAGTTGCCCAAGTTATGGCGATCCACGCTGCGGCTGTCATGGAAACGGTCGCGGTGAATAACCTTCACCCCGCACTCATGAAGGCCGAGTTTATCCGCCTGATGCTCGAGGCTGACCAAACCAAGGTTTCGAGTGCTCGCGTTGAAATTGAGCCGATGGCCGGGGGCCGGGCATGACAAACATCGCGCAAATACAGAGCGCGGTGCTCCGGGCGATCGGTGCTTCGTGCCTGACGACGGCGGAGATCGCAGTTGCAACTGAGCTGAAGGGGCCGCAGGTCTGGGCCGCAACGGGAAAACTGATCGCTCGCGGCTATGTCGAGCGCCGCGAGATAGGGTGTTTCGCACTGACCTCGGACGGCCAAGACGCCCACGCGCTTGGGGCCGATATCGGGCTCGGCCCCGTCACGCGCACCCAGCGACCTCGGCGCCGGGCTTTTGGCCATACGCTACGCCAGCGGGCGTGGAACGCCATGGCTGTTACCAGAGTGTTCACCGTGCCGGACCTTGTGACCGCGGCCGCACGCGACCATGACAAATTGCCCGACGACAATATTCGGCGTTTTTGCAGCCGTCTCGCGAAAGCAGGCTATCTCCGCGTCAAGCCATCCCGACGGCCGGATCATCGCCCGAACTCCAATGGGCACAAGATATTCGAGGTCATCAAGCATACCGGCCCGATCGCACCGACCTATCTCTCCGCCAGAAAATCGGTTCTGGATCGCAACACTGGTGAGGAGTTCCCGGTTTGAGCGCCCGGATTCCCGAATGGCTGGCCATCCTGCGCCGTGAATGTGAGGGCCGCTCGATCGCATCGGTCGCGCGCGAGCTCGGCTATGCCCGCACCTCCGTCTCTCTGGCCGTCAGCGGCCGCTATGGCGGCACGCAACAGCGCATCGCCGCCCGCGTGATGGAAGTGTTCGGTGGCCCGATAATATGCCCGCATTTGCGGGGCCCGATCAGCCGCTCGGCCTGCGCCGACCGGCGCAACGGGCCGATGCCCACCAACGCCGCCTCCGATCTGAAGCATTGGATGGCCTGTCGCAGTTGCCCGGTGATGACCGGGAGGAACAAACCCGAAAGGAGCCAAAATGGCTAGAAAAGTGAAGAAGGCCGCAACCAATCTGCCCATCCCGGCCGATGACAGCGAAGCCCGTGAGACGATCCGCGAAATCGGCGATCTGAACCGCGACGTGCTTCGGCTTCAGGCCGAGATGAATGATCGCATCGCCGAAATACAGGAAGAATACGGCAATCGCGTCTCGCCGCTCAACGAGCGCGCCAGCGCACTGACAGACGGGCTGCAGATGTGGGCCGATGTCAATCGCGGGCGGCTCACGCGTGACGGCAAGGTGAAGTTCGCCGAGTTCTCGACCGGCAAGATCTCTTGGCGCATCCGGCCGGCCAAAGTGACCTTGCGCAAGGTCGATGACGTGATCGCCGCGATCAGGGCGGCCGGGCTCGCCAAGAAATTCATCCGCGTCAAGGAAGAGGTCAACAAGGATGCCATGCTGGAAAAGGCGAATGTCGCCCAGGCCAGCGGTATCGCCGGCGTGACGATCGGGTCGGAGGGCGAGGATTTCATCGTCGAGCCCTACGAGCACGATCTGAAGGAATCGGCATGACCGCGCCCCGCAGCCAAGGTGCGCGCGAGCTCTGGTACGAACTCGATCGCGCCATCGAATACGCCAAACGGCTTGGCGCATCGCCGGCCGAGATGATCGCCGCGCTGCGCGACAAGGCCGACGTGATCGAAGGTGCCGAGAAACGCCAAAGCGCTCGCGCCGAAGCGCCCGACACCGCCCAATCCGCAAACGAGACGAGGAAGCCTGAAAGATGATCCCATATTTTACGTCACATGGTGTCGTCGATCTGACCGACATCAAGCCGCGCGATATCGGGGCGGCCCCGCTCGCCGATGCGCTCGCCAAGATCAATCGCTTCAACGGTCGCACGCCGCAGCCCTGGTCCGTTGCCGCGCATTCCGTTCTGGTGTCGCAACTGGTCTCGCCGGCCGCGCGAGGCTGGGCCCTGCTTCATGATGCGCACGAAGCATTCATCGGCGATATCACGACGCCCTCGCTCGATCTGCTGTGCGAGCAGAGTAAGCCGGTCGGCGCCGCCGTGATCCGCAACGCGGTCCGCGAGGCAAAGGCGGCAATCGATCTGCGCATCGCTCGGCATTGGCAGGTTGAGCTCGGCCGAGAGATCGGCGTGGAAGTCGCGCGCGCCGATCGCATCGCATGTCAGGCGGAGATGTTCGTGTTTTTCGTGTCCGACATCGCTGTTCGCCCTGAAGACCACGACGACATGGAGCGGGCGATCGGAAATCTTCGCGCGCTTGAAGGCGCTCATGACTGGCAGCGCGCCAAGGAACTCTGGCTGCAATACGCCCGCGATCTGCACGCATCGGGCGGTCTTTACGTCCCCGGCCTCGCCGAGGCCGGTGTCATCGATTTTTGAGAAGGGAAAGAGCCTTGAAAATACTCGACCAGGAACAATCCGA
>JAUNRZ010000137.1 GCA_030539455.1 Paracoccus sp. (in: a-proteobacteria) | reverse complement strand
GCGATGTAGTCATCGGCCAGATAGCCCGGCCCGTCGAAGCCAAGCGTGAAATGCACCTGCTCGAGCCGTTTCTGGCGGCGCAGCTCGCTTCCGCGCCATTCGGCCGGGACACGCGGCGCGGCGGGGCGGGCGGGCAGATCGCCAAACGCGGCCTCGGCCTGACGCACGATCGCGTCGTGATCGACATTCCCCGCCGCCGCCACGATCATCTCGGCCGGGCCGTAATGCTCGGCGACGAAGCGCGACAGATCATCGCGGCTGAAGGCCGACACGCGCTCGGCCGGGCCGAGGATGGTGCGGCCCATCGGCTGGTCGGGATAAGCGGCCTCTTGCAGCCAGTCGAACACGATATCGTCCGGCGTATCGAGCGCCTGCCCGATTTCCTGCAAGATGACCCCCCGCTCGATCTCGATCTCGCGGGCGTCGAAGGCGGGGTTCAGCACGATGTCGCTGATCACATCCAGCGCAAGCGGCACATCGGGGCTCAGCACCTGCGCATAATAGGCGGTCGTGTCGCGCGAGGTATAGGCGTTGATATAGCCGCCCACATCCTCGATCTCTTCGGCGATCTTCAGCGCGCTGCGCCGGGCCGTTCCCTTGAACGCCATATGTTCGAGGAAATGCGCGATACCGTTCTGCTCGGCCCGCTCGTCGCGGCCGCCGGCGCTCACCCAGACGCCGATCGTCGCCGAGTGGAGCCCCGGCATGTTCCGGGTCACGATGCGCAGCCCGTTGGGGAGCGTGGAAATTTGCGTGTCGATCAAGCCTGCCTCCGGTCAAGGATCAGGGATTTAAGCGCGTTCAGATCGTTTTCAACCCGCGTGACACGCTCGGGCTTGCCCGAAAGCCCCGCCATATGGGCCGGAAGCTCGGGCCTGACGCCAAGCGCCTGCGCGACGGCATCGGGAAACTTCGCCGGATGAGCGGTCGCGAGCGAGATCATCGGCACGCCCTTGCGCATGAAATCCCGCGCGGTGCGGGTCGCGACGGCGGTGTGGGGGCAGATGATCTGCCCGGTCTCGGCATGGATGCGGGCGATCTCGGCGAGCGTCTCATCCTCGGACACGCGGCCCGATGCGTAAATTTCGGCCAAAGCCTCGCGCGCGCCCTGGCTGATCGTGAATCCGCCCGATTTCAGCTCGTCCATCAACTGCCGCACCGCGCCCGCATCGCCGCCATAGGCAAGATAAAGCGCGCGCTCAAAATTCGACGAGACCTGAATATCCATGCTGGGCGAGATCGACGGCGCGACCTGCCCGACCCGGTATTCCCCGCCCGACAGCGCGCGGTGGAGGATATCGTTCTGGTTCGTCGCGACCACCAGCCGGCCGATGGGCAGCCCCACCGCCCGCGCGATCGAGCCGGCGAACACATCGCCGAAATTGCCGGTCGGGACGGTGAAATCAACCTCGCGCCCCGGCGCGCCAAGGCTGACCGCCGAGGTGACGTAATAGACCACCTGCGCCAGCACGCGCGCCCAGTTGATGCTGTTAACGCCCGCGAGCCCAACGGAATCGCGGAAGGCGTGGTCGTTGAACATATCCTTCACGCGGGCCTGGCAGTCATCGAAATGCCCATCCAGCGCAAGCGCGTGGACATTGGCCGCGTCCGGCGTCGTCATCTGCCGGCGCTGCACTTCCGAGACGCGCCCATGCGGGAACAGGATGAACACATCCACATTCGCAAGCCCCGCAAACGCCTCGATCGCGGCGCTTCCGGTATCGCCCGAGGTCGCGCCGACAATGGTGATCCGCTGCCCCGACCGCGAGAGCGCGATCTGGAAAAGCTGGCCGATCAGCTGCATCGCGAAGTCTTTGAAAGCGAGGGTCGGGCCGTGAAACAGCTCGAGCAGATGGTGGCCGGGCGCGAGCTGGCTCAGCGGCGCGCGCGCGATGTGACGAAAGCCGTCATAGGCGCGAGCGATGGCGCCGCTGAGCTCGTCATCGGTGAAACTGTCGCCGGTGAAGGGGCGCAGCACGCGCAAAGCGGCGTCTTCGTAGCTGATCCCCTCGAAGCCCGCGATATCATCCAGCGCCGGGATCTCGGCCGGCAGATAAAGCCCGCCATCGCGCGCCAGCCCGGCCAGCATCGCCTGTTCGAAATTCAGCTCGGGCGCGCTGCCGCGCGTGGAGATATACCGCATCTTGGTCCTCAATAGGTTCTGCGCCTGATACGCCAGATGAGCCACGCTGTCATCAGGGCGAGCGTGATCGCGAACAGGAACCACTGCACCGCGTAGCTGATATGGTTGTTCGGGATGCCCTCGGTGCCGAGCGGGATCGGCGTGATGCCCTGCGCGTCGCCCTCGACATAGCGGGCGACGATCAGCACCGGCTCGGTGTCCAGCGCGGCGGCCATTGCGGGGACATCGCGGGCGAACCAGATATTCTCGGCGAGGTTCGGCGCAGGGACCGAATCGCCGGTCTCGTCCGGCCAGTGGAGGTTGCCAACCACCATCAGGGGCGCGGGCGGGCGCGGCGCGCGGCGCTGCTGCTGGGGGACGAAACCGCGGTCGATCATGATCCGCCTTCCGTCCTCGGTCTCGAACGCGGCGATGATCTGATAGCCGGCCCCTGCCCCTTTCATCGACGAGACGACGTCGATTTCCTCGCCGGTCGTGCGGCCCTCGGTCCAGACGGGGCGGTATTTCATGGACGGATCGACCGAGGCCGGCAGGTAATCGGCCGGCGCGGTGATCGCGGCTTCGACCTCGGCGATATAGGCCGCCTTCTCGCCCGCGCGGTCAAGCTGCCACAGCCCCAGCCGGACCAGAACGGCGCAGCCGATCAGGGCGAAGAGAAGCGGGGCAATGATACGTTTCATGGCGGGCGGTTTTCAAAGAACAAGGCGCAGAGAGAGCCCTCTGCGCCTTGCCGTTTCAGTCTGAGCGCGGGTCAGCGGCCCCAGACATAGATCGCAAAGAAGAGGAACAGCCAGACGACATCGACGAAGTGCCAATACCAGGCGGCGGTCTCGAAGCCGACATGCTGCTCTTGGCTCATATGGCCGCGCATCAGGCGAATCAGGCACACGAACAGCATGATCGTGCCGATAATGACGTGGAAGCCGTGAAAGCCGGTCGCCATGTAGAACACGCCGCCATAGGCGGTGTCGGACAGCCCGAACGCGGCGTGGCTGTATTCATAGGCTTGCAGCGCGGTGAAGCAGATGCCGAGGAACACCGCGATGGCGATGCCGTTGATCGCCGTCTTGCGGTCGTTTTCATGGGCAAGCGCGTGGTGCGCCCAGGTCACGGCGACGCCCGACAGCAGCAGGACAAGCGTGTTGATGAACGGCAGGTGCCACGGATCGAAGGTGATGATCCCCTCGGGCGGCCAGACCCCGTCCATCAGCGGGCTTTCCGGCCCCATCGGGTAAAGCGCGTGCTTGAAGAACGCCCAGAACCACGCGACGAAGAAGAACACCTCCGAGATGACGAACAGGATGAACCCGTAGCGCAGCCCGATCTGAACGACCGGGGTGTGATCGCCCGTCTCGCCCTCATGGGTCACATCGGCCCACCAGCCGAACATGACGTAAAGCACACCGACCAGACCGGCGAGGAACATCCACGGCCCGTTGCCGTGCATCCACATCGTCCCGCCAAACAGCATGACGAACGCCGCAATCGCGCCCAGCAGGGGCCAGAGTGAGGGCGGAAGAATATGGTAATCGTGGTTCTTAGCGTGCGCCATGGAGTGTCCCCGGTATTCCTGAATTCGCGTCAGTTGCGGCTTGCGTCTAGTTTACGAGTGCTTGCGGTCCCGCGTCCAGCGCCGCCTGGGCGGTGGCGGAAGGCCGCGCGGTCGGGTGGAACGTGTAGGACAGCGTGATCATCCGCACATTGCCAGCATCGCGGTCGTTGACGATATCGGGGTCAACGAAATACTGGACCGGCATCAGCACACGCTCGCCCGGTTGGAGCACCTGCTCGGTAAAGCAGAAACACTCGATCTTGTTGAAGTAATACCCGGCAATATCGGGCGCCACGTTATAGGATGCGGTCCCGACCAGAACCTCGTCAGTCAGGTTGACGGCCTCGTAATAGGCCATCGCGTCCTGCCCGATCTTCAGCGTCATTTCGGTCTGGGAGGGGCGGAACTGCCAGTCGAGCGAGGGGCTCACATTGGCGTCGAAGCGCACCCGGATCGTCTCGTCCAGCACGGTGTCCGAGGCTCCGTCAGCGACCATCGTGGTGCCGGCATAGCCGGTCACGCGGCAGAACCAGTCATAAAGTGGAACGGCGGCCCATGCCATCGCGCCCATGAACACGACGACGCCGACAAGCTGCGCCGCCGTCTTGCGGTGACTCGGGGCTTTTTTGGGTTCGGGGGTCGGGTCCTGGCTGGTCATTGGCTGCTCGTCTCGGTTGGGGCGGCTTGCGGCGGCACGGTGCTGCCGACGCCCTGCTCGGCCGCAGGTGTTCCGGGCGCGGCCACCGGGGCGGGGTTGCGCGCGGGCGGGTTCTGGTCGCGCGGCAGGATTGAGGTCCGGGGCTGGTGGTCGAACGCCTCCATGCTCGCGCCGCCCATCATCTTAACGATCGTCAGCGAAAACACCAGCACGACGAAGCCGACCAGCACAAGCGCCAGCCCGATATTGCGGCCACGACGGCGGCCGTGAAGCGCGTGCTCGGTGCGCAGGGCCATCACAGCAGCCCCCCAAGCCAGTGCTGCGCAAGCAGCGCGGTGAAGTGGAGAAACAGGTAATAGAGCGACAGGCGGAAGAACCCCCGCTCGGCCTTGTGGCTGTCGGCGAAGCTGTCATCGTCGCTGCGGCGCAGGATCTGCCAGCCGCGCCAGATGAACAGCGCGTTCAGCGGCAAGGCGGCGGCAAGATAGATCGGCCCGCCGATCGAGGTCAGCCCCAGCCAGATCGCGAACGGCGCCAGCACGAGCGTATAGCCGAAGATATGCCGCCGCGTGACGGTGCGACCATGTGTCACGTTCAGCATCGGCACGCGCGCGTTCGAGTAATCGTCTTTCATGAAGAGCGCGAGCGCCCAGAAATGCGGCGGCGTCCAGAAGAAGATCAACGCGAACATCAGCAGCGATTCCACCGCGATCCCGCCCGTGGCGCAGGCCCAGCCGATCATCGGCGGGAACGCCCCCGCAGCGCCGCCGATCACGATATTCTGCGGCGTCGAGCGCTTGAGCCACATCGTATAGACGACCGCGTAAAAGAAGATCGTGAAGGCCAGAAACGCCGCCGCAAACCAGTTCGCGGCCAGCCCGAGCATCATCACCGAGATCGCCGCCAGCCCCAGCCCGACGCCAAGCGCGTCGCTGCCCTCGACCCGGCCGGAGGGGATCGGGCGGGCGCGCGTGCGGCGCATCACCGCGTCGATATCGGCGTCATACCACATATTCAGCGCGCCCGACGCCCCGCCGCC
>JAUNRZ010000020.1:21706-24791 GCA_030539455.1 Paracoccus sp. (in: a-proteobacteria) | reverse complement strand
CGCGATTGCAACCCATCCGTCAAGGCGTCATAACCCCGAAACACTCGAATCACGTGGGGTTGGCGATGCAGTACGAAAAACCGGGCCCGGTCGAGCGAGACTGGTCCGACGCGATTTCCAGCATCGAAGAGATCATCGATGACGCCCGCAACGGGCGCATGTTCATCCTTGTCGATCACGAGGATCGCGAGAATGAGGGCGACCTCGTCATCCCCGCCCAGATGGCCACACCCGACGCGATCAACTTCATGGCGACGCATGGGCGCGGGCTGATCTGCCTCGCGCTGCCGGGCGAGCGTGTCGATGCGCTTGGCCTGCCGCTCATGTCAGCGCGCAATTCGAGCCGCCACGAGACCGCGTTCACCATGTCGATCGAGGCGCGCGAAGGCGTCACGACAGGCATTTCGGCCCATGACCGCGCGCGCACCATCTCGGTCGCGATCGACCCTGCGCGCGGGCCGGCCGATATCGCAACGCCCGGCCATGTCTTTCCGCTCCGCGCCCGCAAGGGCGGCGTTCTGGTCCGCGCGGGCCATACCGAGGCGGCGGTCGATGTCGCGCGGCTCGCCGGGCTCAACCCCTCGGGCGTCATCTGCGAGATCATGAACGAGGATGGCAGCATGGCCCGCTTGCCCGATCTGGTCGCGATGGCGCAGAAACACGGGCTGCGGATCGGCACGATCAGCGATCTGATCGCCTATCGCCGCCGCCACGACAACCTCATCTCGCGGCGCGAGGCGCGGCAGGTGCGCTCGGCGCATGGCGGCGAGTGGCAGATGCAGATCTTCGCCGACGAGACGCAGGGGGCCGAGCATATCGTGCTCTCGAAAGGCGATCTGGCGGCGCCGGGGCCAGTCATGGTGCGGATGCACGCGCTCGATCCGCTGACCGATGTGCTCGGGATTGCGCGCGACAAGGCGGGCAATCTCGCGAGCGCGATGCGCATGATCGCGGATGAAGGGCGCGGCGCGGTCGTGCTGCTGCGCGATCTGAGCCCTGCCCTCACGCCCGCCGATGCGAGCCCCCACACGCTGCGCCAATACGGGCTCGGCGCCCAGATCCTCTCCTCGCTCGGCCTGTCCGATCTGATCTTGCTGACCAACTCGGCGCCGCTGCGCGTGGTCGGGCTCGACGCTTACGGGCTCTCGATCACCGAAACCCGCCCCATACCGGAGAATTGACCATGGCCGGCCCGCAACATGACCAGATCACCCTGCCCCGCTTCGAGGCGCCCCCCCGGCTGCTGCTGGTCGTCGCGCCCTATTACCGGCAGATCGCCGATCTGCTGATCGCGGGCGCGCGCGAGGCTGCCGAGGCGGCGGGCGCGATCACCGATCTGGTCGAGGTGCCCGGCGCGCTCGAGCTGCCGCCGGCGATTGCGATGGCCGCGCGCTCGGGGCGCTATGACGGGTTCGTGGCGCTTGGCTGCGTGATCCGGGGCGAGACGACGCATTACGAGACGGTCTGCAATGAAAGCGCGCGCGGGCTGATGGCGCTTGGCCTTGATGGCACGGCGATCGGCAACGGTATCCTGACCGTCGAGAACGAGGCGCAGGCGATCACCCGCGCCGATCCCGCGCAGCAAAACAAGGGCGGCGGGGCGGCCGAGGCGGCGCTGCATCTGATCGCCTTGTCGCGCAAATTCCGCCCCGCCGGGTTCGGCGCGGGCACGCGGGCGCCGGCAGGCAAGGACGATCCGATCCGGCTGGCCGGGCGGCTTGAGGGGGGCGATCAGGCATGAGCACGGACGACAAAGGCCGCAGCGCGCGGCAGGCGCGCAGCATCGCGGCCCGGCTTTACGCGGTGCAGGCGCTCTTTCAGATGGAGGCGGGCGGACAAAGCGCCGACCGCGTCGGCGCCGAGTTCCGCCATTGGCGCATCGGCGAGACGATCGAGGGTGCCGAGATGCCCGAGGCGGATGTCGATCTCTTCGAGCGCATCCTCGGCGATGTCGTCACCTGGCAGGCGCGCATCGACCAGATGACCGATCGCGCTTTGGTCGCGAAATGGAAGATCGACCGGATCGACCCGGTGCTCCGCGCCCTTTTCCGCGCTGCGGGTGCCGAGCTGGTCGGCGGCAAGACACCGCCGCGCGTCGTCATCAAGGAATATGTGCGCCTGTCGGATGATTTCGCCGCCGAAGAGCGCGAGACGCGGTTCGTGAACGCCGTGCTCGACCACATGGCGCATGAGGCGCGGCCTGAGGAGATGGGCGCGAAATAAGCGCGCTTGGGCCGCGAGTGCGGCCCCTCGCCGAGGCCCGCGCGCGCTAAGACCGCCATGCGCCTCTGCGCGGCAACGCGCCGAAGGCGGCTCACGAGAACGCCTGCGATTTGCCCATGTGTGGCAAGCTCGGCCCCGCGCCGCCGCCGACTCCCGGGAACGCCTGCGATCTGTGCATTCGCGGCGAGCCCGGCCGCTCGCCGCAGGCGGCTCGCGCGAACGACGCTAATTTGCCCCTGCGCGGCCTCTCGCCGTCTGTGCTCCGGCCCGCTTGCGGGAAGGGCGGCGATACGCCCCCGCACTGCAAGCGCGGACTATCGCCGTGGCTCCGGCCGGCGCGCGGGAACGTCCGCAACCAGCCCTCGCGCCGCAGACTCTCGCCTTCGCTACTCCGGCCAGCTCACGCAAAGGCCCGCAACCCTCCCCCGCCCCTACCGGCGCTTTACCGAAACAGCACCACTCCGCCCGGCGCCCAGCCGATGCGGGCGCGGGTTCCGACATCGCGGACATCGCGCCCGAACACGTTGCGCATCGCGATGCGGACCGGGCGCGCATCCGGGGCGGCGCCGTCGAGGCGGATGTCGTAATAGGTCATGTCGCCGTAATAGACGACCTCGTCGATAATGCCCGTTGCCTCGCGGTCCTGCGCCGCCTGCCCCTCGGACAGAAGCGTCATCGATTCGGGCCGGAACCCGACCGAGGGGCCGGGATCGTCGACGCTCGCCCGGCTGATCTGCGCCGCCGGCAGCTCGATCCGGCCGAGCCCCGCCACCTCGGCCACCGCGCCGCCCGGCCCGTCGCTGACGCGCGCGGGCAGGAAATTCATCACCCCGATGAAATCGGCAACGCGGCGCGTGGCAGG
>JAUNRZ010000020.1:0-21606 GCA_030539455.1 Paracoccus sp. (in: a-proteobacteria) | reverse complement strand
GCGCGGGCAGGAAATTCATCACCCCGATGAAATCGGCAACGCGGCGCGTGGCAGGGCGCGAATAAAGCGCCTCGGGATAGTCGAGCTGCGCGATCTCGCCCTCGAACATCACCGCGATGCGGTCGGACATGACAAGCGCCTCTTCCTGATCATGGGTGACCAGTACGAAGGTGATCCCGACCTGACGCTGGAGCTTGATCAGCTCGACCTGCATCTGCTCGCGCATCTTGCGGTCGAGCGCGGAAAGCGGCTCGTCCAGCAGCAGCACCTTGGGCTTGAGGATAAGCGCGCGGGCAAGCGCGACACGCTGCCGCTGCCCGCCCGAAAGCGCGTGCGCGGCGCGCCCGCCATAGCCCGACAGGCCGACCATGCGCAGCGCATCCTCGACCGCCGCGTCCTTCTCAGGCCGGGGGCGCGGATCGCGCCGCAGCCCGAAGGCGACGTTCTGCGCCACGCTCAGATGCGGGAAAATCGCGTAGGACTGGAACACCATATTCGTCGGGCGCCGGTTCGCCGGCACCGCGGCCATATCGCGCCCGTCGATCATCACAACGCCCGACGAGATGTCCTCGAACCCCGCGATCGTGCGCAAAAGCGTCGTCTTGCCGCAGCCGGACGGGCCGAGCAACGAGAAGAACTCGCCCGCGCGGATATCGACGTTGATGCCGCGCAGCGCGTGGTAGTCGCCGTAATATTTGTGGATGTCGCGGCATTCGATCATCGCGCGCGCGCCGGCCAGCTCGGCCGCCCGCGATTGCGTCTTGCGGGTTGTCACAGAAAGCCTCCGCTATTGCTCTGGCCGGTGCGGGCAACGCCGCGGCGGCGGAAAAATTCGGCAAGGGTCAGCAGCAGGATCGACAGCGCAACCAGCACCGTGCCAAGCGCCATGACGACCGGAACGGCGGCCGGGAAACGGAGCTGGCTGAAGATATAGGTCGGCAGGGTCGGCTGACTGCCGGCGAGGAAGAAGGCGATGATGAACTCATCGAGGCTGATCGTGAAGCTCATCAGCAGCGACGAGATGATGCCGGGCATGACCATCGGCAGGATGACAAGGCGGAACGCGCCGATCTTCGTCTCGCCCAGATCATAGGCGGCCTCTTCGAGCGACTGATCGAGCGCGTTGAACGCGGTCGAGAGAATCGCGATCGTATAGGGAAGGCAGAGCAGCGTATGGCCAAGAATGACGGTCAGCAGCGACAGCTCGATCCCAAGCGCAAGCAGCACGACCAGAAGCGACATGGCGACGATGATCTCGGGCAGGACAAGCGGCAGCATGACCAGCCCCATGATCCCGCCTTTGGCCGGAAAGCGGTAGCGCGTCGTCGCGCGCGCCGCGAAAATGCCAAGCGCGGTGGCAAGCACCGCCGTGCTGATCGCGATGATCAGCGAATTGCCGACCGCCCGGCGCAGCGAGGCATTGCCCGCCATCTGCGCGAACCAGTCGGTGGTAAAGCCGCGCAGCGGGAAGGCGATCACCGTGCCGTCGTTGAACGCAAACAGCGGCAGCAGCAGGATCGGCGCGTACAGAAACAGCAGATAAAGGATCGAATAGGCCCGCAGCCCCGAGAATTTCATGACCGCGCCCTCAGAAAGCGCCGGTTGAGCGCCAGAAAGATCAGGGCGAGCACGGTCACGATGATCATCGAGGTGACCGCGATGGCAGCGCCCAGCGGCTTGTTGTCGAGCGCCATGATCTGCGTCTGGACGAGCTTTGCGATCATCGGGATGCGCCCGCCGCCGATCAGCTCGGGCGTGACGTAATCGCCCATGGTCGGGATGAACACGATCAGCACCGCCGCCAGCACCCCCGGCATGGCCAGCGGCAGCGTGACGCGCCAGAACGTCATCAGCCGCGATTCGCCCAGATCCCGCCCTGCCTCGAGGAGCGAGCGGTCGATCTTCTCGAGCGCCACGAAGATCGGCAGGATCGCGAAGGGCGCATAGGCATGGGCGAGCGTGATGACGATGGCGTTGACATTATAGAGCAAAAACCCGAGCGGTTGGTCGATCAGCCCGATCCCGGTCAGCGTCGCGTTGATGACGCCGTCATAGCCGAGGATGATTTTCCACAGGAAAACGCGGATCAGATACGAGGTCCAGAACGGGATCGTGATGAGAAACAGCCAAAGCGCCTTGCGCTCGGGCCGGACGACGAACGAGACGAAATAGGCGACCGGGAAGGCGAGGATCACGGTCACGAGCGTCACCAGCCCCGCCACCCCGAGCGAGCGCGCCATCACCTGCCGGTAAATCGGCTCGGTCAGCACGGCGCGGTAATTCTCGAGCGTGAATTCGCGGATGATGACCAGATATCCATCGGTCATGAACGAGACCGCGAAGATTGCCGCAAGCGGCGCTGCCAGAAGCAGGATCGCGAAAAGCAGCGTCGGGGAGATCATCGCCAGCCCGGCCCGCGCCTCGCCGTCCAATCGAGGTTTTGCCATCACCACTCCGCCGCAGGTCCAAAAGCGCCACAATCTGCGCCAACATATCGCGGTCCGGCGAAAGCGAAAGCGCAAAAACCGCCCCGGCGGGCGCCGTTTCTGGCGTTAAAAACAACTCGACATAAGGGGGCGCTCATGCAGAATACCGCCAGTCATGCGGGCAATGGCCCGCGACAAGGAGGAAACATGACCAAAAAGAACAATTTTGACCGCCGGACGTTTCTGACCCGCGCCTCGATCGGCGGGGCCTCGGCAGCGGCTGCGGCGACGCTGGCCGCGCCCGCGATTGCGCAAGAGGCGCCGACCGTCAACTGGCGGCTGACCTCGTCCTTCCCGCCCTCGCTCGACACGATCTATGGCGGCGCGAATACGCTGTCGGAGATGGTCTCGGAATGCACGGACGGCAAGTTCAACATTCAGGTCTTTGCCGCGGGCGAGATCGTGCCCGGCCTGCAAGCCGTTGATGCCGCGATGGATAACACCGTCGAGATGGCCCACACGGTCGGCTATTATTACTGGGGCAAGGACCCGGTCTGGGCGGTCGCATCGGCAATCCCGTTCGCGCTTTCGGCGCGGGCGCATAATGCCTGGCTCTATCACGGCGGCGGGCAGGATCTTTACAACAAATTCCTCGAGCCGCAGGGGCTGATCAGCCATCCGGGCGGGAATACCGGCACGCAGATGGGCGGCTGGTTCCGCAACGAGGTGAATACGGTCGCCGATCTCGAGGGGCTCAAATTCCGCGTCGGCGGGTTCGCCGGCCGCATCCTCGAAAAGCTGGGCGTCGTCCCGCAGCAGCTTGCCGGCGGCGAGCTTTACGCGGCGCTTGAGCGCGGCACGATCGACGCGGTCGAGTGGGTCGGCCCCTATGACGACGAAAAGCTCGGCTTCCTTCAGGTCGCGCCCTATTACTACTATCCCGGCTACTGGGAAGGCGGCCCGTCAGTCCATTTCTTCATGAACAAATCGGCTCATGACGATCTGCCCGAGCATTATCGCAACGTTCTCAAGCATTGCTGCCGCGCGGCCGATGCGGACATGCTTCAGAAATACGACTATCTGAACCCGACCGCGCTTCAGAACCTTGTGGATGACGGCGCGCAGCTTCGCCAGTTCAGCCAGGAGATCATGGAGGCGAGCTATAACGCGGCCAACGAGGTCTATGCCGAGCTTGAGGGCACGAACGAGGCGTTCAACGAGATGTGGGGCTCGATCAAGGAGTTCCGCGAGAAGTGGTATAAATATCTGCAAACCGCGGAAGCCACCTATGACGGGTTCATGATGTGGCAGCAGGGTCAGGGCAATCTCTGAGCCCCCTCACCCAGAGTAACAAACGCCGCCCCGAGGGGCGGCGTTTTTCGTTGCTGCGGGGCGGAGGCGAGGCGTGACGCCCCTGCCCCTTGGCTTTAGTTGCCGCTGGGTGCAGGCGCGCCGAACCCGCCAAAGCCGCCATATCCCCCCGGCCCGGTGCTGGGCGCTGCCGGGGCGGGCGCTTCTGGCGCGCTCGGCTCGGCTGCCGGCTGCGGCGGGGTGAACCCGCCATAGCTGCCAAACGCGCCCGGCGCTGCGGGCGCGGGCTGCGCGGCCGGCCCGCCCGTGCCGCCATTCGCGGGCGCGCCGCCGGACGGCGCAGGCGCGCCGAAGCCGCCAAAGCCCCCATAGCCTCCGCCGCCCGGCGCCGGTGCGCTTGGCGCTTGGGAAGGCGCGGTGGCAGCGGGCGGCGGCGGTGGCGGCGCCTTGTAGCGCATCACCATTTGCGGGAAGGCGATCACCAGCCCGATCGCGATGATCTGAAGCCCGACAAACGGCGCCGCGCCCTTGTAGATCTGGATCGTGCTGACGCGCGGGATCAGCTTTTGCGTAACCGGATCGACATAATCCTGCCGCGCCGCGACCGAGCGCAGATAGAACAGCGCGAACCCGACCGGGGGGGTCAGGAACGAGGTCTGCATGACCACGCCCAGCACCACGCCGAACCACACCATATCGATGCCAAGCTCGCGCGCGGTCGGCACCAGAAGCGGGACGATGACGAAGGCGAGCTCGAAGAAGTCGAGGAAGAAGGCGAGGAAAAAGATGATGACCGACACGACGATCAGAAAGCCAAGCTCTCCCCCCGGCAGCGCGAGCAGCAGATCTTTCACCCAGATCTGACCGTTGACGCCGTAGAAGGTCAGCGAGAACACCGTTGCGCCGATCAGGATGAACATGACGAAGGACGACAGCCGCGTCGTCGATTCAAGCGCCTGCTGCACGACGGAGAAATTCAGCCGCCCCTTCATCGCCGCCAGCACGATCGCGCCGACAGCGCCCATCGCCCCGCCCTCGGTCGGGGCCGCGATGCCAAGGAAAATCGTGCCGAGCACCAGAAACACAAGCGCCAGAGGCGGGATCATCACCATGATCACCTGCCGCGTCATCACCGACAAAAGGTTCAGCCGCAGGAGCCGGTCCAGCATGGCGACCACCATCGGCACCAGAATCGCGATGACCGCCGCCCAGATGCCGGATTGATGAACGCCCTGCTGCGCCAGCCACAGCTTCGAGGCGTAGAACGAGCCAAGCGCCACCAGGGTCATGATCAGCAAGGACGGCCCGCCCCGGCCGAGCCCGCGCGCCTCGGGCGGCAGGGCCGGCATGGAGTTGGGGCGGATGATCGACAGAACGAAGATATAGACGAGATAGATCCCGGTCAGCGTCAAAGCCGGGATAAGCGCGCCGCGATACATGTTCCCGACCGACTGCCCGACCTGCTCGGCCAGCACGATCAGCACCAGAGAGGGCGGGATGATCTGCGCAAGCGTGCCCGACGCCGCGATCACCCCGGTCGCAAGGCCCCGGTCGTAATTATAGCGCAGCATGATCGGCAGCGAGATGAGACCCATCGCGATGACCGATGCCGCCACAACGCCGGTCGTCGCGGCAAGCAGCGCGCCGACGATAACGACCGCATAGGCAAGCCCGCCCCTTATCGGCCCGAAAAGCTGGCCGATCGTGTCGAGCAGATCCTCCGCCATGCCCGAGCGTTCCAGCACGATCCCCATGAAGGTGAAGAACGGGATGGCGAGGAACAGCTCGTTTCGCATGATCCCCCAGATCCGTTCGGGCAGCGCCTGAAGCAGGTTCCAGTTGAGGCTGATCTGCCCGCCGGAAATGGGCGCAAGCTCGACCCCGATAAAGAAGAACAGCAGCCCGTTCGCGGCCAGAGCGAACGAGATCGGGTAGCCGAAAAGCAAGAACAGCACCATCGAGAAGAACATGATGGGCGCGAGGTTATGGGCAATCAGCTCGATCATTTGCGCGGCTCCTGATCGCGGTCATCGGAACGCGCATCGCCCGGCGGCATGACGGACGGGTCGGGGTGGGACAGCGCGGCGAGCGTCATCGCCGCGTGCTCTTCCGCCTCGCGCAGCGCGATATCCTTGCGCGATTCGCCATGCGGGTCATCCATCCGCCCGGTCATCACGGCGATCTTCTTGATCACCTCGGAAATCCCCTGGATGAACAGCAGCGAAAACCCGATCAGCAGCAGCAGCTTGGCCGGCCACTGGATCAGCCCGCCCGCATTCGCGGACATCTCGCCCGAGCGATACGAGCGCATAAACCACGGATAATAATAGTAAACCATCAGCCCGGTGAAGGGCAGCATGAAGGCGAGCGTGCCGATCAGGTCGATCCAGTGCTGGGTCGAGCGGCGCAGATTGCCATAGATCACGTCGATGCGGATATGCTCGTTCTGCTTGAGCGTCCAGGCCGACGCCAGAAGGAACGCGGCGCCGTAAAGATACCATTGCAGTTCCAGAAAAGCGTTCGAGGCGCGCAGGCCAAGCGCGTGAAACAGCGGCGTTGTCTGGAAATAGCGCACGACCGCATTGCCGGCGCTGACCAGCACCGAGAGCAGGATCGCCCATGAAATCAAGCGGCCGATGAATGTGTTGAATGCGTCGATGCCGCGCGATAACGCGATCAGGCCACCCATGTTTCCTCCCTCAGGCTTGCCGCGTCGATGGCGGCCATGCCTGCGTGGAATGGACCAGCATCGATAAGCGATCAAGTATTTTCGCACGAGCGGCCCGGCGCGCGCGGCCCCTTTTGCGCCGGCACCGCGCCGCCGAAGCGCCGCGTTGATCCCGCAGCGCCTTGCGCGCGCGCGGCTTTTCCCTAATCTCGCCCCCGCGCTTCCTGCCCCGAGAACCGGACCGATTTTTTTGTGATGATCCCGCTCCGCCCTGCCCTTTTCGCCGCGCTCATGGGACTGGCCGGCGCCGCGCCCGCCCTGCCTGGCTTCGCGGCAGAGACGTATCGCTTTGCGCTTGCCGGCCCGCCCGGCGCGCTCGATCCGCAAATGGCGCGGGGGCGCGAGAATGCCGATCTGGTGCGCCTGCTGTTTGAAGGGCTTTACGAGGATGACGCGAATGGCCGCCCGGTCGCCGCGCTCGCCGCCGCCGCAGAGGTATCCGAGGACGGGCTGATCTGGCGCTTTACCCTCGCGCCGGCGCAATGGTCTGACGGGGCGTTCGTGCGGGCCGAGGATTTCGTCGCGGCGCTGCGGCGCCTCGCCATGCCCGGGCTTGCCAGCCCCAATCGCTGGCTGCTCGAGGATATGAAGCTTGCCGGGGCGGCGGGGGTGATGAACGCGACAGCCCCGCCCGAAAGCCTTGGCGCGCGGGCGCTTGACGATGGGCGGCTGGAATTGCGGCTGAGCGCGCCTCAGCCCCATCTGCGCGCGATGCTGGCCCATCACGCCGCGCTGCCGGTGCCGTCCCATCTTCTGGGCGCCGATGGCCAGCTGCCACAGAGCGGGCTGGCGGGCAACGGCGCCTTTACGCTCGCCGAGGCGCAGGGCGCGCAAGGGGCGCTGCGTTTCGAGGCCAATCCGCGCTACCGCAATAGTTCCGCGACCCAGATCGCCGCGATCGAGGCCGAGTTCATCAACGATGTTGACGAGGCGCTTCAGGCTTTCGTGGACGGGCGGATTGATCGCATGACCGCCCCCCCGGCGATGTTCCGCCAGCTTCGCGAGGCGTTCCCCGAGGCGGCAATCGCAACGCCCATCGCCTGCACTTACGGGCTTTTGGTCAATCTGGGCGAGGATGCGCCCGCCGCGCTGAAATCCCCCGATCTGCGCCGCGCGCTTTCGCTCGCGATCGACCGGGTGCGGCTGACCGAGATCGTGCTCGACAGCGCGCACCGCCCCGCGATCGGCTGGACCGACCCGCTGCTGGAGGGCGCGCTGCCGGATCCCGGCGCGGCCGCGCCCGAAAGCGCCGATGCCGCGCAGGACGAGGCGCGCGCGATGCTGGCCGCGCTTGGCTATACGGATGAGGCCCCGCTGCGGCTGCGGCTGAGCCATAATGCCGGCGACGATCACCGGCTGATCGCCCGCGCCGTGCAGGCCATGTGGCGCGAGGTCGGGGTGATCGTCTCGATCTCGTCGCAGGACTGGCAGGGCCATATCGACGAGCTGCGCGCAGGCGGTTTCCAGATCGCCCGCTATGGCTGGTGCGCCGATTACAACGCGCCGGACGCGTTTCTTGCCTATTTCGTGCCGGGCGGGCCGAATTACGGCCAGTATGAAAGCGCGGCGTTCAGCGACGCGCTTGCCGCCATGTCCGAGGGTGCGCCGGACGGCGCAGCCCGCGCCGAGGCGGTGCTTCGCGCGGATCTGCCGATCATTCCGCTTTATCATTACGGCCGCGCCGAGCTGGTCCGCCCCGGCTGGGCGGGCCTCGCGCTGGAAAACCCGATGCAACGCTGGCATGGCCGCCAGATAAGGCACGAGGAATAGACCATGCCCCCGCCCCCGATGCGCGAGCGCCCGCAAACCTACGCCGCCCGCTTTGCCGCGATGAAGAACATCCCGCCCTTCCTGCGCATGGTCTGGGAGGCGAGCCCCGCGCTCGCGCTGTCGATGGGCGGGCTGCGGCTGATCCGCGCGCTGCTGCCGGTCACGATGCTTTATGTCGGCAAGCTGATCATCGACGAGGTGGTCCGGCTCAGCGGCGGCGCGGCGGGTGAGAGCCTTGGCGCGCTTTGGCAGTCGGGCGCGCTGCACGCGGTCACGATTCTTGTGCTGATCGAGCTGGGCCTCGCGATCTTCTCGGATATTCTCGGCCGGCTTGTGCGGCTCACGGATCTGCTGCTTCAGGAAAGACTGGTCATCTCGCTCTCGACGCGGCTGATGCGCCACGCGGCCGAGCTTGATCTCGAGGATTTCGAGGACGCCGTGCTGCAAGACAAGCTGGAGCGCGCGCGGCGGCAGGCGGCGGGGCGCATGTCGCTTCTGGGGCTGCTTTTCGGGCAGATGCAGGACGCCTTGACCGTCGCGACCTTCGCGGGCGGGCTGCTGCTTTACAACCCGTGGCTGGTCGTTTTGCTGCTGATCGCCCTGATCCCCGCCTTCCTTGGCGAATCGCATTTCAAATCGCTGTCCTATCAGCTCAACTACCGCCGCACGCCGCAAATGCGCGAGCGTGATTACCTGCGCATGATCGCCTCGAGCGCCGATAGCGCCAAAGAGGTCAAGATGTTCGGCCTCAGCGATTTCCTGCGCGAGCGTTATCTGGACCTCGCCCGCCGCTTCTACCGCGAGAATCTCGGCATCGCGCGGCGCGAGACTGTGTGGCTGTCGGTGCTGACGGGGCTTGGCACGCTTGGCTATTATGGCGCGTATCTGTGGATCATCGCGCGCACCATCACCGGCGATCTGAGCCTTGGCGATCTGACCTTCCTTGCCGGCTCGTTCCAGCGGCTGCGCGCCCTTCTCGAATCGCTTCTGATCCGGTTTTCGGATGTCGCGGCGCAGGCGATGTATCTCGAGGATCTGTTCGATTTCCTGCGCGTCGAGCCCGAGATTTTCTCGAAACAAGGCGCGCTGGATGTGCCGGACCCGATAAGCGAGGGGTTCGAGTTCCAGAATGTCGGCTTCTACTATCCCGGCTCCAACCGCTACGCGGTGCGCGGGCTCAGCTTTCGTCTGCGCGCCGGCGAGACGGTGGCCCTTGTGGGCGAGAACGGGGCGGGCAAGACCACGCTCGTCAAGCTTCTGGCGCGGCTTTATGACCCCGATGAGGGGCGCATCCTTCTCGACGGGCGCGATCTGCGCGATTACGACCTCGACCAGCTTCGCGCGGCCATTGGCGCGATTTTTCAGGACTTCATGCGCTATAACATGACCGCCGCCGACAATATCGCGGTCGGGCGGATCGAGGCGCGCGCCGATCGCGGCCGGATCGAGAATGCCGCGCAGCAGGCGCTTGCCGATACGATCATCGCGAAGCTGCCGGCGGGGTATGACCAGATGATCGGCAAGCGCTTTGCGAACGGGGTCGAGCTTTCGGGCGGCGAATGGCAACGCGTTGCGATCGCGCGCGGCTATATGCGCGAGGCGCAGGTGCTGATCCTTGACGAGCCGACCGCGGCGCTGGATGCGCGTTCGGAATACGAGGTGTTCAAGCGTTTCAAGGAGCTGTCGGCGGCGCGCACTGCGGTGCTGATCTCGCACCGTTTCAGCTCGGTGCGGATGGCGGACCGGATCCTCGTTCTGGCCGATGGAAGCGTCGAGGCCGAGGGCACGCATGAAGAACTGATGGAAGAGGAAGGGCGCTATCGCGACCTGTTCGAGTTGCAGGCGGCCGGGTATCGCTGACGAAAAAGGGGGCCGCGCGGCCCCCCCTTCTTTTTTGCGGTGCCGGCCTTTGTCAGTCGGCTTCTTCTTCGGCCTCGGCTGCGGCGCGCAGCTCGCCGACAATGCCTTCCAGCTCGTCATAGGCGGCGGTGAAGCCTTGCAGCGAAAGCTCGAGATCGAACGCCTCGGATTCGGGCGCGCCGAACGGCAGCAGCACGACATGGCCGATCAGCCCGCGCTTCATCGCGTTCAGCTCGGCGCCGGTGAAGCCCATCCGCGCCACGCAGCCGACCGATGCGCAGAAGCTGAACGGGTAGCGACGCGCCTCGCCCGAATCGATCTGAAAGCCGACGCCGAACATCAGATCGGTCTCGAGCGGCGAGACGATCGTAGCGCCGACCTGCGCCTGACCGCCATCGACAAGCGGGATCAGCGTCATCTCGGCGACGGGGCTGCCATCGTCATCCTGCAAAAGCTGGTACATCTCGCAGGGGTCGAGATCGTCGCCCGAATTGATGCAGCGCAGCGTCCAGTCGGTGAAAACCTCGCGGACGTAATAGGCGCCGACGGGCATCTCGCCATCGCCGGTCTCTTGCGTAACGGCCGAGATGGCGGCCTCTTCGGACGCGGTCGGGGCGGCCTCGGCGGTGTCTGCGGCCGCATCCTCGGCGGCCTCCGCTGCTTCGGCGGCCGCCTCGGCATTGGCGGCGGCGTCCTCGGCCGCGGCTTCTGCGGCGTCCTGTGCGTCGCTTTGTGCGGCCTCGGCCGCGGTTTCGGCCGCAGCTTCCGCGTTGCTGGACGCTTCGGTCGCGGCGTCGCTTGCCGCCTCGGCCGGGGTTGTCGCCGGGGCGGGCTGGGTGGCAACTTCGCCGGTCAGCGGGCTTGCGACCTGCGCAAGGCCAAGGGCGGGCAGACCGGCAAGCATCGCAGCGGCCAGAGCGGCGGAAATCGTCTTGGGAGCCATGATAAATCCTTCTGATGACGCGTTGATCGGCCCATAACACGCAGCGCTGCGCTTGTCAGGCGACAATCGGGCCCGGCGAATTCACAGATCCATCACACAAGCGTCATGAAATTTTCGAGCTTTTGGCGCAAAGCAGCTGTGTTTTCACAAGAAAAGGGCCACGCAACGCGCGGCCCTGATCTCTCCCTGCCGGACTGGCCGGTCTTATTACGCCGCACGCTATTGCGAGAAATTGCACGCGTCAACTGTCTCTATCGGCAGTTAACCTTGGTTCTGCGCAGAAAAATGCCGCGCCCGAAGGCGCGGCCAGTCAACAGGGAGGAAACATTCGCCCGCCAAGGCAAAGACGGGCCGAACAATGCTAGACTGGCATGAAAAGGTTAAATAAAGATGAGCAAACCGTGCAGAAACTGCGGATTGCGAAGCAACAGGAGCCCGTCATGGACAGCGAAACCCCGAATGACGCGCCCGAGGCGCCCGCGAGGAAGGCCGTCGATCTGGATGAGGGCACCGTTTTCGCCGGCGGCGGCGGGGAGGATTACGCGGCGCCCCAATCGCTCCTGCTGGGCTATGCCAACCGCCACGGGCTGATCGCCGGGGCGACGGGGACGGGCAAGACCGTGACGCTCCAGACCCTCGCCGAGAGCTTTTCCCTGGCGGGCGTTCCGGTGTTTCTGGCCGATGTGAAGGGCGATCTCGCCGGGCTTGCGAAGGCCGGATCGGACGCCGCGAGCCTTCACGCCCCGTTCAGAAAACGCGCCGATCAGATCGGGCTTTCGCTGGATTATCAACGCTTTCCGGTCACGTTCTGGGATATCTGGGGCCAGCTTGGCCACCCGGTTCGGACCACGCCCGCGCAGATGGGGCCGCTTGTGCTGTCGCGGCTGATGAACCTCACCGACGCGCAAGAGGGCGTTCTGAACATCATGTTCCGCGTGGCCGATGAGAAGGGTCTCGCGCTGCTCGACATGAAGGATCTGCGCGCGATTCTGAACTGGATGGGCGAAAATCGCGCCGATCTGACGCTGCGTTACGGCAATATCAGCACCGCCAGCATCGGCGCCATTCAGCGCGCCTTGCTGGTTCTGGAAAATCAGGGCGGCGATCTGCTGTTCGGCGAGCCGGCGCTCGAGCTTGCGGACATCATCCGGCAGGACGCGTCGGGCAAGGGCGTCATCAATATCCTCGCCGCCGAGCGTCTGATGCAGTCACCGCGGCTTTACGCGACCTTCCTTCTGTGGCTCATGTCTGAGCTCTTCGAGCAGCTTCCCGAGATCGGCGATCCCGAAAAGCCGGTCGTCGCCTTCTTCTTCGACGAGGCGCATCTTTTGTTCAATGACGCCCCGCGCGCACTGATCGAAAAGGTTGAACAGGTCGCGAGGCTGATCCGCTCGAAAGGGGTAAGCGTCTGGTTTGTCACGCAAAACCCGACCGACGTGCCCGACCGTGTGCTGAGCCAGCTTGGCAACCGCGTCCAGCACGCGCTGCGCGCCTTCACCGCGAAAGATCAACGCGCGCTGCGGCAGGCGGCGGAAAATTACCGCGCCAACCCCGATTTCGACACCGCCGACGCGATCCAGCATGTCGGCACCGGCGAGGCGGTGACCTCGTTCCTTGAAGCCAAGGGCGTGCCGGGCATGGTAGAGCGCACGCTGATCCGCCCGCCTTTCGCGCAGCTTGGCCCGATCACGGAGGCCGAGCGGGGCGCGATCCTTGCCGCCTCCTCGCTCGGGCTGAAATACAACCAGACGCTGGATCGCGAATCCGCGCATGAGATTCTGGACCGCCGCGCCGCCGAGGCTGCGGCGCAGGCCGAGGCGTCGGGCGCGCGCGATGACGATCTGTGGTCGATGGGCGGCGAGAAAAGCGAAAGCCTGACCCGCGCGCGCCGCTACGATCACGGGCTGGACGGCATCAACATCCCCGGCGGCACGCGCAGCGCGCAGCGCAGCAGCGCGGGCAGCGGGCGGCGCGGTGACACGGCGCTCGAGGCGTTCTCGAAAACCGTCGCGCGCGAGATCGGCCGGCAAGGCAGCCGCGTCATCCTGCGCGGCGTTCTGGGCGGGCTTTACCGGGGACGGTAACGAGCCGCAGCGCGGCGCGGCTTTCGGCGCGGGCCTTGGCCGCCGCGCGCATCTCGGCCAGCAGCGCGATCATCACCAGCACATGGCGCGCGGGCTGATAGCTCGCGGCGCCGGCAAGGCGCTCGGCATTTAGCCGCGCCTCGATCTCGTAAAGCCGCGCCAGCACCGCCTCGTGCCCCGGCAGCGTCTCTACCCCAAGCAGACGGCGCAGCGCGCGCCCGCGCATCCAGCCTCCCTGCCCCGCCTTCGCGGCCCGAATCAGGGCAGAGGGGCGGCGCAGAACGGGGTGCTTTGGCGCGCAGATCATGCCCGCAGCGGCGGCGAAATAAGGGTCGTGGCAGCTCATCAGTCCATCTCCATCCTTGGCTGCCGTCACATTTATACAACTTTAAGGCGTGTTGCGGAAATCTGTTAAGCAACGTCCGTCCCGGCGAGGAATCTTTAGGGTTTGTTAGGAAATATCCACTTCACCTTAACCAATGGCCTGTCCAAAAAGACAGGTTTCTGATGAACGGGGCCAAGCTGCCAGCCCGGCCCGCAGAAATATAAGGGAATTGAAATGAGCCTTTTCACCGCGGATTTTCCCTGCGACCAAGCCATCAACCAGCCGGTCTATGACGGAAATGCGCAACTGCCGGCGCCTGCAGATTTAAGCTGTGCAGACGCCAATCTTTACCTTCGCCATGTCGGAAACGGCGAGTCGATCCGCGCTATTGCTCGCGCGGAGGGCTGCCACGCATCGACCATCCTGCGCCGGATCAGGCGGTTCGAGCAGCGCCGCGACGATCCTCTGGTCGATCAGGCGCTCGAGCGCCCGCTGGCCGAGCTGCCGCGCCGCGTCGATCGCAAGACCGCCGATCTGACCCGCAAGGCGCTGCGCCGTCTGTCCGAGAAGGGCGCCGAGCTGGTCGTCGCCTCGGGGATGGAAAACGCGATCATCACGCGCGGCGATATCCGCACCATGACGCTCGCGCGCGAGCTTGCCGAGACCTTCGCGCTGAAATCCTGGGTCGAGGTGATCGGCGGCTCGGCGCGGCTGACGCGCTACCGGGTGACGGCTTCGGGCCGCGCGGCGGCGCGCGAGATGGGCCGCGCCTCGGGCTATGACGGCGGCGTGCCGCGCGGGCGCGATTTCGAGAATGCCGAGCCGGTCACGCCCGAGGCCGCGCCGAACGCCTTCGCCGAGCAGCACAGCGTCTGGGAAAAGCGGACCATCACCGACCCCGAGGACGGCGCGCGCAAGCGCGTGCGCTTCAATATCGGCGAGAGCCCGCTTTTGCTGCTGGCGCGGCGGCGCGATGCGCTAGGAAAGCCGTTTCTCGGCCCCGATCTGGTGACGGCCGGCGAGCGGCTGCGCGAGGATTTCGAGCTGGCGCAGATCGGCCCGCGCGTGGCGCAGAACTGGGACCGGTTCATGACCGCCGGCGTCGATGAGGGGCTTTCGCCGCGCATGGGCGGGTCCGACAAGGCGCGCCAACGGGTCGCCGACGCGCTGCGCGAGCTTGGGCCGGGCATGGGCGATCTGGTGCTGCGGGTGTGCTGCTTTCTCGAGGGGCTCGAGATGACCGAGCGGCGGCTTGGCTGGTCCGCGCGCTCGGGCAAGGTGGTGCTGAAGCTCGCGCTCGAGCGGCTCGCGCGGCATTACGAGGCGCGCTACGGCAAGGGCGGCCCCCTGATCGGCTAGCAAAAAGGGCGCTTTCGGGCGCCCTTTTCATATGGGCGCGCAGGGGGATAACCCCGCTCCGCCCCGCCGCGGGCTACAGAATATAGCGGTTTGATGGAGAATCTTTCGCTAGATCATGTGGCACCCTGGCAACAACCGAGGTCGTTTTTCCCCTCTCGCTGTGGCAGATTCGTAACAAAATCGCCCCGATATCGCGCCGATGTGAGACGCTGCGTGAGCCGGCCCGTTGGCCCGCAAGCCGCTAATATCCAGCTATGGCAGCAAAATATCGGCCTGCGCAGGTGATGCCGGTAAGGCGGGCTTGGTTCCATCACAATATTCACACATTCGCGCGATTTGCGTGTATCGCCCCACCCTGTGGCAACCGGACCGGGCGAGCACTAGTTAATCCGGTGCAGAGATGCTCGGGCGTCAAAAGGGGCGCCACGATCACCAACCACACGGTTCATGAGGATAGAGATATGAAAAAGACTGCTCTCCTTGCCGGCGCAACCGCGATTTCCGCGCTGTTCGGCACCGCCGCTCTGGCGCAGCAAGAGATCTCGACCGGCGCGACTGCCACCGGCGTTGGCGCGATTGAAGACCGCCTGACGGACGTCGAAGATGCGGTTCGGGACGATTTCGCCCGTTCGCAAGACGCTGCCCGCTTTGGCCCGGCTGACCGCCGTCAAGGCACGTTCGGCTCGGTTGCGCTGACCTATAACGGCTCGACCGGCAACAGCGAAGCGCAAAACCTTTCGGTTGCTGGCCGCGTTCACCACAACCAAGGCCCGTTCGCCCAGTCGGTCGGCCTGCTCATCGAGTTCAGCGAAAACGACGCTGGCGAGAAAGACAAGCAGGACACCTACGCGATCTACGACGCGCAGTACTACTTCAACGACCAGTTCTACGCGTTCGGTCTCGGCCGTATCAAAGTCGACGGTCTGGCCGAGGGTGAAAACCTCGAGCGTGACGGCCTGCTGGCCTTCGGTCCCGGCTACCGGATCATCAACACCCCGACCACCGCATGGCGCGTGCAGGCCGGTGTTGGCATCCGTTACACCAAGCCGGCTGACGGCTCGTCGGACACCGAGCTGGGCTACATCGCCTCGTCGCGTTTCTACCACGCGTTCAACGACCAGTTCTTCGTGACCAACGACACCGACTACGTCACCTCGAAAGACGCGCCGGATGTCATCAGCAACGAGCTGGGCCTGAACTACCGCATGAGCGATGCGTTCTCGACCCGCGTGTCGTACCGCAGCGAGTATCAGGAAGACCGCGACGTTCGCACCGACAACCGTCTGGGCGTCTCGCTGGTTTACGGCTTCTGATCCATCCCGGATCTTGTCTCGAAAAGGGCGGCCCTCGTGGCCGCCCTTTTTCGTGTGCGCACGCGGCGAGGCAAAAAAAACCGCCCCGAAAGGGCGGCTTTGTGGCGGGAACCGTTGCATCCGTGAGGGCACAGAATTTCCCGAAAGCCTGGAGAACCAGGTGGGCGCCGGGTAGCAAGACCAGGGTCATGCCAGAGCCAGCCCCCTCGGAAAAATTATAGGCCAGTGGAAAAAATGGCCCTCACGAGAAGAACAGAAACCCGCCGGATGCTGAAGATAAGGGCGCGGTGGGGCGGATTCAAGGCCGGCGGCCCGGCTCGGGTCTGCGCCCGGGGCGCTTGGCAAATGTTTCCGTTTCGTTCATAATCGCCGGATGACGCTGCACCGCCCCGCCCCCACTCTGCCCGAAACCGCCCTGCCCGCTCAGCCCGGCTTTCAGCTTGCGCGCGGGGTGACGCGGCTTTTGATCTCGCTTGGTCATGCGGTGCTGTGTGAATTCGTGCCCGCGCCGGGGCTCAGGGTCGATGCGATCTCGGTCGGGCCGAAGGGCGAGATCTGGATCATCGAGTGCAAAAGCTGCGCCGCCGATTTCCGCGCGGACCGCAAATGGCAGGCCTACCTGCCCTATTGCGACCGCTTTTTCTGGGCCGTCGATTGCGATTTCCCCGAGCATCTGCTGCCCGAGGAAAGCGGTTTGATCCTCGCCGATCCCTACGGCGCCGAGATCATGCGCGACGCGCCGCCCTCGCCATTGGCCGCCGCGCGCCGCAACAAGTTGACGCGGGACATCGCGCGCGCGGCGGCGCTTCGGCTGGCGATCATGCGCGATCCGCAGATCGCCGCGCATGAGCTTTAGCCTAGCGCCGCGCCTTCCCGCCGCGCTTTGCGCCGCCGCCCTGCGGCGACCCGCCCGAGCCGCCGCCCGCCGCACGCGCGACCTCGACCGCCGCCATCAGCTCTTCTGCGATCTCGGTCGCCTCGTCAGGGTCGAAATCGAGCGGCAGATCGACGCCCTCGGCCTCGACATAGATCCGCACCATGCCCTGATCGGTCGGCCCGATCTGCAAATTCGCGGCGATGTCGCTTTCGCTGTTGATACCCATGTTCAGGCTCCTTTTTGCGTTTCACTACACCTAACGCGCCCGCAATTTTGCGGCAAGTCGGGCTTGCATCCTCGCCTGCGCGGCGCTACATCAGCCGGACCGTGCCGCCTTAGCTCAGTTGGTTAGAGCGCTAGATTGTGGATCTAGAGGTCCCCCGTTCGAGCCGGGGAGGCGGTACCACCCTCAGCCCGACAATCACGCTGCAAAACGCGCCCCGGAACGCGCGGTTCGGTTGACGATCGCGGGTGCGCGGGATACGCCATCCCAAGACCTATCCTTGCGCGCGAAAAGGGAAATATCGTGGCTTCCGGCAACAGCAAGACAGCGCAGCAGCAGGTTGCACTTATCCTCGGGATGCACCGCAGCGGCACGTCTTTTCTGGCCGATTGCCTCGGCGCTTTGGGCTACGCGCTTCCCGAAGATCGCGGCGGGCCGGCTGAGGATAACCCGAACGGGCATTTCGAGCCGACGGGGATCGTCGCGCTCAACAACAGTTTTCTCGCTGCGCGCGGGCGGAGCTGGCTTGATATCGGCGTCTCCGAGGGCGGCGACGCCGCCCCTGATGCCGCGCAGGCCGAGCGGATGCGGGCGGCGATGGCGGCCTCCTTTGGCGATGCGCGCCGGGTGGTGCTGAAAGACCCGCGCATTTCGCTGCTTTTGCCGCTGTGGCGTGCGTTCCTGACCGAAGAGGGCATCGCGCATTTCGCGCTTATCGCCCTGCGCGATCCGCGCGAGGTGGCGCAATCGCTGGCCAAACGCGACCAGACCCCGCGCGAATTCGCCATGCTGGTCTGGACCGCCTACACGCTCGGCGCCCTTGAGGGCAGCGAGGGGCTGGCGCGGCGGATCGTGATCTTCCCCGACTGGACCGCCGAGCCGGGCGATATGCTGGACGATCTGGCCCGGCTGGGCGAGACGCGGCTGCCGCGCGGCGCGAAAGCTGCCATCGCCGAGCGGTTCAACCCCGAGCATATCCACGCGCGCCCCGAGCCCGAGCCGGATGGCGCCGAGGCGCCCGCCGATGCGCTTGCGCGCGAGATCTTCGCTGCCCTGTCCGAGGCGTCGCGCAGCGATCAGATGCCGGGGCCGGCCCAGCTTGCCGCATGGCGCGCGAAGCTCGCCGAGAGCGCCGCGCCGCACCGTCTTGCGCAAGAGGCTCTGGGCCCGCTCATCCGCCGCCAGCACGAACACGAGGCCGCGCTGCTGAGCCAGCTTGACGCGGGGGAGGTGCAGCGAAAGGCGGTTCTCGATCAGGCGACCGAGCTGCTCCACAAGGTCGGCGATCTTGAAAAGCGCCTCGGCGCAGCCGAGCGCGAGCTGGCCAAGGATCAGACAACGCGCGAGCATCTCGACGACATGATCCGCGAAAGCGAATATGCGAGCCTCGCCATCGCCGACGAGATCTACCGCCTTCAGGATGTCGTCGCGCGGGCCGAGCATATGCTGTCCGGCGCGGCGACGGGCGCGCCGGTCCCGCCCCCCGCGCCGCCCCCGCCGCGGCGCGAGCGGCCGGCAAAGCGGCGCGGCACCAACAAAAACCCCGCCCGCGCGCTTTACCGCGAGGCTTATCATTTCGCGGGCCGCAATCTGCGCCGGTTCATCCCCCATGATCTGGTCGAGCGGATCAAGCGCTTTGTCCCCGGCCCCGGCGGCATCCCGGCCGCGCTTGCGCACACGCCGCTGCCGGACAAGCGTGATCTGGTGCAGTTCACCGATGTGGGCGCGCGGCAGCGCAAGCCCGATATCTTCATCCTGTCGATCATCAACTGGGATTTCCGCACGCAGCGCCCCCAGCATCTGGCGACTGAAATGGCCCGCGCCGGGCACCGCGTGTTCTATGTCGAGATGGAGCGTGACGCGGGCGACGGCTCGATCCGCAAGGTCGCGGACAGCGTCTATGTGCTGCGCCTGTCCAATCGCGGGCTGCGCGCGCTGTCGAATTACTCGGGCCAGCCGAGCGATCTGCAAGCGCGGCTCTGGGTCGATCACTTCCACCACGCAGCCGATTCGCTTGATGTGAGCCCGGTTGCTCATGTCGTGATCGAGCACCCCTATTGGTGGAATTTCGCCCGCCATCTCGCGCCGCAATTCCGCATCACCTTCGATTGCATGGACGAGATTTCCGGCTTCGCGAATACCGAGGCCCATATCATCGAGGCCGAGCATGATCTGGTCGCGAAGGCCGACCGGATGATCGTCTCGTCGCAATATCTCTACGACAAGCACAGCGCGAGCCGCGATGTGGTCCTCGTGCGCAACGGCACCGATGTGAGCCATTTCACCGGCCCCGATACCGGCGCGCTGCCCGAGTTTCTGTCCGGCAAGCTCGCCCCGGCGGGCAGCGGCCGGATCCGGGTCGGCTATGTCGGCGCGATCGCGGAATGGTTCGACACCGAGCTGATGGACCGCCTCGCGCGGGACAATCCCGATTTCGACATCCACCTTTGCGGCGCGCTGAGTGCTGACGGCCCGCTTGCACTGCGCGCGCACGGCAATATCACGCTTCACGGCGAAATCCCTTACGCCGCCGTCCCGGATTTCCTGCGGGCGATGGATGTGCTGATCATTCCGTTCCGGCTCGATCCGATCATCCTCGCCTGCGATCCGGTGAAGTTCTACGAATACGCCGCCGTGCAGCGCCCGACCGTTGCGACCGCCCTGCCCGAGCTGGAACGCGCGGGCGATCTGGTGCGCATTGCCGAAGGGCCCGAGGCGTTCGCGCGCGCCATCCGCGAGGCAGCCCCGCTGGCCCGCGATCCCGCGAACGGCGCGCTTTTGCGAGCCTATGCGCTTGATAACGCATGGTCCGACCGCGCAAGCGACATGCTGGCCGAGATGGGCCGCGCGCCGCTTTTGTCGGTCATCGTGCTGGCTTACGGCGATCCCGCCCTGACGCTCGAGACGCTGCGCTCGCTTGTCGGCGTCGGCGAGATCTATCCCGCGCTCGAGGTGATCGTCTCGGATAACGGCTCGCCCGACGAGGCGCTTGCCGCGATCCGCGCGATGGCAGAGCGCCACAGCCAGATAAGGCTGATCGAGAACGGCGAAAATCTCGGCTTCGCGCGCGGCAATAATGTCGGGATCGAGGCGGCGCGCGGCGATTACGTGCTTTTGCTGAACAACGACACTTTCGTTGCGCCCGGCGCGCTTTACGCGCTCGTGGACCATCTGGAGCGCAATCCGGGGCTGGGGATCGTGGGGCCGATGACCAACAATATCGGCAACGAGGCGAAGGTCGATATCAGCTATGACGACATGAAGGAAATGGCGCTTTTCGCACGCGATCTGGCGACGGGCCATCGCGGCCAGTGGACCCCGATGCCGGTCGCGGCCTATTTCGCTGCGATGTTCCGCCGCGCCGATCTGGCGCGGATCGGCAACCTGCCGGAGATATACGGGCGCGGCATGTTCGAGGATGACGATCACTGCGCCAGTTTCCGCAAGGCGGGTTTCGAGATCGGGCTGGCCGAAGACGCGTTCGTCCACCACCACCTGTCCGCCACCTTCGACGCCATCCCCTCGGCCGAGAAAAAGGCGCTGTTCGAGCGCAACAAGGCGATCTTTGAAGAGAGATGGGGCGAATGGGCTCCCCATCGCTACCGCACGTCACGACCCGAGGGCACATTGCCGGAGCGAAAATGAGCGACGAAAAACGGACGGTGATCGTCCATTACCACATCTACAAGAACTCGGGCACCTCGTTCGATCATGTGCTGACGGAGAGTTTTGGGGACCGGCACCAGCTTTTCGACGGCCCATTTCCGTTCTTCGGCATTGACCAGGTTCAGCTTGACCGGATCATCAGGCGCCGCCCCGCTGCGGTCGCGTTCAGCTCGCACCAGATCATGCTGCCGCAGCCGACATCGCTGCATTACCGCACGCTTGCGGCGATGTTCCTGCGCCACCCGATCCTGCGCATCGGCTCGGTCTACCGTTTCAAACGAGCGCACGCGGACGGCACGCCCACCTCGGCGGCGGCGCAGAAATACGATTTCGCCGACTGGCTGCGCCATTGCTTCAAGACGCCGGGCGAGGCGGGGCATGTCTCGAACGCGCAGACCCGGCACGTCTCGGCGCCCTATATGCAAACGCCGCTTCATCAGCGGCATAATGGCGTGCTCAGCTACGATCTGGACACGGCACGGCGGAACCTCAACTCGGTCGAAATGCTGGGCAGGACCGAGTATTTCGAGCGCGATGTGCGCCGTTTCACCCGGATCGCCGAGGCGCATGGGCTCTCGTTGCAGGGGCCCTCCGAGGTGCGCCATAACGTGACCGAGCACGCCGAGGGCAGCACCGAGGACCGTGTGGCCGCCCTCCTGGCCGAGCTGCCGGACGATCTCGCGCAGCGCCTCGTTGCCGCGAATGCGCAGGATATGGCGCT
>JAUNRZ010000136.1 GCA_030539455.1 Paracoccus sp. (in: a-proteobacteria) | reverse complement strand
TCGTCGAACAGCTCGGCGATCTCGAACTCGGCGGCGGCTTCTTCCTCGGCGGCGACCTCCTGGATCGTCTTGCCGGCGGCCTGAAGCTCGGCCTCTTCATTCGAGCGGGCGACGTTCAGCACGATTTCCGCCTCGACCTCGGGGTGAAGCACGACCTGAACGTTGTGCAGCCCCAGCTCCTTGATCGGCGCGCCGAGAACGACCTGCTTGCGGTCGACCTCGTGGCCGGCCTCGCGGGCGACAGCCTCGACGTCGCGGGGCGTGACCGAGCCGTAAAGCGCACCGGCATCGGAGGCCGAGCGGATGATGACGAAGCTTTCGCCATTGAGACGTTCGGCCAGCTTGGCGGCCTCGTCGCGGCTTTCTTCGTTGCGGGCCTCAAGCTGGGCTTTTTGCGCTTCAAACGCCTTGATATTGGCGTCCGAGGCACGCAGCGCCTTGCCCTGCGGCAGCAGGAAGTTGCGCGCGTAGCCCTCTTTGACCTTCACGACCTCGCCCATCTGGCCAAGCTTGGCCACGCGTTCCAGAAGAATGACTTGCATGATCGCTCTCCTTATTTCACGGCGTAGGGCAGCAGCGCGAGGAAGCGCGCGCGCTTGATGGCGCGGGCCAGCTCACGCTGTTTTTTCGCGGAAACGGCGGTGATGCGCGAGGGCACGATCTTGCCGCGTTCCGAGATGTAACGCTGAAGCAGGCGCGTGTCCTTGTAGTCGATTTTCGGCGCATTCTCGCCCGAGAACGGGCAGACCTTGCGGCGGCGGAAGAACGGTTTGTTAGCCATGTTTTACGCTCCCGATCAGTTGTCGCGATCGCGGCGCTCGCGCCGCTCGCCGCGCTCTTCGCGCTTTTGCATCTGCACCGAGGGGCCTTCCTCATGCGCATCGACCTTGACCGTCATCACGCGCATGACATCGTCATGCAGACGGGCCAGACGCTCCATCTCGTGGACCGCATCCGAGGGCGAATCCGAACGCAGATAGGCGTAATGCGCCTTGCGGTTCTTGTTGATCTTGTAGGCGAGGGTGCGCACACCCCAATATTCGCTGTCCACGACCTTGCCGCCATTATCGGCCAGCACCGTGGAAAAATGTTCGACCAGCCCCTCGGCCTGTGCATTCGACAGGTCCTGACGGGCGATCAGCACATGCTCGTAAAGCGGCATGAGAGATCCTATCATTTCAAGGCGGCTTCAACGGCGGGTCAGACCTTCCGCGCCCCGCCACGAGAGGCTGCGCCGGTTTCGCGATTGCGGAAGGATGCGGCTTTATAGCGGCGATTTCCGTGGATGCAAGGGGAAAAGCCGCGCCCGGCCTGCGCATTTACCCGTTGCGACAGGGCGAATCGTCGTTAAGCTGGCACCTCGGCGGAGCGGGCAGGACGCCGCCCGCGCATGAGACCCTTGCGCGGGGAAAACAGCGCCTGTTAACGTCTTTGACATCCGCATGACAAGAAACAACGGGGAGAGAATTCATGCACATCACCAAACTGCGCGGCGCGGTCTGCGCGGCGGCCATTCTCGCGATGGCGCCGGCGCTCGCGGGCGCGCAAGAGCTGCGCATCGGCGTCGGCTCGGAGGCAAGCGCGGCCGATCCGCATTTCCACAATATCGGCACCAACAACCAGCTTCGCCGCGGCATTTTCGAGGCGTTGATCGACACCGATGAACAGCAGGCGCTGCGCCCGCTTCTGGCCGAAAGCTGGGAGGCGGTGGACGACACCACCTGGCAGTTCAACCTGCGCGATGACGTGACCTTCACGGACGGGTCGAGCTTTGATGCCTGGGATGTGATCTATACGATCTGCCGGATCCCGAACGTGCCGGAATCGCCCTCGCCCTTCACCACCTACACCAAGGCCGCGATCGGCTTTGAGGTGCCGGATCCGCACACGCTTCTCGTCAAGACCGCCGAGCCCTATCCGCTGCTGCCGACCGAATTCGCAACCTGGGGCATCATCTCGGCCAAGGCTAATGGCGTTAACGGCGAAGAGATCGAGTTCACGCCCGAGGATTGCGGCGATATCGAATATCCGACCACGCAGGCGTTCAACGATGGCTCGGCCGCGATCGGCACGGGCCCCTTCAAGCTTGAGGCGTTCCGGCGCGGCGACAGCGTGACCGTGGTGCGCAACGATGATTACTGGGGCGAGCCCGCCCCGTGGGAGCGTGTGACCTATCTGCCGCTGACCTCGGACGGGCCGCGCGTTGCCGCGCTCCTGGCGGGCGATGTGGACCTGATCGAGACGCCCGCGCTGCAAGATCTCGAGCGGCTTCAGAACACGGACGGGATCGAGGTGATCGAGGGGATCTCGAACCGCGTGATCTATATCCATCTCGACAGCGACCGTGACGAGACGCCGATGGTGACCGGCACGGACGAGAACCCGCTGAAGGATCAGCGTGTGCGCGAGGCGCTTTCGCTCGCCATCGACCGTCAGGCGATCGTGGACCGGATCATGCAGGGCGTTGCCGTTCCGGCGGGCGAGCTGCTGCCGGCGGGGATGTTCGGCGCCCATGCCGAGGGTGATTATCCCGCCCCGACCGTCGATCTCGAGCGCGCGCAGGCGCTGCTGGAAGAGGCGGGCTATGGCGACGGGTTCGGCATCACGCTCGCCACGCCCAATGACCGCTACATGAACGACGCGCAGGTGGCGCAGGCGGTCGCGCAGATGTGGTCGCGCCTCGGGCTCGAGACGCAGGTGGACGCATCGACCGCGACGACCTTCTTCTCGCGGCGCAACAATCTCGAATTCTCGGCCTATCTCGCGGGCTGGGGTTCGGGCACCGGCGAGATGTCCTCGCCGATCAAGGCGCTGACCGCGACCTATCTGCCCGAGCGCGGCTATGGCGGCGCGAATGGCGGGCGCTATTCCAACCCCGAGCTGGACGATCTGCTGACCCGCGCCCTCGCCACCGTCGATGACGCCGAGCGCGAGCAGATGCTGCGCGAAGCCTCGGAGATGGCGATGGAAGATGTCGGCGTGATCCCGCTCCATTTCGAGGTGACGCCCTGGGCGATGAAGTCGTCGATCCGCTACGAGCCGCGTGTCGATCAATACACGCTGCCCTATCACATCCATCCGGCCGACTAAGCCGGGCTGATGCGGCCTCCGCCGGCGCAAGCGCGGCGGGGGCTTTTTCGTCCGCTCTACAGGGAAACGCGCTTCATGCTGGTCTATCTGCTGCGACGCATCGCGCAATCGGTCTTTGTGCTGCTGGCGATGATGGTGATCGTGTTCTTCGGCATCTACATGGTCGGAAACCCGGTCGATATTCTGGTCGCCCCCGACGCGACCCCGCTGGAGGTCGAGCAGGCCAAGGCGCGGCTCGGCCTCGATCAGCCGGTTGTCGTGCAGTTCTGGAATTTCTTCGTGAACGCGCTGCAAGGCGATCTGGGGCGCAGCTTCGTTCACGGCGAAAGCGCGGTGCGGCTGATCCTTTATTATATGCCCGCAACGCTCGAACTGGCGGCTCTGGGCCTTTTCTTCGCGATCCTGATCGGTGTGCCCTTGGGCGTCTATGCCGGCTATAAATCCGATAAATGGCAGGGGCGGGCGATCATGACCGGCTCGATCTTCGGGTTCTCGCTGCCGAATTTCTGGGTGGGGATGCTGCTTATCCTGATTTTCGCGGTGCAGCTTCAATGGCTGCCGTCGACCGGCCGAGGGCAGACCGTCGAGGTGCTGGGGATGCGGCTGTCGATATTCTCGTCGAACGGTTTGAAATATATGATCCTTCCGGCGATCACACTCGCGCTTTACAAGGCGTCACTGGTGATCCGGCTGGCCCGCGCCGGCACGCAAGAGGCACTGGTGCAGGATTACGTCAAATTCGCCCGCGCCAAGGGGCTTTCCGAAACGCGCATCCTGATCGTTCATGTGCTGAAAAACATCATGATCCCGATCGTGACCGTGCTGGGGCTCGAGCTTGGCTCGATGATCGCCTTCGCCGTCGTCACCGAGAGCGTTTTTGCATGGCCCGGCATGGGCAAGCTGCTGATCGATTCGATCCGTTCTCTCGACCGGCCGGTGGTCGTGGCCTACCTGATGCTGACCGTGGTTATTTTCATTGTTATCAACCTTGTGGTGGACATTGTTTACACGCTGCTTGATCCGCGCGTGCGGGTGACGGGGGACGCGACATGAGTGAGATCGCGCACCGCGCCGCCCCCCCAAAAGCCGCCGAGCCGCGCACGGACTGGACCGGACCTGCGATCTTCGGCGCATTGATCTTATCGGGCATCGTGATGATCTGGGGGCCGCAGATTGCCTCGCTCCCGGCGCGGATCATCCTCCTCGCCGCGTTCATCCTGGCCGGGCGCCGGGCGCTTGGCGACAAGATCGGGCAGTATTTTTCCGGGCCGATGGCGTATTTCGGCACCGGCTTCATGCTGCTGTTCCTCGCGCTCGCGCTTTTCGCGCCCGAGATCGCGCCGCAGAACCCCTATGATCTGCGCCAGCTCGACATCATGGACGGGCGGCTCGCGCCGGGCGCGACGAATTTCTCCGAGACCTTCACCTACCGGCTCGGCACGGACGAGCAGGGGCGCGATATCCTCTCGGCGATCCTTTACGGGCTGCGCGTGTCGCTGATGGTGGCGGTCACGGCGACGCTGATCGCGATGATCATCGGCATCGTCGTCGGCATTTACGCCGCATGGGCCGGCGGGCGCGTCGATGCTCTGCTGATGCGGATCGTCGATCTGCAACTCTCGTTTCCGACGATCCTCGTCGCCCTGATGCTGATGGCGGCGTTCGGGCGGGGGATCGACAAGATCATCATCGCGCTTATCATCGTGCAATGGGCCTATTACGCGCGCACTGTGCGCGGCACGGCCCTGTCCGAGGCGCGCAAGGAATATATCGATGCGGCGAAGGGGCTGGGCCTGCCGTCATGGCGCATCTTGCTGGGCCATCTGCTGCCCAACTGCATCCCGCCGCTGATCGTCATCTCGACCGTGCAGGTGGCCAATACGATCGTGATCGAATCCTCGCTCTCGTTCCTTGGGGTCGGCGTTCCGATCACCCAGCCCTCGCTTGGCCTGCTGATCGCGAATGGCTACGGCTATATGCTGTCGGGCCAATACTGGATGAGCATGTTCCCCGGCCTCGCCCTTCTGGGCGTCGTCGCCTCGATCAACATGGTCGGTGACAGGCTGCGCGATACCCTGAACCCGAGGCTGCGCAAATGAGTGTTCTGGACGTCAGGAACCTGCAAACGCATTTCTTCACGCAGGCCGGCACGGTCCGGGCGGTGGACGGGGTCGATTTCACCGTGGACCGGGGCGAGGTGCTGGGGCTGGTCGGTGAAAGCGGCTCGGGCAAGTCGGTGACGGGGTTCTCGATCCTGCGGCTCGTGGACCCGCCGGGGCGCGTTGTGGGCGGGCAGATCCTCTTCAAGGGGCAGGATCTCGCCAAGCTGTCCGAGCGGCAGATGCGCAGCCTGCGCGGGCGCGAGATCGCGATGATCTTTCAGGATCCGATGATGACGCTGAACCCGGTGCTGCGCATCGACACGCAGATGATCGAGGCG
>JAUNRZ010000019.1:21892-25189 GCA_030539455.1 Paracoccus sp. (in: a-proteobacteria) | reverse complement strand
CGCAATCTCTATCAGGCCGAGCGTCTGGATACGGTCGAGGCCGACCGGCTGATCGCGGATATCATCGACCGGATGCTGACCGCCTCGGTCGGGCCGGGGGCGGGGCTTGACGTCAAAACCAGCCTCGAGCCGCTGACGCTGATGCCCGATCAGGCCGTGCCGCTGACGCTCCTGACCACCGAAGCGGTGACGAACGCTGTCAAATATGCGGGCGTGCCCGAAGGCGCCCGCCGGCCTTGGGTGAATGTCACGTTGTCGCGGAAGGGCGATCAGGTCGAGCTTTGCATCGCCAACTCGACCAATGCCAGCGATGCACGTGCGGACGGAACGGGGCTTGGGAGCCAGCTGATCGAAGCCTTCGCAACGCAGCTTGACGGCGAGGCAGAGATCAAGGCCAGCGACAACGAATATCTGCTGCGCCTGAGCTTCACCGTCGAAGAGCAGCGCGCCGGGCCGGAAGCCGCGCGCGGCGTTGTGCTGACATCCGCCGCTCGTCACGGCGCGCGGCATTAGGGTTTTCATTGCCTGCGCGCTTCGCTAGCGTCGCGTGCGGCTTAGCGGACGGAGCAAAACATGAAGCGTGTTAAACTTGGTAAAAGCGATATCGAAGTCAGTCAGTTCTGCCTCGGGACGATGACCTTCGGCAACCAGACGCCCGAGCCTGACGCTCACGCCCAGATGGACCGCGCCAAAGAGGCCGGGATCACGTTTTTCGACTGCGCCGAGATGTATCCGGTGAACCCGGTCACAGCCGAGACCGCCGGCCGCAGCGAGAGCTTCATCGGCAACTGGCTGGCGCGCACCGGAGGGCGCGATGGACTGGAACTCGCCACCAAAATTGCGGGGCCCGGCGGCAAGCTGCGCGGTGGCGAGGGGATCAACCGCCGCACCGTCCGCGCGGCGGTCGAGGCGTCGCTAAAGCGTCTCCAGACCGATTATATCGACCTTTACCAGCTCCACTGGCCCGAACGCGGCAGCTACGCGTTCCGCCAGAACTGGAGCTATGATCCCTCGGACCAGAACCCGGATGAAAACCGCGCCCATATGGAAGAAGTGCTGGGCGAGCTGCAAAAGCTGGTCGATGAAGGCAAGCTGCGCGGCTTTGGCCTATCCAATGAGACCGCATGGGGCACGATGCGCTGGATCGACACGGCCGAGCGGACCGGCGGGCCGCGCGTGCTGAGCGTGCAGAACGAATATTCGCTGCTTTACCGTCTTTACGACCTCGATTCCGCGGAAACCGCGGTGAATGAGGGTGTGACGCTGCTGTCCTATTCGCCCCTCGCGGCCGGGTTGCTGACGGGCAAATATCAGGACGGAAACCGCCCCGAAGGCAGCCGCGCCGCTGTCGATCTGTCGCATGGCGGGCCGGGCAATCTCGGCGGGCGCCTGACCGACCGTGCGCGGGATGCGGTGGCCTCGCTGGACCAGCTTGCGCGCGAACACGGCACCGATCTGGTCGCGCTTGCGCTCAACTGGCAGATCGGGCGGCCGTTCCCGGTCGTGCCGATCCTCGGGGCGACCACGGACGCGCAGCTTTCGTTCCAGCTTGAACGTCTCGGACAAGAGGTCTCGGCCGATCTGCGCAAGGAAGTTGACAAGCTGAACCGTCAATGCCCGATGCCCTACTGACCTTCGGCGCGCTGGACGAGCGCCAGCTCGCCACTGTTGCGGCAGAGCTGGCCCGCCACGCCCGCGCCGGCGACAGCTTTCTCTTGGGCGGCCCGGTCGGTGCGGGCAAGTCCCACTTCGCGCGCGCCTTCATTCGCGCGCGGCTGGGCAACCCGGCCGAGGATGTGCCGAGCCCGACATTCACGCTCGTTCAGACCTACGACGCCCCGGATGGCGCCGAGATCTGGCACGCAGATCTTTACCGCCTGACCGACCCGGCCGAGCGCGATGAGCTTGGCCTGACTGACGCCATGTCGCACGCGATCTGCCTGATCGAGTGGCCCGGCGATCTGGCAGACGAGGCGCCGGACGCGCTGCGGGTCACACTCACCGCGCTGGATGACCTGTCGCTGCGGCAGGTGACATTTGCCGGCGGCGCGCGATGGGCGGACATGCTGCGCGCGGCGGAGGCGCGGCTCTTCGCGGACGGTGCCGGTTGGGCGGATGCGCAGCTTAGTTTTCTTGCGGGCGACGCCTCTGCGCGGCGTTATTTCCGCCTTCATGGCGGCCCTTCTCCGGCGGTGCTGATGGACGCGCCGCCCGGCTCGCTGTCACGCTTCGCGCAGATCACCGATTGGCTTCGCGCGCGGGGGTTTCACGCGCCAGAGATTTACGCGCAAGACGACGATAAAGGCTTGATGCTGCTGGAAGATCTCGGCGATGATCTGGTCGCCCGCGCGCTTGAGCGTGAGCCCAGCCTCGCCGTTCCCGTCTATACGAAGATTGCCGAGCTGCTGGCCGACCTGCACCGCCACGCACCGCCCGATTATGTCCGCGCGCTCGACGCGGAGTTTCTGGCCGAGCAGGTTGGGCTCTTCTCGCAGCATTACCCCGCGATGGCCGGCGGCGGGCAGGCGGAAGCGGACCGGATCGCGCCCCTGATCGCGCAGCTTTACCGCCAGATTTGCGGCGATAGCTCGCTTGTGCTGAGCCTGCGCGATTTTCACGCCGAGAATATCGTTCTGCTGCCAGATAACCGATTGGGATTGCTGGATTATCAGGACGCGGTCGCGGCGCATCCGGCCTATGATCTCGTTTCCGCCTTGCACGACGTGCGCCGCGATGTTGCGCCGGATGCGCGCCGCGCGGCGCTTGATGCGTATCTGTCCCGCACCGGCGCCGACCGCGAGGCGTTCTCTGCCGCCTTCGCGCTGCTGGGCGCGCAGCGAAACCTGCGCATCATGGGTATTTTCACCCGCCTCGCGCGTGAGGAAGGGAAGCGCCGCTATCTGGCGTTCATGCCGCGCGTCTGGGCGCTGCTGACCGAAGAGCTCAGCCACCCGGCGCTTGGCCCTCTGCGCGATCTGGTGCAAGCTGTCCCCGCCCCCGACGCCGCCATTATCGAACGGATCGCCGCGCCATGAGCTACCCCTTGATGATCTTCGCTGCCGGCAAGGGCACGCGGATGGCTCCGCTCACCGATACCCGCCCCAAGCCGCTGATCGAGGTCGGCGGGCAGGCCCTTCTGGACCGCGCACTGGATCACGGACGGCATGCGGGCTGCGCGCCGATCGTGGTGAACGCGCATTATCTGGCAGAGCAGATCGCGGCGCATCTGGGCGGCAGCGACGTCACAATCTCGCGCGAGGATACGCTGCTGGAAACCGGCGGCGGGCTCCGCCGCGC
>JAUNRZ010000019.1:19071-21792 GCA_030539455.1 Paracoccus sp. (in: a-proteobacteria) | reverse complement strand
TCACAATCTCGCGCGAGGATACGCTGCTGGAAACCGGCGGCGGGCTCCGCCGCGCATTGCCTTTGCTGGGCGGGGACACGGTGATGACGCTGAACCCAGATGTCGTGTTCACCGGCGGCAATCCATTGAAAACACTGATAAACGGCTGGCGCCCGGATGAGATGGACGCGCTGCTCCTGCAGGTTCCTGAAACCCGCGCGGTGGGCCGGATCGGCGCCGGCGATTTCTCGATGTACGGCGCGGGACGGTTGACGCGCAAAGGCGATCTGATCTTCGCGGGGGCGACAATCTGCAACCCCGCGTCGCTGGCGGATATCGGGGAAGAGATCTTTTCGCTCAACGTCATGTGGGACCGGCTGATCGCGCGCGGGCGGGCGTTCGGCGTCCTGCACGATGGTAGCTGGGCCGATGTCGGGCGGCCCGATTGCATCCCGCTCGCCGAAGAATTGCTGGCGCGGGCATGAGCTGGCCGGGCTGGCAGAGCGGATATTTCTCGCTGCCGCCCGGTGCTGATTTCGCGCGCGAGGTGGTGCGGGGCGTGATGGATCGCGCGAAGGGTCAGCCGCCCGAAGCGCTTGCCGCCGTCACGATCCTTGCCAATTCCGGGCGCACGCTTCGCTCGGTTCGCGCGGCGTTCGACGATTACGCGGCGGCTCATGGTGCGCTGTTGCTGCCGCGGATGGAGCTGGTCGGCCAGATCGGCGCGGACCTGCCCGGCGCAGCGCGCGCCCCCCTTGCCCGGCAGCTCGAACTGGGCCAGCTTGTTGCGAAGATGATCGAGGCGCAGCCGGGTCTTGCGGACGGCCAATCCGTGCCCGAGCTGACCGCTTCCCTGTCCGCCCTCATGGCCGAGATGCAGACCGAGGGCCGAGCGGCAGGCGATCTGGAGCGCGCCGATGCAGGCGCGCATGCGGCGCATTGGCAGCGGGCGCTCATGTTCCTGAAAATCGCCGCCGCATATTATCTCGGCGGCGCGCCGGTCGATGCGCCCGCGCGGCAGCGGCTGCGGGCCGAGCAGCTGGCCGATGCGTGGTCACGCGGTCAGGATTTGCCCCGCGCGCCGCTATTGTTGGTCGGCTCGACCGGGTCGCACGGTGCGACGCGCCTGCTGCTGCGCGCCGTGGCCTCGTTGCCGCAAGGGGCCGTCGTTCTGCCTGGCTACGATGACAGCATGGCGGCGGAAATGTGGGACCAGATCGCGGAGGCGAGCGAGGATCACCCGCAAGCCAGGCTGGCAGCCTTGCGCGAGGGCGGCGTTCGGCCCTGGACCGATGCGCGCGGGCCAGATGCGCGCAACCGGCTGATTTCGCTCGCTTTGCGACCCGCGCCCGTCACGGATCAGTGGATCGCAGAGGGCCCTTCGCTGGATGATCTGCAAGAGGCGAGCGAGGGGCTGTCATTGATCGTCGCCGAGCATCCGCAGCAAGAAGCGGACGCGATCGCGCTCGCGATCCGCGAGGCGGTGGGCGCGCGCCGGCCCGTCACGCTTTTCGCCGCCGACCGCGCGATCACGCGCCGGGTTGCGGCGGCGCTGGATCGCTGGGGCATTCACCTCCACGATTCCGCCGGCCAGCCGCTGAGCCTGACCGACACCGGGCTCTTTCTGCGCCATGTCGTGGCGGCTTTCGGCCAGCCGCTGACGATCGACGTGCTGATGACGATTTTCAAGCATCGTATGGCGGCGGCGGGGGCCGAGGACGGCGCGCATCTGCTGCATCTGCGCGCGCTCGAGCTGGATCTGCGCCGGCGCGGGCCTGCCTTTCCGGACGGCGCGGCGCTGCGCGATTGGGGCGCGAAAGGGGACGACGCGCGGCAGGCTTGGGCCGGGTGGATGGCGGGGCTGCTGGACCGGATCGCGGAGGCCGCCCGCGATACGGGGCCGCGCGCGGCTGCCGCGCGGCTGGATGATCTGACCTCGCTCGCCGGAGCGATTGCCGATGGGCCTGACGCTGCGGGCGGCGATGCGCTGTGGCGGGTGCGCGGCGGAGCGAAGGTGCAGGCGGTGATCGCGCTTTTGCGTCAGCACATCGCGCTTGCGCACAAGATGCGTCCGGGCGAGTTTGCCGAGCTTGTCACCTCGATCCTCCAATCCGACGCCAGCCGCGAGCCTGCGCGCAGCGCCGTGCGGGCCTGCGGGACGCGCGAGGCGCGGACCGAGGCCAATCGTGGCGACGGCGCGCTTGTCATCATCGCCGGGCTGAACGAGGGGAGCTGGCCGCAGGCGTTGTCGCACGATCCCTGGCTCTCGCGGCAGATGCGCCGTGATGTCGGCCTGACCCTGCCCGAGCGGCAGATCGGCCTCGCCGCGCATGATTTTCAGCAGGCGGCCGCCGCGCCCGAGGTGATCCTCAGCCGGGCGCGGCGCGACAATGATGCCGAGACGATCCCGTCGCGGTGGCTGAACCGTTTGCTCAATCTTATGAACGGGTTGCCGGCTCAGAACGGCGCTCTGGCGACCAAGCAAATGGAGGCGCGAGGCGCGCGTTGGACGGCGCTTGCGCGGCAGATGGCCGGCCCGCGCCGGGTCGATCCGCCCGCGCCGCGCCCTGCCCCGATTCCGCCCGCGCCTTCGTTCAACCGGATCTCGGTGACCGAAGTAAAGACGCTGATCCGCGACCCTTATGCGATCTACGCCAAGAAGGTGCTGCGCCTGGAAAAGCTGCCCGGCCTGCGGCCCGAGGCCGATGCGCTGCTGCGCGGGAACACGCTCCACCGGATTGT
>JAUNRZ010000019.1:0-18971 GCA_030539455.1 Paracoccus sp. (in: a-proteobacteria) | reverse complement strand
CTGCTCGATTCGGGCGCGGCGGTGCATATTTACGACTATAAATCCGGCGCGCTGCCGTCCGACAATCAGATGCTCCATTTCGACAAGCAGCTTTTGCTGGAAGCGGCGATGGTCCGGCGCGGGACGTTCGATGCGATCGGCGCGCCGGGCGTCGAGGGTGTCAGCTATATCGAGCTGGGCGGGACCGGCGCGACGCATCCGCGCAAATTCACCGCCGAGATGGCCACCGAGGCGTGGGACGGCTTTGTCCAGCTCGCAGCGCATTATCTGAGCGGCGAGGGCGGCTTCACCGCGCGCCGCGCGCTTGAAATGAAAAAGCACGGCAGCGATTACGACCAGCTTTCGCGCTATGGCGAATGGGGCGGCGGCGATGCCTCGGTGCCGCAAAAGGTGGGCGATCATGACTGATGCGATGCGCCGCGACGACGCGACCGAGCGTCAGATTACCGCTGCGGACCCCGCGCGCTCGACCTGGCTGACGGCGAATGCCGGTTCGGGCAAGACGCGGGTGCTGACCAACCGCGTCGCGCGGCTGCTGCTGGAGGGCACCGCGCCCGAGCGCATCTTGTGCCTGACCTACACCAAGGCCGCCGCGACCGAAATGCAGAACCGGCTGCTTGGAACGCTGGGGGAGTGGGCGATGCTGGACGATGCGCCGCTGCGCGCGGCGCTAGATCATCTGGGCGCAGCCAGTGCGGGCGATCTTTCTGCGGCAAGGCGGCTTTTCGCGCAGGCGATCGAGACGCCGGGCGGGCTGAAGGTGCAGACGATCCACAGCTTTTGCGCCTCGCTTCTGCGGCGCTTTCCGCTTGAGGCGGGCGTGCCGCACGGGTTTGAAGAGATGGATGACCGCAGCGCCATCCAGCTCCGCGCCGATATTCTTGAAGAGATGGCGCGCGACGATTTGCCGGAGATGGCGGATCTCACGTCGATTAACTCGGGCGCGAAAATCGACGCGCTTCTGTCGCAGCTTGGCGGGCCTTTCGACGCGGGCGATCTGGCCCGTATCGATGAGATGGCGGGCGGCGATGATCTGGGGCAGGTGCTGCGCGGCGTGTTTGGCGGGCTGGAGCCGGGTCTGGTGCCCGCCCTGATTGCCGCGATGGCGGGCGGCTCGGACAGCGAACAGAAGACAGCGGCGCGTCTGCAAGCGGGCGATTGGGAGGCACCCGCGCTGCGCGAGCTGGAACTTCTTGAAAGCATTTGTCTTTTCGGCAAAGGCGCGAAAGCGCCCTACGGTGCAAAGATCGGGTCGTTTCCGAACAAGCCCACCCGCGAGGGGCCGGCTGCGCCGATCATGGCGCAACTGGACGATCTGATGCGCGCCGTCGAAGACGCGCGCCCGCGCCGGATCGCGGTCGAGTTCGCCGCCCGCGCGGCCGCTTTGCTGCGCTTCGCGCTCGCGTTTTCGGAACGCTACCGGGCGCGCAAGGCGGCTCATGGCTGGCTCGATTTCGACGATCTGATCCGCTATGCCGGCGCGCTTTTGTCGGACAGCGCGATGGCGCAATGGGTGCTGTTCCGGCTTGATGGGGGCATCGACCACATCCTCGTTGACGAGGCGCAGGACACCAGCCCCGGACAATGGGCGGTCGTGCGCGCTCTTGCGGCCGAGTTCACGGCGGGCGAGTCGGATCGACAGCGGACGCTGTTTGTCGTGGGCGATCCGAAGCAGTCGATCTATTCGTTTCAGGGTGCCGATATCGCCGTTTTCGACGAGATGCGGGCCAAGTTCGGCGATGATTTCGCGGCGGTGCGGGCGCCCATGCAGGCGCTGGATCTCGAGTTTTCGTTCCGCTCGTCCCCGGCGATCTTGCGCGCGGTCGATGCGACATTCGAGGGTGAGGCGGCGTCCGGGCTGGGGCAGGCGGCGTTGCACCGGGCGTTCTTTGCGCAGATGCCGGGGCGGGTCGATTTCTGGCCGGTGATCGAGGACCCCGAAAAGCCCGAGACGGGACGGTGGACCGACCCGGTTGACCAGCTTGCCGCCGATTCCGCGCCGACGCGGCTGGCCGAGGCGATCGCGGCGCAGATAAGGCAAATGCTGGACGCGAACACCGCGATTCCGACCCGCGACGGTGCGCGTCCGATGACGCCGGGCGATATCATCATTCTGGTGCAGGGGCGGCAGCGCGAGATCTTCCCCGAGATATTGCGCGCTTTGAAGGCCGCCGATTTGCCTGTCGCGGGCGCGGACCGGCTGCGTCTCGCGTCCGAGCTGGCCGTTCAGGACATCCGCGCGATGCTCGATTTTCTTGACACGCAAGAGGACGATCTGTCGCTAGCCGAGCTGCTCCGCTCGCCCCTGATCGGGCTGAGCGAGGACGATCTATACCGCCTCGCCCACGGCCGGGGGCGCAAGACTTTGTGGGAGGCGCTGCGCGAATCGCATCATATCGACGCGAAGGCGCTGCTGTCGGACATGATCGCGCACTCGAATTTGCGGCCCTATGATCTCATCTCGCGGCTGATGATCCGGCATAAGGGCCGCGAGAACCTTCTGGCGCGGCTTGGCGCCGAGGCCGAGGACGGGATCGACGAGCTGCTCTCGCAGGCGCTGAGCTACGAGGCGAGCGGGCCGCCCTCGCTGACGGGGTTTCTGGTCTGGCTCTCGGCGGACGATGTTCAGATCAGCCGCCAGCCGGGCAGCGGCGAGGGGCTGATCCGCTTGATGACAGTGCATGGCGCGAAGGGGCTGGAGAGCCCGGTTGTGATCCTGCCTGACACCGCCAATCGCGACCCGCGCGGGCCGGGCGAGATCATGCGCGCGCCGGGTGCGCCGCCCCTGCTGACCGGGGCTGCCGAGGGCCGCCCGGATTTCGCGCAGGCGCTGTATGACGAGGTGGTCGCGCGCAATGAGGATGAGCGTAAACGGCTTCTTTACGTCGCGATGACGCGGGCGGAATCCTGGCTGATCGTCGCGGCGGCTGGGAAAACGGGCAATGATCGCGACTGGCACAGCCTTGTGGGCGAGGGTCTGGCGCGGAGCGGGCTTGATGTGGCCGAGATGGACGGGCCGGCCGGGCGGATGCTGCGATACAGCCACGGCGATTGGCCCGAGCCGGTGCTTCGGGAGCCGGACGGTGACGCCGAGGGTGAGCGGGCCGAGATACCGGCTTGGGTCGATGAGCTGCCGCCTGCGATGGCGCTGCCAGCCGCTCCGATTGCCGCGACCGCGCTTGGCGGCGTCAAGGCGCTGCCGGGGGCCGAGGGCGACGATCCGGCCGCAGCGATGCTGTTCGGCACAAGGCTGCATCTGCTGCTCGAGGCGCTGGACCCGGCCCAGCCGGATTCGTGGGCCGATCACGCGCGCAATGTGCTGGCCGGCGCCGAGGGCGGTTTGCCGCCAGAGGAGGAAACGGCCGCGCTGCTGGACGAGGTCGGCGCCATTTTCACCGCCGAGGATCTGCGCGACATCATCTCCGCGTCGCCGGGTGCGAGCGTGCTGAACGAGGTCGCGCTGACATGCAGCCTGCCGGCGATCGGACAGATTTCGGGGGTGATCGACCGGCTGATCGTGACCGACACGCAGATCACGGCGATCGACTACAAGACCAACCGCACCGTTCCCGCGCGCCCCGAGGACACACCCCTTGGCATCGCGCGGCAGATGGCCGCCTACCGCGCCGGCCTGCGCGAGATCTGGCCGGACCGTGAGCTGCGCCTGCTGATCTTGTGGACGCATTCGCGGGAGATCATGGCTCTGCCGGACGCGGTTCTCGATCGCGCATTGGCCGGGCTTGACCCTGCCGCGCCGGCTCCCTAGCTGTTGGATGAACTCATCTTCGCCGGCACGCCGGCAAAACGCAGGAGCGATCTCATGGCAACCAAAGCCGTTTCCGACGCGCAATTCGACAGCGAAGTGCGCAACGCCGACACCCCGGTTCTTGTTGATTTCTGGGCGGAATGGTGCGGGCCGTGCCGCGAGATCGGGCCCCATCTGGAAGAGCTGTCGACCGAATATGGCGACAAGATCAAGATCGTGAAGGTGAATGTCGACGAGAACCCCGAAAGCGCCGCCGGGCTTGGCGTGCGCGGGATTCCGGCGCTGTTTTTGTTCAAGGACGGCAAGGTCGTATCGAACAAGATGGGTGCGGCGCCGAAATCCGCGCTGAAAAGCTGGATCGACGAGAACATCTGAGCCGCGCTTTCGGGTCTTACGGGCGGCGGTCAGATTGGCCAGCCGCCCTTTTTCATTGCGGCGAGCACTTGCTGCTCGGCATCCTCGGCTCGCGCGTTGATCGAGTGGCCAAGGAACCAGGTGAGGTAGGCGTCGAAGTCTGGCCGGTGGCCTGGGGCGCGTTCGATCGCCGCGTCTATACCGAGTTCAGCCACGTTGAGGGCTATATGGTGGAAGTCGATCTGCGCGAATAAAACCGCAGGTTTTCCAATGATATAGCCGTCAAAGGCAACGGCGCTGTTCATCGTTGCGACGAAGCTGCAATCTGGCAAAAGCGCGCGACTGTCGCCGCCTATCGTCAGATTTGGCCAACGCGCGGCGATCCTGTCCAGCGCGGCGCGCTCGGCGTGGCTATAGCTTTCGCGCGGATGGAGCGTCGCGATCGCGCGCCGTCCCGTGCGCGCAATCGCATCGACCATGCTCAGCGGCGCGCAGGTCTGAAAACTCCGCTGTTCGCTGATTTTTCCCTGAAGCGGGATGAGGATATAGTCGCCTTCTCGAGGCTTTGTGTCCCGCCAAACCCTGCGCCGCAGCCGTCCGGTGAAATCTCGCGCCGCGTCGGGGTCTATGCTGGCGGCGTCGAAGGTGGCTCGCGCGACATCACTCCGCCATCGTTCGGAATGGGGGGTGATGGACCAGAACGGGTAGTGATAGCTGCGGCGGAAACATAGCGCATTTTCCGCGCCGGAATGTTTCATGTGAAACATCGCATAGCCGCCGCGCGTGCACGACCGCGCCAGTTCTGGGGCTGACGCTTCGCGCCACTCGACCTGCCAACCTATTGATTGAACAGCGCTTTTGACCACGTTCATAAAGTTGAACCGGCCCTGCCGGGCGTCGGCCAGCATCGCAGGCTCAAGGTAAATCCGCAAACGTGTCGGCGCCATGCGCGGATGCTAGCCTTGGCCGCGCAGCGTCGCAATGCCCGGCTTCTTGCACCGCCCCCGGTGCCTCCTTATCTTGCGCGGAGCAAAGGAGACCCGCTTTTGGCAGATGACAGATTTCCCGGCTGGCACGGCACCACGATTCTTGCGGTCAAACGCGGCGGGCGCGTGGTGGTGGCCGGTGACGGTCAGGTGAGTGTCGGTCAGACCGTCATGAAAGGGTCGGCGCGCAAGGTGCGACGGCTGGCGCCCGGCGGGCGTGATGTGGTCGTCGGCTTTGCGGGATCGACGGCGGATGCGTTTACGCTTTTGGAAAGGCTCGAGAAAAAGCTGGAAGCCGCGCCGGGGCAGCTTCAGCGGGCCTGTGTGGAATTGGCCAAGGATTGGCGCACCGACAAATATCTGCGCAATCTCGAGGCGATGCTGATCGTCACCGACGGCGCGCAGCTTTATGTGGTGACTGGCGCTGGCGATGTGCTCGAGCCAGAACATGACGTCGCGGCGATCGGCTCGGGCGGGAATTACGCGCTTGCCGCCGCGCGGGGCCTGCTCGCGACCGATCTTGATGCCGAGGCGATTGCGCGGCAAGCGATGGCGATCGCCGCCGATATCTGCGTTTACACAAACGGCAACCTCACCGTTGAAACGATCGAAGCCTAGCCCGCGCGTGTCGCCGCTTGGCCGAAAAACAACAGGATTCAGCTATATGACCGACCTAACCCCGCGTGAGATCGTCTCCGAGCTTGACCGCTTCATCATCGGTCAGAAGGATGCCAAGCGCGCGGTTGCCGTGGCGCTGCGCAATCGCTGGCGGCGCAAGCAGCTTGGCGCGGACCTGAGGGACGAGGTCTACCCCAAGAATATCCTGATGATCGGGCCGACCGGCGTTGGCAAGACCGAGATCAGCCGCCGCTTGGCCAAGCTGGCGCAGGCGCCGTTTATCAAGGTCGAGGCGACGAAATTCACCGAAGTCGGCTATGTCGGGCGCGATGTCGAGCAGATCATCCGCGATCTGACCGATGCCGCGATCATCGACACGCGCGAGCGGATGCGCGAGGACGTCAAGTCGCGGGCGCATGACGCTGCCGAGGATCGCGTCATCGACGTTCTGGCTGGCGATCAGGCGCGTGACGGCACGCGGCGGATGTTTCGCGACAAGCTCAAGCGGGGCGAGCTGGACGATACCGTGATCGAGGTCGAGGTTCAGGATAACTCGAATCCGCTGGGCGGGATGGAGCTTCCGGGTCAGCCGGGTGCGCTTGGCGGGATGATGGATCTGTCGGGGCTCATGAAAGCTTTTGGAGGGCGACGCGTGAAGCGGCGGGTCACGGTCGCCGACAGCTACGAGCTGTTGATCGCCGAAGAGGCCGACAAGCTGCTGGATGATGAGACGGTGAAAACCGCCGCGCTTGAGGCCGTTCAGGAAAACGGCATTGTTTTCATTGACGAAATCGACAAGGTTTGCGCTCGGGCCGAGGCGCGCGGGGGCGATGTCAGCCGCGAGGGGGTCCAGCGCGACCTGCTGCCGCTGATCGAGGGGACCACGGTCAGCACGAAATACGGCCCGGTCAAGACCGACCATATCCTGTTCATCGCTTCGGGCGCGTTTCATGTGGCTAAACCCTCGGATTTGCTGCCGGAATTGCAGGGCCGCCTGCCGATCCGGGTCGAGCTGCGCGCGCTGTCAGAGGCTGATTTCGTGCGCATCCTGACCGAGACCGACAACGCGCTCACCCGGCAATATACGGCCTTGATGGGGACCGAGGGGGTCCAGGTCTCGTTCACCGAGAACGGCATCGCCGCGATCGCCCGCATCGCGGCCGAGGTCAACGCAAGCGTCGAGAATATCGGCGCGCGCCGCCTTTACACGGTGATCGAGCGCGTTTTCGAGGAGCTGTCGTTCACCGCGCCCGATCGCGGCGGCGAAAAGATCAGCGTCGATGAGGCGTTTGTCGAGAAATACCTGGGCGATCTCGCGCGCTCGAGCGATCTGTCGCGCTACGTTCTGTGACGTAGCGGCACCGCCGGGGGCGGGGAACCAATAAAGCACGCCGGCCGTTTGTCGGTAACCGCCTCGTCTGCTTACGGAGTTTGTCGATGAACCTTATTTATGGCCTGTTCGGTCTGATTATTTTTGTTCTCGATATCTGGGCGATCGCATCGGTCATCAACTCGACCGCCGAGCGGAATACGAAGCTGATCTGGATCGCCATCATCGCGCTTTTGCCGATCGGAGGGCTGATCGCGTGGTGGTTTGTCGGGCCCAAGGCCGATTACGGTTGATCAGGCCTGACTGACGGCGGGAATTTTCGCCACACCCGGCTGCGGCAGATCGGCCGTCTCGGCGCCCGCTTCGGGCGAAACGAAGCTCACCAGTGTTTTCCCCGCAGGCATCGAGCGCATTCGCCACCGCATCGGGCCTTGGGGCGAGAGGATCACCCCTTCGGCCCGATCCGCACCACCTTGCAGCGCGTCGGAAAGCCGCGCGAGGCCCGGCGTTTCGTCCCAGTCCCGGCCGCGCCACGACGCCAGAGCATCGGCGAGGCTCGCCGGCTGGTGGGGCCATATCCGGTCATAGGCACCGTTGGTCAGCATCACCTGACCGCCCGGCCCGAACAGGATCAACCCCTCGCTCACGCCGTCAAGCACTTGAGATACAAGCGAAAGATCGGCCCGGAATTTACGGGCTTGCGAGATTTCCGAGCTGATATCCTCGAACAGAAACGCAAGCGTTCCCCCCGGATGCGGGCGCCCGGTGACGCGGTAGGTCTGCCCGTTCGGTAGCGACCACGTCTCGACATGGTGACCCTGCGCGGCGGCGCTTTCCAGCGAGGCGGTCTGGCGGCGCCAGCTTTGGTAATCCTTCGGCTCGGGCACCATGCGCTGTTCGCGCAATTGGTCGAGAAAAGTAAACAGCATCGGCCGAGCCGTCAGAAAGCCCGGCTGAAGGCCGGTCAGATTGATCAAGGCCGGATTAAAAAGCTGCAAGTGCCGGTCGCGGTCGAAAATAGCGAGGCCAATTGGCAGATCGGCGAATGTCTTGGTCAGGGTTTGCAGGAATTCGCGCAGGCTGTTTTCCGCCCGAACCTCGGCATCGGCGGGCAGCGCGTATACCGTGCTGCCGTCATCCGACTGCGCCTCGTGGCAATCGAACCAACGCAGCCCGTCACCCTCGCCGATCGTGGCGCGGCGGATCCGGCCGGGGCGCGCGCGCTCGGGCTCGGGCGTCAGCAGCTCTGGCAGCGGCCAGCGGCTTTCGTCGGGGAATCGCGTCTCGGCCTCGCGGATAAAAGCGGTGTTTGCCCAGCCGATCCGCCCCTCGCGGTCGCGGTGCCAGATCATCATCGGCGCCGAGTCGACGACGCGGCGCAGCATCAACAGCTCGTCCTGCATCGCATTCAGCGAAAGGTTATCGACCACCTGCCCCGTCTGTTCCGCGCCCGCCTCGGTCAGCACGACGCGGAGCGTGTCGCCTTGAAGCTGGCGCGCCTCGATCCGCAGGCCGGCCTCGGCGTGACGCACGGCGAAGCCTTTATCCTCGACCTCAGCCAGAAAATCGGGCAGCCGGTCGATACGCGGCGCGAGAGAGCCAAGAAGCCCGGTCAGATCGCCCCCCGGACAGCCCGCCATGATGCGCCGCGCCGGCGCGGTCGCATCAATGAGCTTTCCCTGGCGAAACAGGAACACGCAAGGCTCGATCAGATCATCCACGCGCAGCCGCGCGCCAGAGCGACGCCGGTCCCATCGCCCGATGGCCCAGATCGCGCCGACAACCGCAGCAAAGGCCGCGAAAAAAGCAATCAGCGCCGCTATGATGCCGTCAATCATCCACCCGCCCCGTTCTGTGGCTTTTCCAGCCCTAGCACGGCGGCGTTTAAGAAAAGGTTAACGGAAGGCGAAAGATTCAGGGTTTTCGCCCAGAGCGTGACGATTATCGGCCGTGATCGCCGAAAGAGGCCAGGTGATCGTGACAATCGCGCCGCCCTCAGGTGCGTTGGCGAGCCGCAATTCGGCCCCCTCGCCTTCCAAAAGCGTTCGCGCGATGAAAAGCCCGAGCCCCATCCCCTCATACCCCGCGCGCGGGTCCGGCCGGGCGCTGCGTTGCGGCGGGAGGATGTCGCCATTGCCGCGCAGCAGATGCGGCGGAAGGCCGGGCCCGTCATCGCTGATGCGGATCTCGACGCGGCGCGCATCCCACTCGGCGGCGACCTCGACCCGCGCGACGCTGAAATCAACCGCGTTCTGGATCAGATTGCGCAGGCCGTGGACGATGGCGGGATCGCGGCGCAGCGTCGGCTCGGGCGTTTCGTCCAGCGCGCGCAGCGAGAAATCGACCGCTTTGCCGCGCCCGGTATGGGGCGCCGCGGCCTCTTCCAGAACCGCCGACAAAGGCGCGGATTGCAGCAGAAGATCGTCCTTCCCGACCGTCCCCATCGAGCGCATGATCTCGCGGCAGCGCTCGGCCGACGCGCCAAGCACCTGCAGATCATCGGCCAGATCCTCCCGCTCGGGCAGCGCGCGGGCAAGGTCGTGGCGCAGCTCGGTCGCGATCAGCTTGATGGTGGCAAGGGGCGTTCCCATCTCATGCGCGGCCGCAGCGACGACCCCGCCCAGATCGTGCAGCTTTTGCTGGCGTGAAAGCGCCATCTGCGTTGCGAAAAGCGCGTTCGAGGTCGCCGCCATCTCGGACGAGACGCGCCTTTGATAGGCCGCGAAAAACACCACGCCGATGATGATCGCGAACCAGTGCGACATGGCCAGAAGCGCCGGCATCTCGAGCCGCCGGCCGCCATATTCGAGAGGCATCGCCAGCAGGCCCGCAGCCGTCATAAGCAAAACGGTCGCCGCGCCGATCAACACCGTTCGCCGCCCTGACAGCACCGTTGAAGCGACCGAGATCGGCGCAAGAACAAGCAGCGCGAACGGGTTGGACAGCCCCCCGGTCATGGCGACCAGAAGCGATATCTGCGCCAGATCGAACAGCAGATGCAGCATGACACGCGGCTCATCCATGCGCTTTGGCGGCCAGTTTGCAGCGGCGAGGTTCAGCGCAGCGCCGACCCCGACGATCACAAGCGCGGGCAGCAGCGCGAACTGAACCCCGATCGCCCACGCGCCGATGATCGCGGCGACCTGCCCCGCGATCGCGACCCAACGCAGCGCGATCAGCGTGCGCAGGCGGATCGGCTCGGGGTGGGGTTGGACGGGCGGCATCTGTTGCCTTTGCGGGTGCGACAATCGGTTGCTTGATAGAGGAAGCGATTTCAGCGATCAATGCGCGAGGAAAAAGAGGCGCATCATGAACGACAGGAAGATTCTCGTGCTCGGCATTGCTGCGACGGCTTTGGTGCTGGCGACGGGCGCGCTCTGGATGCAGATGAGCCGCGGTCAGGGGCATGAGCGTTTCACGCAATGCGGCGCCGGCGCGGTCGCGGGCGGTGCGGACAGCCTTGGCGGCGCCTTCACGCTGACCGATGGGCGTGGCGAGCGGCTGACGGATGAGCGCGTTTTCTCGAAACCCTCGATTCTCTATTTCGGCTATACATACTGCCCCGATGTCTGCCCGCTTGATGTTGCGCGCAATGCCGAAGTCGTTGAATTGCTCGGCGAGGATAATCGCGACGTGCAGCCGGTTTTCATTACCGTCGATCCGCGCCGCGATACGCCCGAAGTGGTCGAGCGCTTTGTGTCGAACATTCACCCGGACATGATCGGGCTGACCGGAACGCAGGAAGAGGTTGATGCGGTCAGCCGGCTGTGGCGCAATTATTATCAGATCCGCGATGACGGGACCGATAATTATCTCGTCGATCACCTCGCCAACAGCTATCTGGTCTTGCCCGATGATGGCACCGTGGCGTTTTTCCGCCGCGATCTGCCGCCTGAAGATATGGCGCAGCAAGTCGCCTGTCTTTTGGACGTCGCCTGACAGCATTTGACCCGGCACGGTCAAGTGCTTAGGTGTTTCTCTGCATAAGCGGGGAAACGGGATGAGCGAACAATCAAAATCCGAGATCGGCGAAGATCCGTCGCTTTTGCTGGTCGATGACGATCAGGTTTTCGTCAATCGCCTTGCGCGCGCGATGGAGCGGCGCGGATTTGCCTGTCGAACCGCGCTTTCGGTCGAAGAGGCCGGCGCCGCAATTGCCCAAAGCGCTCCGGCCTATGCGGTGGTTGATTTGCGGCTTGAAGATGGAAGCGGGCTTGACGTGGTCGAGACGCTGCGCGAGGCGCGCGCCGACGTTCGCGTTATCGTGCTGACCGGCTACGGCGCGATTGCGACCGCCGTCGCGGCGGTCAAGCTTGGCGCGATCGACTATCTCGCCAAGCCCGCCGATGCCGACGAGATCGCCTCGGCGCTGCTTCACGGCGGCGATCTGCTTCCGCCTCCGCCCGAAAATCCGATGTCGGCAGACCGCGTCCGGTGGGAGCATATCCAGCGCGTTTACGAGCAATGCGACCGCAATGTGAGCGAAACCGCCCGGCGGCTTCATATGCACCGGCGGACATTGCAGCGGATATTGGCCAAGCGGAGCCCACAATGAAAACGGCTTATTGACGTTTTATTGAAACCGCTTTTATTGTGCCTGACGGCTATTATTGATAAGGCACAAAAATGGATAATCTGGAAAATATGTCGCTCAAAGAGCTTCGCGCTCTTCGCAGCAAGGTCGAAAAGACCATTGAATCGTTTGAAGATCGCCGCCGGAATGATGCAATGGCGGCCGTCGAACAAGCGGCGCGGGAACACGGTTTTTCGCTAAATGAACTGACCGGTTCAAAAAAGGGCCGTAAAGCGAGTCGTTCCGCGGCGAAATACGCTCACCCGCAAGATGCCTCGCAAACCTGGAGCGGGCGCGGCCGTCGTCCCGGCTGGGTCACGGAACATCTGGAAAGCGGGAAATCGCTTCAGGATCTCGCAATCTGATCTTTAGCCCGCCCATTCGGCGGGCTAATTAAACCGATTGTTCCAAAAGCGAGTTGAAGCGGGCAAGATATTCGGCGCGCACTTCGGCCGGTGGGCGCAGCCTTATGTTAAGCCCTTCGCAATGCGCCGGATTGGGCCGTTTGAAGATCGACTTCGCTTCCTTTTCGGAAAAGCCAGCAATCTCGATAGCTTCCAGCCAGGCGGAAACCTGATCGGCCTTCTTGATCTGCCGCTTAATCGCCAAAGGGATTTGCGCGGGAAGGCCGAAACGGCGGTGAATGGCCGCCGCAAGCCGCGCGTCCATCTCGCCATATTCCAGCCCAAGCGCGGCTTTCACCGGCGAGATCATGTCGCCGATCACATATTCGGGAGCATCGTGCAAAAGCGCCGCGAGCCGCCATTTCGGCTCGGCGCCGGGGCGGATGCGTGCGAACGCTTCCTCGACCAGAAGCGAGTGCTCGGCGACCGAATAGGCCCAGTCGCCGCGCGTCTGCCCGTTCCAGCGAGCGACGAAGGCGAGACCATGAGCGATGTCCTCGACCTCGATGTCGAACGGGGTCGGGTCCAGCAGATCAAGCCGCCGGCCCGACAGCATACGCTGCCAGGCGCGGTGCTTGGGCGCGCTCGCCACGGTCTCAGTTCAGCGGCTGATCGGCCGGCTTCTCGCCTTGCGCCTGCGCTGCCTGCTCCTGCTGGCGACGCGCGATCTCGTTGCGATAGAGCGCGACGAAATCAACCGGGTCGAGGTTCAGCGCAGGGAAGCCGCCGTCGCGCGTGACGTCATGCAGGATGCGACGGATATAGGGGAACATCATGCGCGGGCACTCGATCATCAGGAACGGGTGGAGCTGCTCTTCCGGGACTCCCTCGACAAGAAAGACGCCCGCATATTCCAGCTCGCACAGGAAAAGCGGAGCCTTGTCGCCGGCATTGGTCGAGTTGACCTTGAACTTGCAGATCACCTCATACTGGTTCTCGACGTTCCGCTTGCGCGCATCCAGCGCGACCTGCACCGCGATTTCCGGCTTCACATCGGCGCCCGAGGCCATGCCTTTTTGCGCGACGGCATTCTCGAACGACATATCGCGGATATATTGCGCGAGGATGTTCATGCGCGGCTGGGCAGGCTGTTTCTGCTCGGGCTGTTGCGGGGCGGCGGCCGGGTTCTGGCCGTTCTGCGAGGTTTCGTCGGTCATTTGTCAGCCTTTTTCAATGGATCGGCGGTGTTCTAGCACCCGCGCGCGACGTTCTCAACTCGGCCCGCTCAGTGTTTTTGATGCGAATCGTCGCGGCCGCTCGTGGGCGGCGCATAGTCGATCATCGGCGGTGCGCCCGGCGAACGGCGCGGCGGGTCGGTATCGTCCGGCGTCACGTAATAATCACCGTCAATGATTTCGGCCCCGCGCCGGCCGCCCTGACCAAAGCCCGAGCGCGCCGTCACCATCCGCCCCCGGAGTGCGCGCATCAGGGCGGTCCGAACCGGCGGGATCAGCAGCAAAAGGCCCAGCAGATCGGTGAAAAATCCGGGCAGGATCAGCAATATACCGGCCAGCATCGCAAGCGCCCCATGCGCGAGCGGCCCCGTCGGATCGCTGAGCGTCGCAATCGCCTGCCGCACCCGCAGCCGCGCCAGCACGCCCTGCGCTTGCAGCACCAGAAGCCCGAATGCCGAGGTGGCGATCACCAAAAGCAGCGTGAGCCAGACCCCGATGGCGCGGCCGACAACGATAAACAGCGCGATCTCGAGGATCGGCAGAAACAGCAAGGCAAGAAGCAGCGGCATCATCGTCTCCGTTCACGGGCTTGCTGGACTTGAACCCGTCTGATCCCTACATAAGACAAAACGCGGCGAGTTCCAGACAAGCCGCCCCCTGATGACATGTGCCGCCGGCTTTGGGGGCCGGAACGACAAGGTTAAAGGATGAACAGCCAAATCATTCAACTTCTGGTCCTCGCCGCGATTGCCGTGTTCCTGATCCTGCGCCTGCGCGGGATTCTCGGCACGCGCGACGGGTTCGAGCCGCCGCCCGAGCAGCAGGAACAGGTCCAGCGCCGGTTCGAGGTGATCGAGAACGACAAGGCGCCGGCCGAGCCTGAATATGACGACATTGCCGATCACGCGGACCCGCAAAGCCCGGCCTATGCCGCTTTGGCCGAGATGAAATCGCGCGAGCCGTCCTTCGATATCGGCGATTTTCTCGGCGGCGCGAAGATGGCTTACGAGATGATCCTGATGGCGTTCGAAAAGGGCGATCTATCCGAGGTGCGTGATTTCCTCGCGCCTGAGGTGGCCGAGGCGTTCGACAATGTGATCGAGCAGCGCCAGCAGGCCGGGCACACGGTCGAGGCGCGTTATCTCGGAACGCACGAGACCGGGCTCGCCGGCGCGTCGTTCGATCCGGAAACGGCCGAGGGGGAGGTCTCGGTGCGTTTTGTCGGCGAGCTGATCGCGGCGACGCGTGATGCCGATGGCAAGGTGATCGACGGCGATCTCAAATCGGCGCGCAAGCAGCGCGATACGTGGACTTTCGCGCGCGTTATGGGCAGCAACGACCCGAACTGGCGTCTGGTCGCGACCGGCGTGTAATGGCGCGCCGGTGGCGGGGTCTCACGCCGGAGGATGCCGAGCTGTGGGCGCGTGTCGCGCGCAGCGCGACACCGCTTGCGCCCGCCCCCCGCGCGCCCGAGCCGAAAGCGCTGCCCAAGGCGCCCACGCTGCCACGCCCGCCCGAGCTGGCTTCGGCCGCGCGGGCCGTTCCCGCCCCGACGCCGCGCCGGGGCCTCGTCAGCCACAGCCTCGCCCCGACGCCCGCCGAGGCGCTTGGCGCGCTTCCGCTGCGGATGGACACCAAGCTGCACCGCAAATTGTCATCGGGCAAGCTGCGCCCCGAGGCGCGGCTTGATCTGCACGGGATGACGCTGGCCGAGGCGCACGCAGCTCTGATCGGCTTCGTTCGCTCCAGCCACGCGCGCGGGCTGCGGCTTTTGCTGGTGATCACGGGGAAGGGCTCGCGCCAATCCGAGGATGCGCCCTGGATGATCCGGCCCGGCGCGCTGCGCCATAACGTGCCCCATTGGCTGGTGGCGGCGCCGCTTGGCGTGCTTGTCCAGCAGGTCACGCCCGCAAGCCGGCGCCACGGCGGGGAAGGCGCGTATTATGTCTACCTGCGCCGCCCCGGCCGCGCCTGAGTGGGAACGCCGGCGCCCCTTGTCACCGTGGGCGGCCCGAGCCTGTCGCAACGCGTTTACGCAAAGTTAACGAAACCCGCCCCGGCACCACTTCGTTGATAGCTCGAATCCCAGCCGCAACCAAAGGAGCGGAAAGATGACCATCAAGAATCTCGAAGATCTCTATCTCGACCAGATCAAGGATATTCATTCGGCCCTGAAACAGTCGCGCCCGGTCGTTGAGGACATGGCGAAAGCCGCCAAATCCTCCGATCTGCGCAAGGCGCTTGAGAACAGCGCCGAGGGGATCGATCGCGGTATGAAAACGCTGGCCGATATTGCGCAGGCCCACAACACCAGCCCCGGCGGCGAGCACTGCAAGGGGATGGAGGGTCTCGCGGGCGAGGCGCGCAAGCACGGGCTTGAGACGAAATTCGCTGACGATGACGCGCAGGATGCGGCGATCATCACCCAATATCAGCGGATGGCCCATTACGCGATCGCCGGCTATGGCTGCGTGCGCACCTTCGCGCGCAAGCTGGGCCATCAGGACCAGAGCGACCAGCTTCAGACCGAGCTCGATTCCGTCTGGGACGGCGACCGGCATATGACCGAACTGGCCGAGGGCGGGATCAACCGCGCGGCGATGGACGGTAAATAAGCGCAGCCCGCGCTAAGGAAAAAGCCCCGGCGCGATGCCGGGGCTTTTTTGTCAGTGAAGCGGCGTGTCGGCGGGCTTGCCGCTGCCGCCGTCCAGCTTGGTGGTCGTCACCCGGTCGCCGACCAGCAGACCCTCGGGCCCCGCGCTGACATTGACCGTGTCGCCGTCATGCACCTCGCCCGCGAGGATCATTTCGGCCAACGCATCCTGAAGCGAGCGCTGGATCACCCGCTTGAGAGGCCGCGCGCCGAACACCGGATCATAGCCCTCATCGGCCAGCCATTTCATCGCCTCGTCATCGACCGCGAGCGTGATGTTGCGCCCCGCGAGCCGCCGGTCCAGACGGCCAAGCTGGATGCGGACGATCCCGTCCATATCCTTGCGGGTCAGGCGGTGGAAGATGATGATCTCGTCCAGCCGGTTCAGGAATTCGGGGCGGAAATGCGCCCGAACCGCGTCCATGACCTGCGCGCGCGCGTCGGTGCTGTCCGACCCTTCCGGCAGAGCGGAAAGCGCCTGCGCGCCAAGGTTCGAGGTCAGGATGATCAGCGTCTGCTTGAAATCGACCGTCCGGCCCTGCCCGTCGGTCAACTGCCCGTCATCGAGCACCTGAAGCAGCACGTTGAACACGTCCGGGTGCGCCTTTTCGACCTCATCGAACAGGATCACCTGATAGGGCCGCCGCCGCACCGCTTCCGTCAGAACGCCGCCCTCGTCGTAGCCGACATAGCCGGGCGGAGCGCCGATCAGCCGCGCGACCGAGTGCTTTTCCATGAACTCGGACATATCGATACGGACCATCGCATTGTCGTCGTCGAACATATATTCAGCGATTGCCTTGGTCAGCTCGGTCTTGCCAACGCCGGTTGGGCCGAGGAACAGGAAACTGCCGAGCGGGCGGTTTTCGTCGTTCAGCCCGGCGCGCGCGCGACGCACGGCGTTCGAGACAGCCTTCACCGCCTCGGCCTGACCGATGACGCGGCTGCCAAGGACGCTTTCCATCGCCAGCAGCTTTTCGCGCTCGCCTTCCAGCATCTTGCTGGTCGGGATGCCGGTCCAGCGCTCGACCACCTCGGCGATCTGCTCGGGGCCGACCGCCTCTTCGACCATCAGACCGCCGGCGCCATCTTCGGAGGCTTCGGTCTCGGCCAGCTCTTTCTCGAGCCCCGGAATGATCCCGTAGGACAGCTCACCCGCGCGGGTCAGATTGCCCTCGCGCTTGGCCTGATCCAGCTCGGCGCGGGCGCGTTCGAGCCGCTCTTTCAGCCCGCGCGCGCCTTCCAGCTTGTCACGCTCGCCCTGCCAGCGGGCGGTCATCTCGGAGCTGCGCTGCTGAAGCTCGGACAGCTGCGCTTCGAGCTTTTCCAGACGGTCGCGGCTGGCGGAATCGTCCTCTTTCTTCAGCGCCTCGGCCTCGATCTGAAGCTGAAGGATCTGCCGGTCGAGCGCGTCGAGTTCCTCGGGCTTGCTGTCCACCTCCATCCGCAAGCGGCTCGCGGCCTCGTCCACAAGGTCGATCGCCTTGTCGGGCAAAAAGCGGTCGGTGATATAGCGGTTGCTCAGCACCGCCGCCGAGACAAGCGCCGCGTCAGAGATACGCACGCCGTGGTGAAGCTCGTATTTTTCCTTGATGCCGCGCAGGATCGAGATCGTGTCCTCGACGGTCGGCTCTTCGACCAGAACCGGCTGGAAGCGGCGGGCAAGCGCGGCGTCCTTCTCGATATATTTGCGGTATTCGTCGAGCGTGGTCGCGCCGACGCAGTGCAGCTCGCCGCGCGCGAGGGCGGGCTTGATGAGGTTCGCCGCGTCCATCGCGCCATCGGTCTTGCCGGCGCCGACCAGAACGTGAAGCTCATCGATGAAGAGAATGATCTCGCCGGCGGCGTTCTCGATTTCCTTGAGCACGGCTTTCAGCCGCTCCTCGAACTCGCCCCGGTATTTGGCCCCCGCGATCAGGGCGCCCATATCGAGCGCCCAAAGCTGCTTGTTGCGCAGGCTTTCGGGCACATCGCCGTTGACGATGCGCAAGGCCAGCCCCTCGGCGATGGCGGTCTTGCCGACGCCGGGCTCGCCGATCAGGACGGGGTTGTTCTTGGTGCGGCGCGAGAGAACCTGCATCGCGCGGCGAATTTCCTCGTCCCGGCCGATGATCGGGTCGATCTTGCCGTCCTCGGCCGCCTCGGTCAGGTTGCGCGCGTATTTCGACAGCGCCTCATAGCTGTCCTCGGCCGACGCGCTATCGGCGGTGCGGCCCTTGCGAATGTCGTTGATCGCGCCGTTCAGCGCCTGCGCGTTGACGCGCCCCGCCTCCATCGCATCGCGCGCGCGGGTGTTCGCGATCGCAAGCGCGGTCAGCAGACGTTCCGCCGGCACAAAGCTGTCGCCAGCCTTCTGCGCGAGCTTTTGCGCCTCGTCCATGACTCGGACCATCGAGGGGTCGACATAGACCTGACCGTCCCCGCCCGAGATTTTCGGCAGGCGCGCGACCGCCTCGTCAGCCGCTTGCCGCACCGCGTTCGCATCGCCGCCGGCGCGGCTGATCAGATTGCTCGCGAAACCCTGATCGTCATCCATCAGAGCTTTCAGCAGATGTTCCGGCACGACCCGCTGATTGCCCTCGCGAATGGCGATTGTCTGAGCCGCCTGCATGAAGCCGCGAGAGCGTTCGGTGAATTTTTCCATATCCATGATTGCTTCCTTTCAGCCCCCGGTTTTGCGCCGCCCATCATGGCGCGGCACCCGTCCGGGTCTTGCTGAAAAGATGGATATGGCCACCCCTCACTTCAACCCGCGATGAAGGAGAAACGGGCGGGATTACAAACTGTTCCGCATATGCTTCTTGCAGCCGGACGGGCCGCTGCGGGATTGGGCGTAGGCGGTTTGTTTGCAGGTTTGGCAGTGGAATTCGTGCAGGGTGCCTTTACGGCCCAGGCGGCGCCAATTGCATTCGCCGACCCCGGTGGGGGCGGCGTCCCCGGTGCCCACGGTGCCGGGGCGGTAGCTGAGCAGGATGACCGCGGCGGCGACGATCAGGGCAAGGATGATAAATAACATTGGATCACTCGTTACAGCTTCGTCAGGCTTAATCGTCGTTGATGTCGCGATGCCAGATTTTGACCTGGCCCTCCTGAACCCCCATCGTTGCGCGCA
>JAUNRZ010000135.1 GCA_030539455.1 Paracoccus sp. (in: a-proteobacteria) | reverse complement strand
CCGAGGATATCGAGGATATCGACGAGAAACAGGCCGAGGCGATCCGCGCGACCGGGGCGAGTTGGGTGCAGCTTATCAATTACGGCATCCAGCCGCAGGTCATGCCGCGGCTGATCGGGCTGTCGCTTTACCGGCTCGACATCAATTTCCGCGAATCCGCCGTGATCGGCATCGTCGGCGCGGGCGGGATCGGCGCTGCGCTGAACACCTCGCTGTCGCGCTATGAATATTCAAGCGCCGGGGCCATCTTGCTGATCATCATCGCCATCGTGATGATCTCGGAATACGCCTCGGGCCATCTGCGCAAATGGGTGCAGTGATGAGCATGATTTCCGCAAACGCCTTCACCCCCAAAAGCGACCCGCAAGGCGGGATCTGGCAATACCGCACGCGGGCCGGGCGGATGCTGGTCTGGCTGGGCTGGTTTCTGACCGTCGCGCTGTTCGTGTGGTGCTGGAACCTGATGACCGCGCGCACCAATTGGGGTTTCGTGAACGACGCCCCGCGCGCCGCCTCGGACCTTGCGAGCCGCGCCTTCCCGCCCCGTTGGTCCTATATGGAGCGGCTTTGGGCGCCCCTCTGGGACACGATCAACATCGCAACGCTTGGCACGCTTCTCGGGATCGTGCTGGCCGTGCCGCTCGCGTTTCTTGCCGCGTCGAACACGACGCCCTCGCGTCTGATCCTGCGGCCCTTTGCGCTGTTCTGCATCGTCGCGTCGCGCTCGATCAATTCGCTTATCTGGGCGCTTTTGCTGGTCTCGATCCTCGGGCCGGGGATTCTGGCGGGGATCATCGCGATCGGCTTCCGCTCGGTCGGGTTCATCGGGAAGCTGCTTTACGAGGCGATCGAGGAAACCGACGTCAAGCAGATCGAGGCGATCACCGCGACCGGCGCCTCGCAGGCGCAGATCCTCAGCTACGGGATCGTGCCGCAGGTGCTGCCGACCTTCTACGGGATCAGCGTGTTCCGCTGGGACATCAATATCCGCGAAAGCGCCATTCTCGGCCTTGTCGGCGCGGGCGGGCTTGGGATGCAGCTCAGCAGCAGCCTCAACCAGCTTGCATGGCCGCAAGTGTCGCTGATTATCCTTGTCGTGCTGGCGACGGTGGTGGTCAGCGAATGGGTCTCGGCCAAGGTGCGCCACGCGGTGATCTGACCGCGCGGGCGCCCTTTCGACGTGCCTGCATTGCGGCGGGGCTTAACCGCCCAGCACCGCATCCACCGCTTCGGCAAGCCGGCCGGCGATTTCGTCGACATCGCCGGGCGTCGCGATAAAGGGCGGGGCGAGCATGAGGTGATCGCCTTGCCGCCCGTCGATCGTCCCGCCCATCGCGTAGACCATCAGCCCGCGCGCCATCGCCTCGCGTTTGATCTGCGCGTTCACCGCGCGCGCAGGATCGAACGGCGCTTTGCTGGCGCGATCCTCGACCAGCTCGATCGTCTGGAACAGCCCGCGCCCGCGAATATCGCCGATATGGGGGTGCTGGGCAAAGCGCTCGGTCAGGCGCTGCGCCAGCAGATCGCCCATCGCGCGAACATTGGCGAGCAGCCCGTCCTTTTCGATCACCTCTTGCACCGCAAGACCCGCTGCGGCGGCCATCGGGTGGCCCTGATAGGTGTGCCCGTGCTGGAAAAAACCGGACCCGTCGCGGATCGCCTCGAAGATTTTTTCCTGCATCAGCACGGCGCCTATGGGCTGAAAGCCGCCGCCGAGCCCCTTGGCAATCGTCACGATGTCGGGGCTGATCCCCTCGGCCTCCGAGGCAAACAGCGTGCCGGTCCGGCCCATCCCGCACATCACCTCGTCGAGGATCAGCAAAACGCCGTGGCGGTCGCAGATCTCGCGGATGCGCTTGAAATAATCCCCGACCGGCGGGACCGAGCCTGCCGTCGCGCCGACCACCGTTTCGGCCACGAACGCCATCACGCTGCCCTCGGGCAATTCGTTCAGCTTTGCTTCCAGCTCGCCGGCCGCGCGGGCTGCGTAATCGGCGTCGGTTTCGCCCTCGTGCCGCTCGCGATAGGCAAAGCAGGGGGCGATGTGGTGCGTCTCGATCAGCATCGGGCGGAACTGGGTCCGCCGCCACTCGTTCCCGCCCGCCGCCAAGGCGCCCAGCGTGTTGCCGTGATAGCTTTGCCGGCGCGCGATGATATGGCGCCGCGCGGGCTGGCCGATCTCGAGATAATACTGCCGCGCGAGTTTCAGCGCCGCCTCGACCGCCTCCGAGCCGCCTGAGACGAGATAGGCGTGCGAGATCCCCTCGGGCGCGCGGGCAATGAGATGATCGGCCAGAGCCTCGGCGGGCTCGGAGGTGAAGAACCCCGTATGCGCATAGGTCAGCCGGTCAAGCTGGCGGTGAAGCGCCGCGATCACGTCCTTGTGCTGATGGCCAAGACAGGACACCGCCGCGCCGCCCGATGCGTCGATATAGCGCTTGCCGGAAGCGTCGATCAGCTCGATCCCCTCGCCCGAGACGGCGGTGGGCGGAACGATGCGGGTATTGCGGTGAAGAAGATGGGACATGATCGCTCCGGCTTTCGATTTCGCCAGACTGGCACGGCGCCCCTTCGGCGGCAAGCTGCATGGACGGGGCAGGGCAGGAAACCCGCACGCGCCGCGCGGCGTTCTTGATCTGCGAACGCCGCATTTCGCCCGGCCAGCCTGCTGAAGGCGCGGGCGGGGCGTTATGTCCGCGTGACACAGAATTCCTAACCGAAAGGCTCCGACAATGGCCCAACCGAAAATAGCCATCATCATCAGCTCGACCCGCGATGCGCGTTTTGCCGACAAACCCGCCAAATGGCTCCTCGAGAGCGCCAAGGCGAAATGCGAGGATCTGAGCTTCGAGCTGGTCGATCTGCGCGATTTCGACCTGCCCTTCTTCAATGAGAAGGCCTCGAACGCCCATGTGGAATCCGAGGATGACCGCGCGGTGAAGTGGCAAGAGAAGGTCGGCGAGTTCGACGGCTATATCTTTCTGGTCGCGGAATATAACCGCTCGATCACGGGTGCTTTGAAGAACGCTCTGGATCAGGCGTATAAGGAATGGAACCACAAGCCGCTGGCCCTGATGGCTTACGGCTCGGTCGGGGGCACCCGCGCGGCCGAGCATCTGCGCACGATCGGGATCGAGCTTCAGATGGTCCCGGTGCGCAGCGGCGTGCATCTCGGCATGGGCGATTTCTTCAAGGTCTCGCCCCTGGGCGAGGACAAGCCGATGAGCGAGGTCGAGGACAATCTGAACAGCTCGCTCGAAGGGATGCTGAAGGATCTGGTCTGGTGGACGAATGCCACCAAGGCCGCGCGCGCCAAGGACAAATAAGCGCGCAGGGCGGCCCTTCGGGGCCGCTTTTCACCTCTGCCAGGGCGGCCCGCCTCCGAAGGCGGCGACCAGAAAATCGATCAGAGCGCGCAGCTTGACCGGCATCGGCTGAACCTGCGGCCAGACAAGGCTGATCGGCAGTTTGGTGCGCGGCAGATCGGGCAGGACCGGCTCGAGCAGGCCCGCATCAATCGCGGGCTGGACGATAAAACCCGGCAGCATCGCGAGCCCCAGCCCCGCAATCGCCATATCGCGCGACGCCTCGCCATTATTGACCGAGGCGATTTCGTGCATCGCGGGCTGGGCCAGATCGCCGCCCGCGCCGAACTGCCACATGTCGCCGTTCGCCGCGTGGGCATAGCCGATGACCGGCAGCCCGGCCAGATCGGCAGGACTCTGCGGCCTTCCGTGGCGGTCCAGAAATTCGGGAGCGGCGCAGGGAATCGCGCGATCCTCGCACAGCTTGCGCGCCATCAACGCGCTGTCGCGCAGCACCCCGATCCGCAGCGCGATGTCGAAGCCCCCCGCATTCAGATCGCGCGGGCGGTCGTCGAAATCGACCCGCAGCGTCAGGCCGGGATGGCTGCGCGCGAAGCTCGCGAGCATGGGCGCGAGATACATCGTCCCAAAGCTCATCGGCGCCGAGAGGGCGAGCGTGCCGCGCAGCTCTTCGGCGCCGCCCCATGCCGCGCTTTCGGTCGCCGCGCGCAGCTCGCCCAAAGCGGGGCGGATCCGCGCGGCAAGGCGCAAAGCCGCCTCGGTCGGGGCGATCCGGCCCGCGTTGCGGCGAAACAGCGCGGCGCCAAGGCTCGCCTCGAGATCCGAGACGCGCTTGCTGACGACCGATTTCGAGAGATTCATCTGCGCCGCCGTCGCCGTGACCGTGCCAAGCTCGAGCACGCTCAGAAAGGTCTCAAGCTGGGCCAGATCGTAACGCATGGCGCAGTATAGATGCGCCGTTCGCTTTTGTCGAACACTGGTTGCGCGGAGGAGGGGCTGGTCCGCGCCCCGCGCGCGGACCATATCGACGCCAAGGAAAGGAGGCCCAAAATGGAGCTTACCGGAATTCACCACCTGACCGCGATCACCGCGAGTGCGGGCGAGAACAACCGCTTTTATACCGAAACGCTTGGTCTGCGCCGGGTGAAAAAGACCGTCAATCAGGACGATGTGTCGGCCTATCATCTGTTTTTCGCCGATGCCGTTGGCAGCCCCGGCACCGATCTGACCTTTTTCGACTGGCCCGCCGCGCCTGAAAAACGCGGCACGAACGCGATCACCCGCACCGCGCTGCGCGTGCGCGAATCGAGCCTCGATTACTGGGCCGATCGGCTGCGGGGTGCCGGGCTTTCGGTCGAGGGACCGCGTGATCTCGACGGTCGGGCGAGCATCGACTTTGACGACCCCGAGGGTCAGCGTCTTCGGCTTGTTGCCGACGGCGACGATCTTCCGCCGCATCCGTGGGACCAAAGCCCGGTGCCGGCCGAGCATCAGATCCTCGGCCTCGGGCCGATCACGATCTCGGTGCCCGATCTCGGGCCGACGGACGAGGTGCTGACCGGCGTGATGCAGATGCGCGCTGAGCGCGATTATCCAAGCCCGGACGGCGAGGGGCGGGTCCATGTCTATACGATGGGCGAGGGCGGCGCCGCTGCCGAGCTGCACGTTGCGGTCCAGCCGGGCCTTCCGCGCGCCCGGCAAGGCGCCGGCGCGGTCCACCACGTCGCTTTCCGCGTCCCGGATGCTGTCGCGCTGCGCCACTGGGCGGACCGCCTGCGCGAGCACCGGATCGGCAATTCCGGCGAGGTCGAGCGCTATTATTTTCGCTCGCTCTATTTCCGCGAGCCGGCCGGCAATCTCTTCGAGATCGCCACCGACGGGCCGGGCTTCGCGGTCGACGAGCCGCTCGAGACGATGGGTCAGGCGCTGTCACTGCCCCCGTTCCTCGAGCCCCGCCGCGAGGAGATCGAGGCAGGGTTGAAGCCGCTGGACTAGGCCGCGTCGGTGGCCCGGACGAAGCGCGGCCAACGAGTGACCCCGCGCGTGGTCCCATGTCAGGGGGCGCTGACGGCCTTGAACATAGCACCGCCGCCCTGTGTCGGGCGGCGGTGATCGGCACCAAGCCCCACCGCCCCGCATCATGTGCCGCCGCGCTATGCTAGAGGCTGCCGTCCAGCTCAAAGCGCCGGCGCCCCATATCGGCAGCGGCCCGCCCCGTCGCCCCTTCCGCCTGCGCCCACCACAAATTACCGTCTTGCCAGCACGCCCCGCTGCGCCCTAG
>JAUNRZ010000134.1 GCA_030539455.1 Paracoccus sp. (in: a-proteobacteria) | reverse complement strand
TTCAGCCAGCTTCCGGTGCCGGCGATGCAATGGGCCTATGACCGCTACAGCTTCAACGTGATCCCCGCGATGGGCGAGCTGGTCGCCGATGACCGGGACAGCTACCAATATCTGGTCGAATCGATCCGCCGCTTTCCGGACCAGCATGAATTCGCCTCGATGATCCGCGCGGCCGGGTTCGACCGGGTGCAGTACCGCAATCTCTCGATGGGCATCGCGGCGCTCCATTCCGGCTGGAAACTGTGAGGGGGCCGCATAATATCTGGCGGCTGATCCGCACCGGCGCCACGTTCGAGCGCAGCGGGGCGATGGTCGTCGCGCTCGATGCGATGCAGGCGCCGCCGCGCGTGCGAATGGCGGCCCGCGTGCTCGGCTGGCCGTTCCGTCTGCTGGGCTATCGCGGCGATCCGGCGCTGCCGCCGGTCACTCGCGCCATTACGGCGCTTGGGCCGGCCTATATCAAGTTCGGTCAGGTGCTTTCGACACGGCCCGATGTGGTCGGCTCGGAGCTGGCCAAGCAGCTTTCCTATTTGCAGGACAGGCTGCCGCCCTTCCCGCTTGACGAGGCCAAGGCGATGATCGAGGCCGATATCGGCCAACCCGTCAGCGCCTTGTTCTCTGAATTCTCTGCCCCCGTCGCGGCCGCCTCGATCGCGCAGGTCCACCGCGCGCGGCGCGCCGATGATGGCGCGGAGGTTGCGGTCAAGGTGCTGCGCCCCGGTATCGAGGCCGCGTTCCGGCGCGATCTCGACGCGTTCCACTTCGCCGCCAATCTGATCGAGCGGCTCTCGCCCGCGACCCGCCGGCTCCGCCCGCGCGATGTGGTCAGCCATTTCGAGGGCACCGTGCTGGCCGAGCTTGATCTGCGGCTCGAGGCGGCCTCGGCCTCGCTTTTCGCGCAGAACACCGCCGGGGATGCGGGGTTCGCCGTGCCGCGCCCGCATTGGGCGATAACCTCCAAGCGCGTTTTGACAAGCGACTGGGCCGAGGGCATCCCGCTGGGCGATGTCGCCGCGATCCGGGCGGCCGGGCATGACCTGCCGGCCCTTGCAAAGCGCATTTTGCAGCTTTTCCTGTCCCACGCCCTGCGCGACGGGTTCTTTCACGCCGATATGCATCAGGGCAACCTGAAAATCGCGCCGAACGGGGACGTGATCGCCTATGATTTCGGCATCATGGGCCAGATCGACGAATACACGCGCCGCGTCTATGCCGAGATCCTGATGGGCTTCATCCAGCGCGATTACGACCGTGTCGCACGGGTTCATTTCGAGGCGGGTTATGTCCCGCCCGACCGCGACATGGCCGCCTTCTCGCGCGCGCTGCGGGCGGTGGGCGAGCCGATTTTCGGCGCCGAGGCGAGCCGGATCTCGATGGCGAATCTCCTTGGCTATCTGCTGGAAGTTACCGAGCGGTTCGGGATGCAGACAAGGACCGAGCTGATCTTGCTGCAACGCACGATGGTGGTGGTCGAGGGGGTGGCCCGCTCGCTCGATCCGCAGCTCAACATCTGGAGCGCGGCCGAGCCGGTCGTCGGCAATTACATCCGCGACAATCTCGGCCCGCGCGCGGCTTTGCGCGATATGGGGCGGACGGTGCAGATGCTGGGGCGCTACGGCCCGATCCTGCCCGATCTGCTGGAGCGCGCGATCAGGCGCGAGCGCGCGCGCGATGATCACCCGGAACCCGACGCGCGGCGGCGGTTTTCCTGGGGGTCAGCCGGGATCGGCGCGGCTGTCGCGGCGGGGCTTGCGGCCCTTATCGCCGCGTTGGCCTAGGGGGCTTGCGCGGGCGCGAGGCGCGCGACGGTCAGTTCCGCCCGGTGCCGCCGGCGAGGCAGCAGCCATGCAGCATCTGCGCGCCATCGCGGGCGTGCGCGCCTTCGACGATCAGCGTGGCGCTCAGCCCATAGGCCATATCCGACATCGTGTCCGAGCAGATCTGCGGCGTGATCACCGCGCTCATCCGGTTTGCGCCCTCGCCCGCGACAAGGGCGCGGCGCGGGCTGCGGGGGATGCCGTCATCGAGAACGCGCAGCCCCGGATAACGCTCTTCACCCTCGGGATGCTTGAACACCAGATCGCTGCCCTCGGCGGCGATGCTCCAGAACGGCTCATTGCCAAGGCAGGTCAGGTTTTCGGGCAGCGCGCCGGCCTCCCAGACATCGGTGCGATAATCGAGATAACGCATCGAGACCCAGCCCGACCGCTCGCTGCTGTTGACGAGGCCCCAATTGCCGCGCGTTTCAAACACCTCGATCTGGGTCGCATCCGGGGCGAGCGTTCCGATGATCTCGGACGAGGCGTTCGGCTCGGCGCGGATATTCAGGACATCATCGGCAGCAACGCCGCTGACATCGAAAAGTGTGGGCAGGATATATTCCTGCGTGGCCAAGGCGGGCGAGGCAAGCGCGAGTGACAGGGCAAAAGCGAGGGTTTTCATGGCTCTATCCTAAGGCGACGCCGAACATTCGGCCGATCAGGGCGGTGATCGCCATCGCGGCGACGCCCCAGAACAGCACCCGCGCCACCGCGCGCCCGATCGGCGCGCCGCCGGCACGCGCACCGACCGCGCCGAGTATGGCAAGCGCCAGCAGCGTTGCAACCCACACAACCGTGACCGCATGGCCCGGCGGGGCCAGCAGCGCGCCAAGGAACGGTATCGCGGCGGCGGCGGTGAAGGTCAGCCCCGAGGCGAGCGCCGCCTGGAGCGGGTTGGCCGACAGCACATCCGACAGCCCGAGCTCATCGCGGATATGGGTGCCAAGCGCATCATGTTCGGTCAGCTCGGTCGCAACCAGCCGCGCTGTCTCGGGCGAGAGGCCGCGCTTTTCGTAGATCTCGATCAATTCGTCGAGCTCGGTCTGCGGGTCCTCCTCCAGCGCCTTGGTCTCGCGCGCAATGTCGGCGCGTTCGATATCTGACTGGCTCGACACCGAGACATATTCGCCCGCCGCCATCGACAAGGCGCCCGCCGACAGCCCGGCAAGCCCCGCGATGATGATCGCGTGACGATCCGCGCCGGACGCGGCAACGCCGACCAGAAGCGACGAGATCGACACGATCCCGTCATTCGCGCCCAGAACAGCGGCGCGCAGCCAGCCCGAGCGCGAGATGAAATGCGGATCGTCGGGATGCGCGCTTGGATGAGTGTGGCGGCTCATGGCCTGCTCCTGCTCCGTCGGTGAGGGCTATTTGTTGAGCCGCCGAGGCAGGGCGGCAACGCCCATGACCTCGAGGATCTTCGCCTCGATATCGCCGGCGTTCATCGCGGCCGAGGCATACATCGCGGCCGGGGTGTCATGGTCGATGAACGTGTCAGGCAGCACCATGGCGCGGAATTTCAGCCCCCGGTCAAACACCCCCTCTTCGGCGAGAAGCTGCGCGACATGGCTGGCAAAGCCGCCGATCGCGCCTTCCTCGATGCAGATAAGCGCGTCATGTTCGGCAGCGAGGCGCAGAATCAGATCGCGGTCAAGCGGCTTGGCAAAGCGCGCATCGGCGACGGTCGGGCTAATCCCGCGCGCCATCAACGCCTCGCGCGCCGCCATGACCTCGGCCAGCCGCGCCCCGAATGACAGGATCGCAACGCCCGCGCCCTCGGCCACGACGCGCCCGCGCCCGATCTCAAGCTTGGTGCCGCGCTCGGGCATCTCGACGCCGGTGCCTTCACCGCGCGGGAAGCGGAACGCGATCGGGCCGTCATCATGGGCGGCGGCGGTCGCGACCATGTGGACCAGCTCGGCCTCGTCGGCGGCGGCCATGACGACCATGCCGGGCAGGTTCGCCAGAAACGCGGTGTCGAACGCGCCCGCATGGGTCGCGCCATCCGCACCGACAAGCCCCGCGCGGTCGATCGCGAACCGGACCGGCAGGCGCTGGATCGCGACGTCATGGACGATCTGATCATAGCCGCGCTGCAAGAACGTCGAGTAGATCGCGCAGAACGGCCTCAGCCCGCCAGCCGCAAGCCCGGCCGAGAAGGTCACCGCATGCTGCTCGGCGATCCCGACATCGAAGCAGCGGCGCGCAAAGCGCTCGGCAAAGAGGTTCAGCCCGGTGCCGTCCGGCATCGCCGCCGTCACCGCCACGATCTTGTCATCGCGGCTCGCCTCGTCGATCAGAGCGCGCGCAAAGACCGAGGTATAGCTGGGCGCGTTCGACTTCGCTTTCGCCTGCTCGCCCGTCACCACGTTGAACGTCCCGCGCGCATGGCCGCGATCGGGCGCGTCCTCGGCCGGGGCATAGCCCTTGCCCTTCTTGGTCACGGCGTGAATCAGAACCGGCCCGGTCGCCCGCGCCTTGACGGTCCGCAGCAGCGGCAAAAGCTGGTCCAGATCATGCCCGTCGACCGGCCCGATATAGGACAGGCCCAGATTTTCGAACATGGTCCCGCCAACCGCCATGCCCTTGAGCATCTCTTTCGCGCGCCGCGCGCCCTCTTGCAGCGGCGGCGGCAGCAGCCCGACCGCGCCCTTGGCGACCGATTTGAGATCCTGAAACGGGCCTTCGGTGTAAAGCCGGGTGAGGTATGAGGACAGCGCGCCGGTCGGCGGCGCGATGGACATCTCATTATCGTTGAGGATCACGAAAAGCCGCTTGCCGAGATGGCCCGCATTGTTCAGCGCCTCGAACGCCATCCCCGCGCTCATTGCGCCGTCCCCGATCACGGCAATCGCATCGCCGGGATCGCCGCCCAACTCGCGCGCCATCGCAAAGCCAAGCGCGGCACTGATCGAGGTCGAGCTATGGCCCGCGCCGAACGGATCGAACGGGCTTTCCGCGCGCTTGGTGAAACCCGACAGCCCGCCGCCCCGGCGCAGCGTCCGGATACGGCCCCTGCGGCCGGTCAGGATCTTGTGGGGGTAGCATTGATGGCCGACATCCCAGACCAGCTTGTCGCGCGGCGTGTCGAAAACGGCATGGAGCGCCACGGTCAGCTCGACCACGCCCAAGCCCGCGCCGAGATGCCCGCCCGTCTCGGAGACCGCCGAGATCGTCTCGGCCCGCAGCTCGTCCGCCAGCACCCGCAATTCGCGATCGCTTAACGATTTGAGGTCGGAGGGCGCGTTCACACGGTCGAGAAGCGGGGTTTTCGGGCGGCTCTGATCGGTCATGTCACCCCTTTCGGGCGCTTTGTCTAGCTGTCTCGCTGGATAACGAAACGCGCCAGTTGCCGCAAGTTTCCGGCCCGCCCATCATATTGTGACAGCGCGGCTTCCGCCTCGTCGATCAGGCGCGCGGCTTCAGTGCGTGCGCCATCGAGGCCCATCAGCGACACGAACGTGGCCTTGCCGGCCGCGTCGTCCTTGCCGACGCGCTTGCCCGCGCGGGTCTCGTCGCCGGTCACGTCAAGAATGTCATCCGCGATCTGGAAGGCGAGCCCGATTGCCGCCGCGTAGCGATGAAGCGGGGCGGGATCTGCGCGCGCGATCACAGCGCCCGCCGTCGCGGCGAATTCGATCAACGCGCCGGTCTTGTTGCCTTGCAGGCGGATGATTTCGTCAAGCCCAAGCGGATCCGGCGCGGTTTCGGCGGCGATATCCAGCGCCTGCCCCCAGACCATGCCGCGCGCGCCTGCCGCATGGGCCAGCCCGCGCATCAGATCAACCCGGATCGCCTCGGGTCCGATCTCGGGGCGGGTCAA
>JAUNRZ010000018.1 GCA_030539455.1 Paracoccus sp. (in: a-proteobacteria) | reverse complement strand
CGACCCATGACTCAAGCCTATGTCGGTCAGAAGCGCATCCGCCGCTATTACGGCAATATCCGCGAAGTTCTTGAAATGCCGAACCTCATCGAGGTTCAGAAATCGTCGTATGACCTGTTTCTGAACTCGGGCGAGGCCGACACGCACACCGATGGCGAGGGGCTGCAAGGCGTCTTTCAGTCGGTGTTCCCGATCAAGGATTTCAACGAGACCGCGACGCTGGAATTCGTCAAATACGAGCTGGAAGGGCCGAAATACGACGTGGACGAGTGCCAGCAGCGCGACATGACCTATGCCGCGCCGCTGAAGGTGACGCTGCGTCTGATCGTGTTCGATGTCGATGAAAACACCGGCGCGCGTTCGGTCAAGGACATCAAGGAACAGGACGTGTTCATGGGCGACATGCCCCTGATGACGCAGAACGGCACGTTCATCGTCAACGGGACCGAGCGTGTCGTCGTCAGCCAGATGCACCGCAGCCCCGGCGTGTTCTTCGACCATGACCGCGGCAAGACCCATGCCTCGGGCAAGCTGCTGTTCGCTTGCCGGATCATCCCTTATCGCGGCTCGTGGCTCGATTTCGAATTCGACGCCAAGGATCTCGTGTTCGCGCGGATCGACCGTCGCCGCAAGCTGCCGGTGACGACGCTGCTTTACGCGCTCGGGATGGATCAGGAAGGCATCATGGATGCGTTCTATGACACGGTCAGCTTCACGCTGTCGCGCAAGAAGGGGCAAGAGGATGGCTGGGTCAGCCGGTTCTTCCCCGACCGGATGCGCGGCTCGCGCCCGGCCTTCGATCTGGTGAACGCGGAAACCGGCGAGATCATCACCAAGGCCGGCGACAAGGTCACCCCGCGTCAGGTCAAGCAACTGCTTGACGGCGGGAAAGACATCGACCTTCTGCTGCCCTTCGATCAGATCATCGGCCGCTTTGTCGCGAAAGACATCATCAACGAAAAGACCGGCCTCATCTACGCCGAGGCGGGCGACGAGATCACGGCCGAGTATGACAAGGACGGCGCGCTCAGCGGCGGGCTGCTCAAGGTGCTGCTCGACAATGACGTGACCGACATTCCGGTGCTGGACATCGATAACGTCAATGTCGGCGCCTATATCCGCAACACGATGGCCGCGGACAAGAACATGAACCGCGATCAGGCGCTGATGGATATCTATCGCGTCATGCGTCCGGGCGAGCCGCCGACCGTCGAAGCCGCAAGCGCAATGTTTGACAGCCTGTTCTTCGACGCCGAGCGTTACGACCTGTCCGCCGTGGGCCGGGTCAAGATGAACATGCGTCTGGACCTCGACGCGCCGGACACGCAGCGCACGCTGCGCCGCGAGGACATCATCGCCTGTATTCGCGGGCTGGTCGAATTGCGCGACGGCAAGGGCGAGATCGACGATATCGACCATCTCGGCAACCGCCGGGTGCGCTCGGTCGGCGAGCTGATGGAAAACCAGTATCGCGTCGGCCTGTTGCGCATGGAGCGCGCCATCCGCGAGCGTATGTCCGGCGTCGAGATCGACACGGTGATGCCGCAGGATCTGATCAACTCGAAGCCCGCCGCCGCGGCGGTGCGCGAGTTCTTCGGCTCGTCGCAGCTTTCGCAGTTCATGGACCAGACCAACCCGCTCTCGGAAGTCACCCATAAGCGCCGTCTCTCGGCGCTTGGGCCGGGCGGCCTCACGCGTGAGCGCGCGGGGTTCGAGGTGCGCGACGTGCACCCGACCCATTACGGCCGGATGTGCCCCATTGAGACGCCGGAAGGCCAGAATATCGGTCTGATCAACAGCCTCGCGACCTTCGCTCGGGTGAACAAATACGGCTTCATCGAGACCCCGTATCGCCGGGTGATCGAGGGCAAGGTGACGGATGATGTCGTCTACATGTCCGCCACCGAGGAAATGCGTCACACCGTCGCGCAGGCCAATGCCGATCTGGACGAGAGCGGCCATTTCACCGAAGAGCTGATCTCGACCCGTCAGGGCGGCGATTTCATGCTGAACCCGGTCGATGCGGTCGATCTGATCGACGTCTCGCCCAAGCAGCTTGTCTCCGTCGCGGCGGCTCTGATCCCGTTCCTCGAGAATGACGACGCGAACCGGGCTCTGATGGGCTCGAACATGCAGCGTCAGGCCGTGCCGCTTCTGCGCGCCGAGGCGCCGTTCGTCGGCACCGGCATGGAAGCGACCGTGGCGCGCGATTCGGGCGCCTCGATCATGGCGCGCCGCGGGGGCGTGATCGACCAGGTCGATGCGCAGCGTATCGTCGTGCGCGCGACCGAGGGTCTTGGCGCGGGCGATGCCGGCGTCGATATCTACCGCCTGCGCAAGTTCAAGCGCTCGAACCAGTCCTCGACGATCAACCAACGCCCACTTGTGAAGGTGGGCGACCGGGTGCAGTCGGGTCAGGTCATCGCGGACGGTCCCTCGACCGATCAGGGCGAGCTGGCCATCGGCCGCAACGTGGTCGTCGCGTTCATGCCGTGGAACGGCTACAACTACGAGGACTCGATCCTGATCTCGGAGCGTATCCACCGCGACGACGTGTTCACCTCGATCCATATCGACGAATACGAGGTTGCGGCGCGCGACACCAAGCTCGGGCCGGAAGAGATCACGCGCGATATCCCGAACGTGGGTGAAGAGGCGCTGCGCAATCTCGACGAGGCGGGGATCGTCTATATCGGCGCCGAAGTGGGGCCGGGCGACATTCTGGTCGGCAAGATCACCCCCAAGGGCGAGAGCCCGATGACGCCGGAAGAAAAGCTGCTCCGCGCCATTTTCGGCGAGAAAGCCAGCGATGTGCGCGACACCTCGCTGCGCCTGCCGCCGGGCGCTTACGGCACGATCGTCGAGGTCCGCGTCTTCAACCGCCACGGCGTCGACAAGGACGAGCGCGCGCTGCAAATCGAGCGCGAAGAGGTGGAGCGCCTGTCGCGCGACCGCGATGACGAGCTCGCCATTCTCGAGCGCAACATCTACGCGCGCCTGCGCAGCCTGATCGACGGCAAGAAAGCGATCAAGGGGCCGCGCGGCATCAAGTCCGGCAGCGAAGTGAACGAGGAGCTTCTCGGCTCGCTCTCGCGCGGGCAGTGGTGGCAGCTTGCCTTCGACGAAGAGGATCTGACCCGCGACGTCGAGGCGCTGCATGACCACTTCAACGCGCAGAAGAAATCGCTCGATGCGCGGTTCGAGGACAAGGTCGAGAAGGTCCGTCAGGGCGACGATCTGCCTCCGGGCGTCATGAAGATGGTCAAGGTCTTTGTCGCCGTGAAGCGCAAGCTGCAAGCGGGCGACAAGATGGCCGGGCGCCACGGCAACAAGGGTGTCGTGTCCAAGGTCGTCCCGATCGAGGATATGCCGTTCCTTGCCGACGGCACCCCCGTCGATCTGGTGCTGAACCCGCTGGGCGTTCCGAGCCGGATGAATGTGGGCCAGATCCTTGAGACGCATATGGGCTGGGCCGCGCGCGGCCTTGGCCTCAAGATCGACGAGGCGCTTCAGGATTATCGCCGCAATGGGGATATGAGCCCGGTGCGCGAGGCGATGCGGATCGGTTACGGCGACGAGATGTTCGCCGGCACCTTCGAGGGCATGGACGACGATCAGCTTGTCGATCACGCCGAGGCTGTCCGCACCGGCGTTCCCATCGCAACGCCCGTCTTTGACGGCGCGAAGGAAAGCGATGTGGACGACGCGCTGCGCCGGGCGGGTTTCGACACTTCGGGCCAGTCCATCGTGTTCGACGGCCGCACCGGCGAGCAGTTCGCGCGCCCGGTCACGGTCGGCATGAAATACGTTCTGAAGCTGCACCACCTTGTCGACGACAAGATGCACGCGCGCTCGACCGGGCCTTACAGCCTTGTCACGCAGCAGCCTTTGGGCGGGAAGGCGCAGTTCGGCGGTCAGCGTCTGGGTGAGATGGAGGTCTGGGCTCTGGAAGCCTACGGCGCCGCCTACACCCTGCAAGAGATGCTGACGGTGAAATCGGACGACGTCGCGGGCCGCACCAAGGTCTATGAAAGCATCGTGAAGGGCGAGGACAATTTCGAGGCCGGCGTGCCGGAATCGTTCAACGTTCTCGTCAAGGAGGTCCGGGGTCTGGGCCTCAACATGGAACTCCTGGATGCGGAGGAGGACGAGTAAGGGCCCCGGGCCCTTACCTCGCCCCTTTGCGCCACATCATTAGGAATCGCAGATGAACCAGGAACTCGCCACCAATCCGCTGAACCCGCTGGCCGCACCGCGCCAGTTCGACGAAATCAAGATCTCGCTCGCCTCGCCCGAGAAAATTCTCTCGTGGTCGTTCGGCGAGGTGAAAAAACCCGAAACGATCAACTACCGCACGTTCAAGCCCGAACGTGACGGGCTGTTCTGCGCGCGTATCTTTGGCCCGATCAAGGATTACGAATGCCTGTGCGGCAAATACAAGCGCATGAAATATCGCGGCCTGACCTGCGAGAAATGCGGCGTCGAGGTGACGCTGCAAAAGGTCCGGCGCGAGCGTATGGGCCATATCGAGCTGGCCGCGCCGGTCGCGCATATCTGGTTCCTCAAGTCGCTCCCCAGCCGGATCGGCCTGATGCTGGACATGACGCTGCGCGATCTTGAACGCATCCTCTACTTTGAAAACTACGTCGTGATCGAGCCGGGCCTGACCGATCTGGTCTACGGCCAGCTCATGACCGAAGAAGAGTTCATGGATGCGCAGGACCAGTTCGGCGCCGACGCCTTCACCGCCGATATCGGCGCCGAGGCGATCCGCACCATGCTGTCGAATATCGACCTCGCCGCCACCGCCGAGCAGCTTCGCGAAGAGCTGAAAGAGGCGACCGGCGAGCTCAAGCCGAAAAAGATCATCAAGCGGCTGAAAATCGTCGAGAGCTTCCTTGAATCGGGCAACCGTCCCGAATGGATGGTCATGACCGTCATTCCGGTCATCCCGCCGGAACTGCGCCCGCTTGTGCCCCTGGACGGGGGCCGCTTCGCCACGTCCGACCTGAACGATCTGTATCGCCGGGTCATCAACCGCAACAACCGTCTGAAGCGGCTGATCGAGCTGCGCGCGCCCGACATCATCGTGCGCAACGAAAAGCGGATGTTGCAGGAATCGGTGGATGCGCTGTTCGATAACGGCCGCCGCGGCCGCGTCATCACCGGCAATAACCGCCGGCCGCTGAAATCGCTTTCCGATATGCTCAAGGGCAAGCAGGGCCGGTTCCGTCAGAACCTGCTCGGCAAGCGCGTGGACTTCTCAGGCCGCTCGGTCATCGTGACCGGGCCGGAGCTCAAGCTGCATCAATGCGGGCTGCCGAAGAAGATGGCGCTCGAGCTGTTCAAGCCGTTCATCTATTCGCGGCTGGAGGCGAAGGGCTATTCCTCGACCGTCAAGCAGGCGAAAAAGCTGGTCGAGAAGGAACGCCCCGAGGTCTGGGATATTCTCGACGAGGTGATCCGCGAGCATCCGGTTCTGCTGAACCGCGCGCCGACGCTGCACCGTCTTGGCATTCAGGCGTTCGAGCCGATCCTGATCGAGGGTAAGGCGATCCAGCTTCACCCTCTGGTCTGCGCCGCCTTCAACGCCGATTTCGACGGCGACCAGATGGCGGTTCACGTCCCGCTTTCGCTGGAAGCCCAGCTCGAAGCGCGCGTTCTGATGATGTCGACGAACAACGTGCTCTCGCCCGCCAACGGCGCGCCGATCATCGTGCCGTCGCAGGACATGATCCTTGGTCTTTACTACGTGACCATGATGCGCGAGGGCATGAAGGGCGAAGGCATGGTCTTTGCCAATGTCGATGAGGTCGAGCACGCCCTTGCCGCCGGCGAGGTGCATCTGCACGCCAAGATCACCGCGCGGCTCAAGCAGATCGACGAGGACGGCAACGAGGTCGTGCGCCGTTTCGAGACGACGCCCGGCCGCATCCGCCTTGGCGCTCTGCTGCCGCTGAACGCCAAAGCGCCGTTCGATCTGGTCAACCGCCTGCTGCGCAAGAAAGACGTGCAGACCGTCATCGACACGGTTTATCGTTACTGCGGCCAGAAAGAGGCGGTGATCTTCTCGGACAAGATCATGGGCCTTGGCTTCCGCGAGGCGTTCCGCGCCGGCATCTCGTTCGGCAAGAACGACATGGTGGTGCCGGACGACAAATGGTCGATCGTCGGCGAGGTGCAGGATCAGGTCAAGGAGTTCGAGCAGCAATATCTCGACGGCCTGATCACGCAGGGCGAGAAATACAACAAGGTCGTCGATGCCTGGTCGAAATGTAACGACCGCGTCACCGACGCCATGATGTCGACCATCTCGGCCACCAAGCATGACGAGAACGGCGCCGAGAAGGAGCCGAACTCGGTCTATATGATGGCCCATTCGGGCGCGCGGGGCTCGGTCAGCCAGATGAAGCAGCTTGGCGGGATGCGCGGTCTGATGGCCAAGCCCTCGGGCGAGATCATCGAAACGCCGATCATCTCGAACTTCAAGGAAGGTCTGACCGTTCTTGAATACTTCAACTCGACCCACGGGGCGCGGAAGGGTCTGTCGGACACCGCGCTCAAGACGGCGAACTCGGGCTATCTGACCCGCCGTCTGGTCGATGTGGCGCAGGACTGCATCATCCGCGAGCATGATTGCGGGACCGAGCGCGCCATCACCGCCACCGCCGCCGTCAATGACGGCGAGGTCATCTCGCCGCTCTCCGAGCGTATCCTTGGCCGTGTCGCGGCCGATGATGTGCTGGTGCCGGGCGGCGAAGAGGTGCTGGCCCGCGCGGGCGAGCTGATCGACGAGCGCCGCGCCGATGCGATCGAGGCGGCGGGCGTGCAGAATGTGCGCATCCGCTCGGCCCTGACCTGCGAATCCGAGGACGGCGTCTGCGCGCTTTGCTACGGGCGCGATCTGGCCCGCGGCACGCTCGTCAATATCGGCGAGGCGGTCGGCATCATCGCCGCCCAGTCGATCGGCGAGCCGGGCACGCAGCTGACCATGCGGACCTTCCATATCGGCGGGATCGCGCAGGGCGGCCAGCAAAGCTTCCTTGCCGCCAACCAGGAGGGCACGGTCAGCTTCGAGAACGAGGCGCTGCTTGAAAACGCGCAAGGCCATCTCATCGTGATGAGCCGCAACATGCAGATCCACATCCTCAACCCGCAAGGCGAGCGGGTGGTGACGCATAAGCTGTTCTACGGCTCGCGGCTCTTCGTCAAAGAGGGCGATGAGGTCGTGCGCGGGCAGAAGCTGTTCGAGTGGGACCCCTACACGCTGCCGATCATCGCCGAGACGGCGGGTGTCGCGAAATTCGTCGATCTGGTTTCGGGCCTTTCGGTCCGCGACGAGACCGACGATGCGACCGGGATGACGCAGAAGATCGTCACCGACTGGCGCAATGCGCCCAAGGGCAATGATCTCAAGCCCGAGATCCTGCTGGTCGGCACGGACGGCGAGCCGATCCGCAACGATCAGGGCAACCCGATCACCTACCCGATGTCGGTCGATGCGATCCTCTCGGTCGAGGATGGTCAGGACGTCAAGGCCGGCGATGTGATCGCGCGTATCCCGCGCGAGGGCGCAAGGACCAAGGACATCACCGGCGGTCTGCCGCGTGTGGCCGAATTGTTCGAGGCCCGCCGCCCGAAAGATCACGCGATCATCGCCGAGATCGATGGCTATGTGCGCTTTGGCAAGGACTACAAGAACAAGCGCCGCATCGCGATCGAGCCGACCGACGAGTCGCTTGAGAAGGTCGAATATATGGTGCCGAAGGGCAAGCATATCCCGGTGCAGGAAGGCGACTTCGTGCAGAAGGGCGACTACATCATGGACGGCAACCCGGCGCCGCATGACATCCTGCGCATCAAGGGGATCGAGGCTCTGGCCGATTACCTGATCGACGAGGTGCAGGACGTCTATCGCTTGCAGGGCGTGAAGATCAACGACAAGCATATCGAGGTGATCGTGCGGCAGATGCTGCAAAAGATCGAAATCCTCGATAGCGGCGATACCACGCTTCTGAAGGGCGAGCATGTCGAGCGTGACGAGTTCGAGGAAGAGAACGCCAAGGTCGAGGCGCGCGGCGGCACCCCTGCGCGCGGCGAGCCGGTGCTGCTTGGCATCACCAAGGCGTCGCTGCAAACCCGCAGCTTCATCTCGGCCGCCTCGTTCCAGGAGACGACCCGCGTTCTGACCGAGGCTTCGGTTCAGGGCAAGCGCGACAAGCTGGTCGGTCTCAAGGAAAACGTCATCGTCGGCCGCCTGATCCCGGCCGGCACGGGCGGCGCGACGATGCGCCTGCGCCGCGTCGCGGCCGAGCGTGACAGCGCCGTGATCGAGGCGCGCCGCGCCGAGGCCGAGGCCGCTGCCGCGATCGAGGGCCCCGAAAGCGCGCCGCGCCCCGCGCCCGAAGGTCCCGCGCCCGAAACGCTCGAGGACGGCCCGCTGGCCGATCTGCCCGAGACCGGCGGTCAGGACTAAGCGCCGCCAAAACAAGACAGCGAGGCCCGGATGCAAAGCCGCATCCGGGCCTTGTGCTTTCGGGGCAGGGGGCGGCAGAACGCGCTTGCCCGGTTGCCGATTTCATGCGTAACAGACAAAGCGGGAAACGCGGCCCGGCTCGGGATTTTGCCTCCGATCCGCGATCCGCGCCGATGTCCACGAGGAGGCCGGAATGCCTTTTTTGCTTGCTCTACTGGGCCTGATCCTCGCGGCAGCGGTCTGGATCTGGCGGATCAGGGTGGCAAAGCAGGCGCTGGACGATATCTCGGGCATCGCCGGCGATGTCGCGGCCGCCGCCCGCCGGCTCGGCTTTCGACGCCGCGCCAATGTCCACCCCGCCCAGAGCATCGAGGAGCCTGAGCTGGCCGTCGCGGCGCTTGGCGTTGCGTTTCTTGATCTCGCCTCGCTGCCAACCTCCGAGCAGCTCGCGTCGCTGAAGGCCGCGATGCAGCGACATCTCTCCGTCAGCGAGATCAAGGCGGATGAGATGCTGATCGTCGGCCGCTGGCTGGTCAATGAATGCAAGACCCCGCAAATGGCGATCAGCCGGATCGGCAAGCGCCTGGCGAGCCTCGATCAGACCGGGTTCCAGCCGCTTCTTGCCGTGCTGAACGAGATGATCGGCCCCGGCGCCGCGATGAGCCCGCGGCAGAGAGAGGCGCTTGACGATATCTCGCGCATCTTCCGGCTCTAGCGCGGCCCGGTGCCCCGTTCTCTGCCGTGGCATTTGCGCGGGATCGGCGCTAAAAGATGGCGTGTTCAGGGTTTCAAGGTTGCTGTGGTCATGCGCGTTCAGCTTCTCGGCATTTGCCGCTTTTCCATGCTGGTCGAGAGCGATTTTCAGACCACCGGCCCCTCCCTCGACGAGAACCGCGCCATTCTTTATGCGCCCGAGCGGCTGCGTGACCGGCTCGCGCGGTTTCGCGCGCTGTGCTTGCCGCCCCTGATCGCGCAGAGCGATCCTGATTTCACGCTGATCGTGGCGACCGGCGAGGATCTGCCGCCCTGGGCGCTTGGCGAGCTCCGCGCGGCAATCGCGCCGCTGAAACAGGCAAGGCTGATCCAGGCCGCGCCGGGGCGCCACGCGCCGATCTGCAAGGCGATGCTGACAGGTGCGACCGAGCCGGGCGCGGATCTCGTCGCGCAGTTCTGCATGGATGACGATGACGCGGTCGCCACCGATTTCATCGCCCGCAGCCGCGCCATTGCGCGCGCAAATGCCGGCTTGATCGACGGGGATCGCCCCTTCGCGATCAACCATGTGCGCGGCCTCGCGCTCGAGGCGCATCGCGGCCATGCGGTGCTGACCGAAGAGCTGGCGCGGCTCTGGGTGCCCTCGCTCGTTATGGTGTTTCCGGGCGGGCGGCCGCGCTCGATCCAGAATTATCGCCATGACTGGCTGTGGCGCAATGTGCCGGTGCTGTCCTTCCCCGATCCGGTGATGTGGCTGCGCAGCTTTCACGATCACAACGACGCCCCGCGCCCGCGCCGCATCCTTGCCGGCTCGCGCGGGGCCGAGCCCGAGCAGATCCTGCGCCGCCGCTTTGGTCTAGACGCGGTGCGCCTCGCGCAGGCGCTTGGCCTGCGGCATTGAACCGCGCCCGGCGCGTCCTTAAATACGGGTGACGCAGGGGGCCCGGACTGCCGAGATCGGGGCCGCGCCCTCGGGCATGAAAGGACGATTATGACCAAAGAACTCACTTCGCGCCATCCGGTTCTGCCGCTGCGGGACATCGTGGCGTTTCCGCATATGGTCGTCCCGCTTTTCGTGGGGCGCGAGAAATCCGTGCGCGCGCTGGAAGCCGTGATGGCCGAGGATCAGCCGATCCTTCTTGCCGCGCAAAAGGACGCCGCCGTTGACGAGCCGGATGCCGATGGCATCTACCGCGTCGGCGTTCTGGCGAATGTGCTGCAACTGCTCAAGCTGCCGGACGGGACCGTGAAGGTTCTGGTCGAGGGGCAGCGCCGTGTCGAGATCACGCAGTTCGTTGAAAACGAAGATTATTTCGAGGCCGAAGCGCGCGTTCTGATCGAAGAACAGGGCGAGGCCGAAACCGTCACCGCCTTGACCCGCACCGTCGCGGCCGAGTTCGAGCGTTATGTGAAAATCCGCAAGAACATCCCCGACGAGGTGGTCGCGAATGTCGCCGAGGCGTCCGATCCCGAGCGTCTCGCGGATCTGGTCGCCGGCCATCTCGGCATCGAGATCGACAAAAAACAGGATCTGCTGGAAACCCTCGTCGTGGCCGAGCGGCTCGAGAAGGTTTACGGGCTGATGCAGGGCGAAATCTCGGTCCTCGCGGTCGAGAAGAAGATCAAGTCGCGCGTCAAGAACCAGATGGAAAAGACGCAGCGCGAATATTACCTCAACGAGCAGATGAAGGCGATCCAGCGCGAGCTGGGCGACGGCGAAGAGGGTGCCGACGAGATCGCCGAACTGGAAGAGAAGATCGCCGCGACCAAGTTCAGCAAGGAAGCCCGCGAAAAGGCCGAGGCCGAGCTGAAAAAGCTCAAATCCATGTCGCCCATGTCGGCCGAAGCGACCGTCAGCCGTAACTATCTCGACTGGCTTCTGGCGCTGCCCTGGGGGGTCAAATCGCGCACCAAACGCGATCTGGTCGCGGCTGAAAAGGTGCTGGATGCCGATCATTACGGGCTGGAAAAGGTCAAGGAGCGGATCGTCGAATATCTGGCGGTGCAGAACCGCTCGACCAAGCTCAAGGGCCCGATCCTGTGCCTCGTCGGCCCGCCCGGCGTCGGCAAGACCTCGCTTGGCCGCTCGGTCGCGAAGGCGACGGGGCGCGAGTTCATCCGCATCTCGCTTGGCGGCGTGCGCGACGAGTCCGAAATCCGCGGCCACCGGCGCACCTATATCGGCTCGATGCCCGGCAAGATCATTCAGGCGCTGAAAAAGGCCAAGACCACCAACCCGCTGATCCTGCTCGATGAAATCGACAAGATGGGGCAGGATTTCCGGGGCGATCCGGCCTCGGCGATGCTGGAGGTGCTGGACCCGGAACAGAACTCCACCTTCGTGGATCACTATCTCGAGGTTGAATATGACCTCTCGAACGTGATGTTCCTGACCACGGCCAACAGCTACAACATGCCGGGCCCGCTGCTCGACCGGATGGAGATCATCTCGCTTGCCGGCTACACCGAGGATGAAAAGCGCGAGATCGCGCGCCAGCATCTGCTGCCCAAGCAGATCAAGGCGAACGGGCTGCGCAAGGGTGAATTCAGCGTGACTGACGACGCGCTCACCCATGTCATCCGCTACTACACCCGCGAGGCCGGTGTGCGCAGTCTCGAGCGCGAGATCGCGAAGCTGGCCCGTAAAGCGGTAACCGAGATCCTCAAGGGCGAGGCGAAATCGGTGACGGTCGATCCGGCCAAGGCCGAGGAATATCTGGGCGTTCGCCGCCATCGCTATGGCCTCGCCGAGCGCGAGGATCAGGTCGGCGTGGTGACCGGGCTTGCCTGGACGTCGGTGGGCGGCGATCTCTTGCAGATCGAGGCGCTGAAACTGCCCGGCAAGGGGCGGATGAAAACGACCGGCAAGCTGGGCGATGTGATGAAGGAATCCATCGACGCGGCGTCGAGCTTCGTGCGCTCGATCTCGCCCGAGATCGGGGTGAAGCCACCCGAGTTCGACCGGCGCGACATCCACGTTCACGTCCCCGAGGGCGCGACGCCCAAGGACGGCCCGTCGGCGGGGATCGCGATGGTCACCTCGGTCGTCAGCGTGATGACCGGCATCGCGGTGCGCAAGGATGTCGCCATGACCGGCGAGGTCACGCTGCGCGGCAATGTGCTGGCGATTGGCGGGCTGAAGGAAAAGCTGCTCGCGGCGCTGCGCGGGGGGATCAAGACGGTGCTGATCCCGGCCGATAACGAAAAGGATCTGGCCGATATCCCGGCTAACGTGAAGGAAGGGCTCAAGATCATCCCGGTCAGCAATGTCCGCGAGGTTCTGAAAGCCGCTCTGGTGCGTATGCCCGAGCCGGTCGAGTGGGACGAGGCCGCCGAGGAGGCCGCCGAAGCCGCCCGCCGCGCCGCAGGTCAGGGCAGCGCCCAGCCGGCAAGCAGCGCGACGGCGCATTGATAAGAAGACCGGGCGCGGGTTGACCGCGCCCGCTTTCCTCGATTTGAGGGCTTGCGCGCGCCGCCCCGGCCCGCTATCTAGCCCTCCACGGGTGATTAGCTCAGCGGTAGAGCGCTTCGTTCACATCGAAGATGTCAGCGGTTCAAATCCGTTATCACCCACCATGATTGAAAAGGCGCCCGGCGGAGTTTTCCTGCTTTCGGGCGCCTTTTTTGTTTCGGCGGTTGAGGGCGTTGTCTGTCCGTTTTGTGGTTACAAAATTGAGACCACAATGCGCATGGTTGCCGGTCGCGCCTGCCTTCTAGGAAAACGTGCCGACAGTTGAGATTTCGGCACGGCAGGTTTCGACAAATGGCTCGGCTGATAAGGATCGCTGTTGGGCGCAATTTGGAAAAGCTCCCAACTAAGCCGCGTCAATACGACAGGCGAAATGAGATTATTCCGCCTTTAATTTCCTTTAATCGCCAATAACCAACCTACCGCCGGCACATTGAGCGATCGACATAAACCTTGCTCCCGCGTGAGGTGAGATAATAGCAGCCGCCGCGCGGGCCGCGAATATATCGCCGCGCCACTTGCGCGCGCGGGGTGGCTCTTGGCTGGGCGCTGCGGGCGGTTGATCGCGGCGTTTGCGTGACAGCGGCGGCGCGCGGTGGAGGGCTCGTTTGCTCGATGCACCGCCTTACGGTCGGCAGGCGCAGCACAGGTTCAATCGCCTGCGTCGCGGCGCTCGGCAAATCGCTCAGCGAGGCGATCTGATCGCGCTCGGCCCTTGAGGCGCCCGCCATGACGCAGTCGGAAACCGCATTGAGCGCGCTGCTGCTCGAAGTGCCCCTGATCCGCTGAGCAAGTTCGCGCGCGATGACATTGCGCGCGAGCCGGTCGCGTTCCTGGGCCGACCATTGCGATAAATTAAGCGGTGGCTGCGTTTCATTTTGCGGCGCCGCGCATCCCGCTATGAAGCAGCGCGCCAATATCGTAATTGATCTTTGCATGATTAGGACCCTCCACGTTTAATAAACTGTGGCAAACTGTCCAAAACCCTGTCGGATAATTAACGATTTTGTCTAATTTAATTATTTAATCTCGATCAAATTGGGCTTTTAATTTCGCGCGGGCGATAAGTGCTAAAAGGACGCACGCACCCCCTCCCACGCCACCGGCACCCCGCCGAAAACGCGACCCCCGCCAAGCCCCCTCGCATCCCGCTCCGCGATAGGCTATTTCAGCGCGCCATGACCGACCCGCTCCACCGTTCTGCCGAGGCCGAGCCCGGCCTTGCCTTTCGCTTTGCGGGCGCGCGGATGATTGCGCGCGGCTCGGGCGCGCTGTTCTGGCCCGAGCAGGGCGCGCTCATCGTCGCCGATCTCCACTTGGGCAAATCCGAGCGTATGGCGCGGCGCGGGGGGGCGTTACTGCCGCCATTCGAGACTCGCGACACGCTCGCGCGGCTCGGCGCCGAGATTGACGCGCTCGGCCCGCGGCTGATCGTGTTGCTGGGCGATGTGTTCGACGACGATGCCGCGCTCGCAGCGCTTAACCCGGCCGATCTCGCTGCGTTCGGCCGGATCGGCGCGGGGGCCGAGTTGCTGGTTCTCGCCGGCAATCACGACCGCAAAAGCGGGCCCGAGACGGCGCATCTCGGCGGGATCGCGCTGCGCCATATCGCCGGTCAGGGGCCCGATATTTCGGGCCATTACCACCCGAAAATCCGGCTTGGCCCGCTCGCCCGTCCGGCGTTTCTGGTCGGCGCCGAGCATCTGATCCTGCCCGCCTTCGGCACCTATACGGGCGGGCTCTGGCATGACGCGCCGGTGCTTTCGGCGCTTGTCCCGCAAGGGGTTGCGATCATGACGGGGCGGCGCCCGCTCGCGCTGCCGATCGGCGCCGGGCGCGGTTAGGCGGGCAGATCGGGCCTTGCTTCCGCGACGCCAAGCGCGGCCTCGAAGGAGGCGGCGGCGGCCAGCAGGCGCCCCTCGTCATAAAGCCGGCCCCAAAGCGAGACGCCGTGCGGCACGCGGTGCGTCTTTGCCGGATCGCCGCGCCGCGCATCCGCCTTCTCAAGCGCCGAAAGCCCGCCGCGCGCGCGCGAGGGGACCGCGTCGAACCCGGTCCTCAGATGCACACAAGGATGCCCGGTGAAGTTCGAGGCGATCAGCATCGGCCCGGTCGATGCAGGGCCGATCAGCAGGTCGATGTCGGCGAAGAGATCGTCCAGAGCCTCCATCACCTGATAGCGCAGCCGGTCCAGCTCGACCAGATCGGGGGCGCTTGTCAGCCACGCCGCGCGCATCATGTTCGGCCAGGCGACGTCGTCCTGCCAACGCAGCTTGTCGTCCAGATCGTCGAGCGAAAGCGCCTTGTGAACCGCCGTCGCCTCCGCATAGACCGTCCCGAACAGCGCGCCATACGGCAGAGTGCGCAGGCTTGCCTCGACAATCTGCGCACCCTCGCGGGCGGCAAGCGCCTTCATCGCCTCAAGCGCCGCGTGATCGGGCGGCGCCGCGGCTGCCCCGAACGCTTCGGGCAGAAAGCCGATGCGCAGCCCGCCCAGCCCCGCGCCGCTGCGATAGGCAAAGGGCGCCGCGATCGAGCCGCGATCCGCGGGGTCGGCGCCGTTAAGAACCGACAGGACCATAGCGCAATCCTCGACCGCGCGCGCGATCGGGCCGACTTTGTCGAGGCTCGGGCACAGCGTCATCGCGCCCGCCCGGCTGATCCGCCCGAAGCTCGGCCGCAGCCCGGTCGCGCCGCAGCGATGGGAGGGCGAGACGATCGAGCCGAGCGTCTCGGTCCCGATCGCAAAGCCGCACATCCCGGCCGCGACCGCAGCGGCCGACCCGGCGGAAGAGCCCGATGCCCCCTCATCAAGGTTCCACGGATTGCGCGTCTGCCCGCCATGCCAGATATCGCCGTAAGCGATCGCGCCGGTCGTGGTCTTGCCCAGCATCACCGCGCCGCCCCGGCGCAGCAGCCGCACCGCCGCCGCATCGCGTTCCGGCACGCGGCCGATATAGGGCTCGGCGCCCCATTCGGTCGCAACCCCCGCCGTGTCGAACAAGTCCTTGATACCGTAGGGAATTCCGTGAAGCGGGCCGAGCCAGTTGCCGGCGGCGATCAACGCGTCGGCGGCTTCCGCCTCGGCAAGCGCGAGCGTGTCCGTCACGGTCGCAAAGCATTTCAGCGAGGGGTTCAGCGCGGCGATCCGGCTTAGGTAAATCTCGGTCAGACGCCGGCTGGTGATCGCGCCCCCGCGCAGCCAGCGCCGCAAAAGATGGGCGGGGGCGAAGGCGATATCCGCGTCATCCTCGGGCAGGGGGCCGGGATCGCTCTCGTCCAGATCGAGCCGGTCCTGCGCCGCCGGCATGACAAAGCCCGGCAGGCGCGGATCAAAGCGCGAGGCGGTCGGCGCGCCGTTCGGCAGGCGCAGATCGCGCACCGGCTTCATGCGGGCGATCTGGCCGGGCAGGGCGCCCAGCATCTGCGCCCGCTCGGAAGCCGTGAAGCTCAGCCCAAGCAGCTTTTCGGCCGCCGCAATATCGCTTTCGGTGATGGTGCTTTCCGCCATGATCCCCTCTCGCAGTTCCGTCCGAGCCGCCCTAATCCAGCGGCAGATAAACCATCCGCGCGCCCGCCTTCAGCGCCGCCTCGCCGGCAGGGCGGACCAGAAGCGCATCGGCCTGCGACATCAGGGCGAGCCGCGCGCTGTCCTGATCCTCGAACGGGGTGACGGTCGCGGGCGCGCCGCCGCTCAGCCGCGCGCGAAGATAATGGGTGCGCGGCCCCTCGGCGGGCAGATCGCGGCCAAGAACACCCTCGCGAAGCCGGTCCTCGGGCGGAAGGCCCAGCATGGCGCGCAGCAGCGGGCGGATGAAAATCTCGGCGCAGACGATGGACGAGACCGGGTTGCCGGGCAGCCCGATCATCGCCGCTTGCCCGATCCGCCCGGCGATCAGCGGCTTGCCGGGGCGCATCGCGATCTTGTAGAAGCTGCGCTCCATCCCGAACCCTTCGGTGACGCGCCCGATCAGGTCGTGATCGCCGACCGAGGCGCCGCCGATGGTCACGATCAGATCGAACGCGGCGGCCTCGGTCAGACGCGCGCGCAGATCCTCTTCGGTATCAGTGGCGATGGGCAGGCAGACCGCATCGGCGCCCGCGCTTGCCGCAATGGCTGCCACCGCGACATCGTTCGAGCAGATGATCTGTCCCGGCCCCGGCTCGGCCCCCGGCGGGACGAGTTCATCCCCGCCCGGCAGGACCGCAACGCGCGGGCGGGCGCGCACGCGCAGGCGAGCGATGTTCATCGCGGCCAGCAGTCCCAGATCGCGCCCGGTCAGGGGGCGGGCGGGATCGAACCGCGCGCCTTGCGTGAAATCGCTGCCCTTTGCGCGGATATGGCGCGCGCGTGGCGGCTCGGTCAGACGCAGCGTGTCCCCCTCGCGGGCGGTGTTTTCCTGCATGACGACGGTGTCGAAGCCCTCGGGGACAGGCGCGCCGGTGAAGATGCGCACCGCGCTGCCGGGCTCGGCCGCGCCGTCCCAAGGCCTGCCTGCCGCCGCCTCGCCGATCACGCGCAGAGCGCCGCCTGCATCCTCGGCGCGGATCGCGTAGCCGTCCATCGAGGCGGCATCGAACGGAGGCTGGGTCAGAAGCGCGTGGGCGGGCTCGGCCAGCACGCGGCCACGCCCGTCTTTCAGCGCGATCTCTTCGCTGCGCGTCACCGTGGTAAGCGCCAGAACCTTGCTCAACGCTTCGTCAACCGAGATCATGGCGCGCTGTAATCCCCTGACTTCCCGCCGCTTTTCGCCACGAGGCGGATCCCTTCGATCCGCATCCCCTTCTCGGCGGCCTTCAGCATGTCATAGACTGTCAGGCAGGCGACCGACACCGCTGTCAGCGCCTCCATCTCGACCCCGGTCGGCCCGGTGGTCCGCACCGCCGCGCGCACGCGCAGCCCCGGCAGCGCTTGGTCCGCCGTCAGATCAAGCGTCACTTTCGAAAGCGCAAGCGGGTGGCAAAGCGGGATCAGATCGGCGGTCCGCTTGGCGGCCATGATCCCGGCGAGCCGCGCGACGCCAATCACATCGCCCTTCGCCGCGCCGCCGATCGCAAGCGCGAGCGTTTCGTCCGACATCACCACGCAGCCCTCGGCCACCGCCTCGCGCGCGGTCGCATCCTTGGCGGAGACATCGACCATATGCGCCGCGCCCTTCTCGTCGAAATGCGTCAGGCTCATGGCGCGCCCCCGAGCAGATTGCGGGTCGCTTGGGTCACATCTCGCTCGCGCATCAGGCTCTCGCCGATCAGGAAGCGACGCGCGCCGGCGCGGGCCATCCGGGCCAGATCGGCGGGCGTGTTGAGCCCGCTCTCGGCGACCAGATCGCGCCCGTCGGGCAGCATCGAGGCGAGCGATTCGGTGGTGCCGAGATCAACCTCGAAGCTGCGCAGATTGCGGTTGTTGACGCCGATCAGCGGCGATTTCAGGCGCAGCGCGCGCTCCATCTCCGGGGCGTCATGGACCTCGATCAGGGCGTCCATCCCCCAGTGGCGGGCGGCGTCCTCCAGCTCGGAAGCGAGCGCATCGTCGACCGAGGCCATGATGATGAGGATGCAGTCCGCGCCCCATGCCCGCGCCTCGGCAACCTGATAGGTGTCGTAGAGAAAATCCTTGCGCAGCACCGGCAGGTTGCAGGCCGCGCGCGCCTGCCGCAGATAATCCGGCGCGCCCTGAAAGCTCGGCGCATCGGTCAGCACCGAAAGGCACGCCGCCCCGCCCTCGGCATAGGCGCGTGCCAGATCGGCGGGGTGGAAATCGGCGCGGATCAGCCCGCGCGAGGGGCTGGCCTTCTTGATCTCGGCGATAAGCGCATGGCCTGACGCGGCATGGCGGCTCAGAGACGCCGCGAAACCGCGCGGCGGATCGGCGGCGCGCGCCTCGGCCTCGATCTGCGCAAGGCTCCGCGCCTGTTTCGCCTGAGCGATCTCGTCCAGCTTGTAGGCTTTGATCTTGTCGAGAATATCCATAACCAATCCTTAATCCGCGGCGAGGGGCGGCGAAACCCCCGCCCAGTCGATCGCGCTCTCGCCGCGCGCCTCAAGCCAGGCATTGACCCGGGAGAACGGCCGCGAGCCGAAAAACCCGCGCCTTGCCGAAAGCGGTGAGGGATGGGCCGAGGTGATCAGCAGATCCTCTTCCCGCGCGAGCCCCGAAGCCGCGTTCTGGGCATGAGCGCCCCACAAGACGAACGCGAGCGGGCGCGCTTCTTGCGCGCGCGCAATCGCCTCGCGCGCAAGCCGCGCCCAGCCCCAAGCGCCATGCCCGCCCGCCGCGCCCGGCGGCACCGAGAGCGCGGTGTTCAGCAGCAAGACGCCCTGCGCGGCCCAGTGGCTCAGATCGCCATTTGCCGGGCGGGCGCCGATGTCGGCTTCCATCTCTTTGAAGATGTTGGACAAAGACCGGGGCAGGGGGCGCCCTTCGCGAACCGAGAACGCCAGCCCGTCCGCATGGCCCGGCGTCGGGTAGGGGTCCTGGCCAAGGATCACCGCGCGCACCGCGCCGGGCGGCGTCAGCTCGAGCGCGCGGAAAAGCGCCTCCGGGCCGGGCAGGAACTCGCTTTCCTCGAGCCGCGCTCGGATCTTGGGCCAGTCCTCGGCGAAGAACGGCAGATCGGCCCAAGGGGCGGGGGGGATCACGTCTCGGCCGGCGGGATCGCCCCCGCAAGCGCGGCGAGCTTGGCCCGCGCCGCGCCCGAATCGATGCTTTCCGCCGCGCGCTCGGCCCCCTCGCGCAGATCGGCAGCCACGCCCGCGATCACAAGCGCCGCACCCGCGTTCAGCAGCACCGCATCGCGGTAAGCGCCGCGCGCCCCGTCCAGAAGCGCGCGCGCGGCGGCGGCGTTATGGGCCGGATCGCCGCCGATGATCGCCTCGAATTCGTGCTGCGGCAGGCCCGCATCCTCGGGGGCGATCTCGGTCTCGGTGATCTGCCCGTCCGCCAGAAGCGTGACCCAGCTCGGCCCCGCGATCGACAACTCGTCCGTGCCGTCGCTGCCGTGGACGATCCACACCGCCTCCGAGCCGAGCGCGTGCAGCGTCTCTGCCATCGGGCGGCTCCAGCGGCGGTCGAACGTGCCGGTGAGCTGGCGCTTGACGCCGGCGGGGTTGGTCATCGGGCCGAGCAGGTTGAAGATCGTGCGCGTGCCAAGCTCGGCTCGCGCGGGGCCCACATGGCGCATGGCGGGGTGGTGGACCGGCGCCATCATGAAGCAGATCCCGTGCGCGCAGACCGCCGCCTCGGATTGCGCGGGGCTCGCCATCACGTTGAGCCCAAGCTGCGTCAGAGCATCCGCCGAGCCCGATTTCGACGACAGGTTCCGGTTGCCGTGCTTGGCGACCGGCACGCCCGCCCCAGCGACGACAAGCGCGCTCGCGGTCGAGATGTTCAGCGTGCCCTTGTGATCGCCGCCCGTGCCGACGATATCCATCGCGCCCTCGGGCGCCGCAACGCGGTTCATCCGCGCGCGCATCGCGCTTGTGGCCGCGGCGAGCTCGCCCACCGTCTCGCCCCGCACCCGCAGCGCCATCAAGAGCCCCCCGATCTGCGCGGGCGTCGCTGCCCCGTCGAACAGAGCGGAAAAGGCGGTCTCGGCCTCGGCATCGGTCAGGGCGCGCTCGGCGGCAATGCCGATCAGCGGGCGGATATCGGCAGTCTGGCTCATGCGGGTTCCGTGATCTGGCTAAGGAAATTCGCGATCAACTGGTGGCCGCATTCCGAGGCGATGGATTCGGGGTGGAACTGCACCCCCTCGATCGGCAGGCTCCGGTGGCGCAGCCCCATGATCGTGCCGTCGCCCGCGGTTGCGCTAACCTCCAGCGTCTCGGGCAGCGATGCGGGCTTGACCGCGAGCGAGTGATAGCGCGTCGCCTTCAGCGGCGAGGGCAGGCCCTTGAACACGCCCCGCCCGTCATGGCTGACCGCATCGACCTTGCCGTGAACGATCCGGCTCGCGCGGATGATCTCGGCGCCGAACGCCGCCCCGATCGCCTGATGGCCGAGGCAAACGCCCAGCAGCGGCAGATCGCCGCGCGCCGCCGCAGCTTCGATCAGCCCGGTGCAGATGCCCGCCTCACGCGGGGTTTTCGGGCCGGGCGAGATGACGATGCCTGCCGCGCCCATATCGAGCGCGTCGGGGATGGAGATCTGGTCATTGCGCCGCACCTCGACCTCGGCGCCGGCCTCGCCGAGGTAATGGACGAGGTTCCAGGTGAAGCTGTCGTAATTGTCGATAAGCAGGATCATGACGACCGGGCCGCTGCGGCGTGATTGGGGGTGAACATCGCGGATTCTCCGCCTATAGATGATCCAAACAGCGGCGCGGGGCAAGCCCGTGCCCGGACGAGCGGGCAGGCAGAAGGTCACTTATGGCGGGATTTGCGAAAGGGTTGCTGCATGGCGGGCTGATCGGCGCGGCCGGCCTCGCGCTGCTGAGCGCGATTGGCGCGGGTGATAGGGCGCAGCCTGCGGCGGGGCTGACCGACAGCGCGCAGCAGCCTGTTGCGGGTGCGGTTGCGGTGGACGGCCCGAGAGCCGAAGGCGGCGCGATCTCGCACGGCATTGTGCGCGATGCCATGCCGGCGGCTCCTCCCGGTCCGGGCCCTGAGCCCGAAAACCCGTCCTCCACGGCGCCGGCCGCAGATAACGCGCCGAGCGCCTCCTCGCCCGGCCCGACCACCGATCTCGCGCCGCGCCCCGGCTCGGAATTCGCGCGCCCGCCCGAGCATAGGATGCCCGCCATGCCGGCCGAAGCCGCGCCTCCGAGGCCGGCGCCGCAGGCGGCTCTGCCGCGCGCCGGAGCGCTCGAGACGCCCCCCGTTCCGGGCCCGAGCGCGGTCCGCCCTTCGCTCGACGATCAGATCGCGGCACCCGCGCCGCTGGCCGCCGCCCCCGATGCCGCGCGGCTCCCGCTGCCGTCGCCGGCCGCGCCGCCGACAGCGCAGACCGCGCCCGCACCGGATTTGGCTGCTGCCGCATCTGACAGCGCGCCCCCGGCCGCGGCGCGCGAGACCCCGCCGGCGCAGGCGGGTGTGCCAAACGCTGCGCAGACGCGTGAGCGCGAGAGCGAGACGGCGCAGGCTGGCACTCAGGCTAGCAATACGGGGCAGGGGCTTTCGCTCGCTGTGGGTGCGGGCGTCGCATCACCCCAACCCCCCGCAAGTGCGGGCGATCCCCAATCCGGCGCGCGCGTGACCATTATCCGGCCGCCGGCGCGCTTGGGCGAGGCAGCGGGCCCAGATCCTTCCGCCCCGTCTGCCGCCCCTGACATCGCCATGCTTGATCCGCAGCAAGGCAGCACCGAACGGCAGCAAATCACGCAGCTTCCGAGCGCGCCATCCGCGCAGGCGGCCGGCTCTGCGCCGCCGAATGCGGCGGCTTCGGGTGACCTCGCCGCGCCGCGCGCGCCTGATCGCGCCTCCGAGCGCAGAGATGCCCCGCCGCCGGGCGTAACCGCCTCGCCCGCCGGCCCTGTCCAGCCAGCCCCTGCGGTTGAGGACAGGCTCGCGCTGCCCGCGCAGCCCACCGCGACAGCGCGCGGTCCGGTGCGTCCCGGTGTGCCGCAACTGAGCACGCCAGATACCGGGCGCGAGGCGGTGCCCCCGCCGCCCCCCGCAGGGGATGCGGAAGGCGCACCCCCCGCGCCGGCAACCGAAAGCTCCGAGGCGCTGCGCGGCGAAGCGATGGACGCCGCGCGCGAAACGCCATCTGCCCCGACCGCAACGGAGGGCACCGGGCAGCGCCCGAACGGTCTCCCGGATACCTTGCCGAGCTTTCAAGACCGCCCGCCGCTGAACGGCGCGCCCGTCCTGCCCCGAAACGAGCCTCACCCCGCGCCCGATCTGAGCCTGCCGGCCGTCCCGCTGACCACGATGCGTTAGGCGCGCGGCACCGTTTTGTGACAGAGCGCAGCGGCCGTCCGGTCTATCTACACCCTGCCTGCGCGCGAGGCAGAGATCTCACGGACCGCCCCGGGCGAGGCCGCACCCCCTCAAATCCGCGCACGCTCTCTTGCCCACCGGCCCGGTGGCGCCTAGAAGTGGCGGGCCATTGAAAGGACGGAACTTCTATATGAGCTCGCTGCGGACCAAGGGAAAATCGACCATCGTGTGGATCTTGATGGGCCTGTTGCTGCTTGGCCTTGCCGGGTTCGGGGTGACGAATTTCGCCGGCGGGGATACCGATATCGGCCGCGTCGGGCAGACGAAAATCTCGGGCAACGACTATTACCGCGCGCTCAACTCCGAGCTTCAGGCGAGCGCGATGCAGACCGGAACGCGCATGTCGATCGACGAGGCGCGGGCGAGCGGGATCACGCAGGGCGTGCTCTCGCGGCTCGTTCTGTCGGCGGTGCTGGAAGAGGATGCACGGCTGCGCGGGGTCTCGGTCGGGGACGCGCAGGTCGCGCGGGTGATCTCCGAGGCGCCGGCATTTCGCGGCGCGGGCGGCGGGTTCGACCGCGCGCTTTACGCCGATACGCTGCGCCGCGAGGGCATGTCCGAGCGCGCCTTCGAGAACGATGTGCGCATGGACGAGGCGCGGCTGATCCTTCAGCGCGCCATCGCTGGGGGGGCTGCGGCGCCGCAGGCGCAGGTCGACGAGATGGTCGGCTGGATCGTCGAGCGCCGCGATATCAGCTGGATGGAGCTGACCGCCGCCGAGCTTGCCACCCCGATCGCCGAGCCGGCGGACGAGACGCTCGAGGCGTGGCACCAGGCCAACGCGGACCGCTTCACCGCGCCCGAGCAGCGCCGCCTGACCTATATCTGGATGACGCCCGAGACGCTTGCCGAGCGGATCGAGCTCGACGAGGTCGCGCTGCGCCAGATGTATGACGCGGCCGGCGATCGCTATCAGCAGCCCGAGCGGCGGATGGTCTCGCGGATCGTCTTTCAGGACGCGGCGGCCGCTGCCGAGGCGCGCGCGCGGCTCGATGCGGGCGAGATCGATTTCGACACGCTCGCCGCCGAGCGGGGGCTCAGCCCCGCGGACGCCGATCTTGGCATCGTGACCGAGGCGCAGCTTGGCGCGGCGGGGCCGGCGGTGTTCGCCGCAAGCGATAACGGGATTCTCGGCCCGCTCGACAGTGAATTCGGGCCCGCGCTCTTTTCGCTCAACGCGATCATGGACCCGGTCGAGATCAGCTATGAAGAGGCGCTGCCCGATCTGCGGGCCGAGGCGGCCGCCGACCGCGCCGCGCGGGTTATCGCCCAGCAAACCCCCGAGATGGAGGATCTGCTGGCGGGCGGCGCCTCGCTCGAGCAGATGGCGGAGGAGACCGAGATGGAGCTGGGCCAGCTTCTCTGGACCGCCGACATGCCCGCAACGCCGGGCGAGATCACCGGCTATCCGAGCTTCCGCGCGCAGGCCGAGGCCGTTCGCGCCGAGGATTTCCCGCGTCTTTTCGAGCTTGAGGATGGCGGGCTTTACGCGCTGCGCCTCGATGAGGTGATCGCCCCGGCGTTGATCCCGTTCGAGGAGGTGAGGGGTGAGGTCGCGGCGGACTGGATCGCCGCCGAAACGCGCCGGCAATTGCTGGAACTGGCCGAGCAGCGGCAGATGGAAACGGTCTCGGATGAGATGAACGGTGCAGCGGCGCCTGCTGCGGGCGAGGGTGAGCCGGCTTCTGGCGGCGCGGCGGTGGCGCCGGCAGAGGACGGCGCGGCGGGTGCTGCGGGCGACGGGTCCGCGCCCGGCACGGCTGTAACCGCAGGCGCAGCCGCAACGGAAGGGGCGACTGCAACTGTCGCGACAGAGCCGGCAAACGCGACCGAAACGACTGCCGCACCCGCCGGCGAGGAAGCACCCGCAGCAGCAAGTGACGACGCCCCGGCAACCGGCGTCGAAAGCGACCCTGCACGCGCGACCGACACGGCAGCACCCGCGACCGACACCGCCGCGCCAGCAACTGACGCCGCCACCGTAACCGACGCTCCAGCCACGACCGACCCCGCCACCGAGCCCTCGGACGAGGTGATGACCCCGCCCGCGCTGCCGGGCAGCATCCCGCCGGGGGCGGGGCAATGGGCAAGCGAAACCGGGCTGACGCGCGATGGCTATATCGAGGCGGCGCCGCAATATCTCGTCAGTGCGGCCTTCGATCTGGCGCCGGGCGAGGTGGATGTGGTCGATGCCGAGGGGCGCGTTCTGCTGGTGCGCGTCGATGCGGTCGATGCGGGCGATCCGCAGGCCGAAGAGCTTGCTCCGCTGCGCGATGCAACTGCCGCGCGGCTCTCGCAATCGCTTCAGGGCGATCTCTTTGAATACTACATCCGCGCGCTTCAGCAGCGTTACAGCGTCGAGCTGAACCAGTCCCAGATCACCGCCATCGAATCGCGGATGTGAGATGCAGCTCTCGCCTGATTTCGCGCGTTTCGAGGCCGGCTGGCAGGCGGGCAAAAACCAGCTTGTGACGGCGCGGCTCGCGGCCGATCTCGACACGCCGGTCAGCCTGATGCTCAAGCTCGCCGAGGCGGCGCCGAACAGCTTTGTTCTGGAAAGCGTGACCGGGGGCGAGGTCCGGGGGCGCTATTCGATCATCGGCATGAAGCCCGATCTGATCTGGGAATGCCGCGCCGGGCGGGCGCGGATCAACCGGCAGGCGCGGTTTTCCGATACGTTCGAGGACGATCCACGCGGCGCGCTTGAGAGCCTGCGCGCCGTGATCGCGGAAAGCCGGATCGAGATGCCCGAGGACGTCCCGCCTGCGGCGGCGGGGCTTTTCGGCTATCTCGGCTATGACATGATCCGGCTGGTCGAGCATCTGCCGAACGTCAATCCCGACCCGATCGGCGTTCCCGATGCGATGCTGATGCGGCCTTCGGTCGTCGCGGTGCTGGACGGGGTCAAGGGCGAGGTCACGCTTTGCGCGCC
>JAUNRZ010000133.1 GCA_030539455.1 Paracoccus sp. (in: a-proteobacteria) | reverse complement strand
TCGCTGAAGATCAAGCATAACAACGTGCTTGGCTACTTCATCGAGACAACGGCGACCCATGCCGAGAAGATGCTGGCGCCCCCGCTCTCCGAGCTGTTCATCCACCGCCAGACCACCGCGAACCAGATCCGCTTCACGACCGTCGCGCTGTCCGAGCTGGAAACGCGTATCCTCAACGCGGGCGGGCGCGCGCTTGAGATCGAGAGGGGGATCTTCGCGCGGCTCTGCGCCCATGTGATCGGGCAAAGCGCCGCGATCCGGCAGGCGGCGCGCGCGCTTGCCGAGATCGACCTTGCCGCCGCTTTCGCCGATCTGGCGGCGGGCGAGAACTGGACGCGGCCGCGCGTCGACGAAAGCCGCGCCTTCATGATCGAGGCGGGCCGGCACCCGGTCGTGGAACGCGCCCTGCGCCGCAAATCGGCCACCTTCGTTGCCAATGATTGCGCCCTGACCGAGGATGCGACGCCCGCAATCTGGCTTCTGACCGGCCCGAACATGGCGGGTAAATCAACCTTTCTGCGGCAGAACGCGCTCATCGCCATTCTCGCGCAGGCCGGGGCGTTCGTGCCGGCTGCGTCGGCGCATATCGGTCTCGTGAGCCAGCTTTTCAGCCGCGTCGGCGCGGCCGATGATCTGGCGCGCGGGCGGTCGACCTTTATGGTGGAAATGGTTGAGACTGCTGCGATTCTCAATCAGGCGGATGATCGCGCTTTGGTCATTCTGGACGAGATCGGGCGCGGGACGGCGACGTGGGACGGGCTCTCGATCGCCTGGGCGGTGCTTGAGCATCTCCACGGCGTCAACCGCTGCCGGGCGCTTTTCGCGACCCATTATCACGAGATGACCGAGCTGACCGCGCGGCTGGAGGGCGCAGAGAACGCGACCGTCGCCGTGCGCGAATGGGAGGGCGAGGTGATCTTCCTTCACGAGGTGCGGCGCGGGGCGGCCGATCGCTCTTACGGCGTGCAGGTCGCGAAGCTGGCGGGGCTGCCGGACAGCGTGGTGGGGCGCGCGCGCGAAATCCTTGCCGCGCTTGAAAGCGGCGAGCGCGAGGGCAAGGCCCGCCCCGCCGCCCTGATCGACGATCTGCCGCTGTTTCGGGCCGCCCCGCCGGCGCCGCCGCCTGCCCCGCCCCGCGAATCGGCCATAGAGGCGCGGCTGCGCGAGATCAGCCCGGACCAGATCACCCCGCGCGAGGCGCTTGAGCTGCTTTATCAGCTCAAATCGCTGGAATAGGCGCGCGCGGCGGTCGCATCTGCGCTGAACGCCGCCCGGCGCGCGCGATCCCGGCGCAGGCGGGCCGGGCCGTGCGAAAGAATATCTCGCTAACATAACCGCTTAGCGCCCCCGACGCGCATCGTCCCGCGCGCCAAGGCGCCCGCCGAATCGGCAGAATTTCGTCATGCCGCAGCACAGCGTGAAACGCCGATTGCGTTCTGCGCAGAATCTGTATTTTTAGACAGGCAAGGCGTCACGAAAAAAGATGCCCGGAATCAACCTCAGGGAGTAACTCCAAATGACGAATTTCCGTATCATCCCGGCAGCGACCGCGCTCGCGCTGCTGCTGAGCACGGGGGCCGTTTCGGCTGAAGTCGTGCTCAATCGCGGCAACGACACCGACCCGGCGACGCTGGACCATCACAAGACCTCGACCGTGGCCGAGGGCAACGTGATGCGCGATCTTTACGACGGGCTGGTTATTCAGGACGAGAACGCCGAAGTCGTCGCGGGCGCGGCGGAAAGCTGGGAAATCTCGGATGACGGGCTGACCTACACCTTCCATCTGCGCGAGGATGGCAAATGGTCGAACGGCGATCCGGTCACGGCGCAGGATTTCCTGTTTACCTTCCGCCGGATCATGACGCCCGAGACGGCGGCCGGCTATGCCTCGATGCTCTATCCGATCAACAATGCCGAGGCGATCGCCGGCGGCGAGATGGAGCCCGATCAGCTTGGCGTCGAAGCCGTCGATGACCACACGCTTGTCATCACGCTCCACACGCCGACGCCCTATTTCCTCGAGCTGCTGACCCACCAGACGGGCCTGCCGATGCATCAGGCCAGTGTCGAGGAACATGGCGACGCGTTCACGCGGCCCGGCAATCTGGTCACCAATGGCGCGTTCATGCTGGAAAGCTTCACGCCGAACGACCGCATCGTGATGCGCAAGAACCCGCATTACTACGACGCGGACGAGGTGCAGATCGACGTTCTGAACTACATCCCGTTCGAGGACCGCGCCAACTGCATGCGCCGCTTCGAGGCCGGCGAGGTGCATATCTGTTCGGACGTTGCCGCCGAGCAGATGGATTACGTGAACGCCAATCTGGCCGATCAATTCCGGCTCTCGCCCTATCTCGGCACCTATTACCTGCCGGTGAAGGGCGCGGCTGACAGCCCGCTCAAGGATCCGAAAGTGCGGCAGGCGCTGTCGATGCTGATCGACCGCGAGTTCATCGCCGAGCAGGTCTGGCGCGATACGATGCTGCCGGCCTATTCGCTGATCCCGCCGGGCATTGCCAACTATGTCGAGGACGTCCCGCAGCTTGACTATGCCGATACCGACATTCTCGACCGCGAGGACGCCGCGCGCGCCTTGTTCGAAGAGGCGGGCGTCGATCCGGCCTCGCTGACGATCGAGCTTGGCTTCAACAGCTCGGAGAATAACCGCAACACGATGACCGCGCTTGCCGATCAGTTCTCGGCGCTTGGCATCCGCACCACCATGAACGAGATGGAGGGGACCGGTTATTTCAACTATCTGCGCGAGGACGGCCCGTTCGACATCGTGCGCGCCGGCTGGATCGGCGATTACAACGATCCGCAGAACTTCCTGATGCTGTACGAAACCGGCGTGTCGTTCAACTATCCGCGTTGGTCGAACGAGGAATTCGACCAGCTGATGCGCGACGCCGCGTCCGAGACCGATCTTGACGCGCGCGCGCAGATTCTGGCGCAGGCCGAGCAGATCTATCTGGACGAGGTGCCGGCGATCCCGATCATGTACTACTCGTCCCGCGCGCTTGTCGCCGATTCCGTCCAGGGCTGGGAAGACAACCTGATGGACACGCACAAAACGCGTTATCTGAGCCTGCCCGAATAGGCGCGTTCAGATAAGCATGACAGCCGGGCGGGCTATCGCCCGGCTGTCTTTCAAGGGACAACCCAATGCTGGCCTATACTCTCCGGCGGCTGCTCAGCGCGATACCGACGATCTTCATCATCGTCACGCTGACATTTTTCATGATCCGCCTTGCGCCCGGCGGGCCGTTCGATCTGGAGCGGCCGCTCGATCCGCTGATCATGGCGAACCTCAACCGCGCCTATAATCTCGACGCGCCGCTCTGGTCGCAATATCTGACCTATCTGGGCAATCTCGCGCGCGGCGATCTGGGGCCGAGCTTTACCCGGCGCGATTTCACGGTGAACGATCTCTTTGCTGCGGGGCTGCCGGTGTCGATCCTCCTTGGCTCGCTTGCGCTGCTGATCGCTGTCGTTGTCGGCACGTTTCTTGGCGCGATTGCGGCGCTGCGGCAGAACTCGGCGATTGATTACGCCGTGGTCGGCATGGCGACGCTGGGCATCACCACCCCGAATTTCGTGATCGCGCCGCTGCTGAGCCTGTTTTTCGGCGTGATCCTAGGGCTCGTGCCGGCCGGTGGCTGGTCTGGCTCGGACCCGCGCTACTGGATCTTGCCGGTCGCAACGCTCGCCTCGACGCAGATCGCAGTGATCGCGCGGCTTGTTCGCGGCGCGACGATCGAGGCGCTGCGGTCAAACCATGTGCGCACGGCGCGCGCTTACGGGCTGCCCTCGCGCGTTGTGGTCGGCGTTCACGCGCTGCGCGCCGCGATGCTGCCGGCGGTGTCGTATCTGGGGCCGACCGCGGCGGGGCTGCTGACCGGCTCGGTCGTGGTCGAGACGATTTTCGGCATCCCCGGCATTGGCCGGTATTTCGTGCAGGGCGCGCTTGGCCGCGACTACACCCTTGTCATGGGCACGGTGGTCGTGATCGCCGTGTTCGTCGTGCTGTTCAACCTGATCGTCGATCTGCTTTACGCGCTGCTGGACCCGAGGGTGCGCTATGACTGACACCGCCCCGATGGCAATTTCGCCCGAAGTCGAGGCGCGCGGGCGCTCGCTTTGGCAGGATGCGTGGATCCGGCTGCGGCGCAACCGCGCGGCGGTCGCCTCGGCGCTTGTGCTGCTGCTGCTGACCTTTGCCGCCATCTTCGGCCCGATGATCAGCCCGCACGAGCATTCGCGCATCTACCCGCAATTCGTCCGCGTGCCCGCCTCGCTCGAGGCATATCCGCGCGCCGAGACGATCCTTCCGGGGCTCGAGCGCGAGATCACCCGCGCCCGCCTCAGCGGCATCGCGGGCGAGCCGGAGCTCGACGGATCGAGCCTGACCGTCCCCCTAACCGCGTCCGAGCCCATCGACGAGCGGGTGATCCGGTATTTCGAGCGCTCGGACCTCTTTCGCACGGCGCAGCTTGACCTTGCCCCGGACGGGCAAAGCGGCGCGCTGAACCTGACGGTGGACCGCCATTATTTCCTGTTTGGCACCGACGCGCTTGGCCGCGATGTCATGTCGCGCATCTTTATCGGGCTGCGCGTGTCGCTGTCGATCGGGCTGCTCGCCTCGATCATGGCGCTTGTGCTGGGCGTCGCTTATGGCGCGACGGCGGGCTATCTGGGCGGGCGGATCGACAATATCATGATGCGGGTGGTGGATATTCTTTACTCGCTGCCGTTCATCTTCTTCGTGATCCTGATGGTGGTGTTCTTTGGGCGAAGTATATTCATCATCTTCATCGCGATCGGCGCGACCGAGTGGCTGGACATGGCGCGGATCGTGCGCGGCCAGACGCTTTCGCTCAAACGGCAGGAATTCGTGCAGGCCGCCGAGGCGCTGGGCGCGACGCGCTCGGGCATCTTGCGCCGCCACATCATTCCGAACACGCTTGGCCCGGTGATCGTGTTCGTCACACTTCTGGTTCCGAAAGCGATCTTGCTGGAGAGCCTGCTGTCCTTCCTTGGCCTTGGCGTGCAAGAGCCGCTGACCTCGCTCGGGATGCTGATCTCGGAGGGGGCGGCGAATATGCGCGGCGCAAGCTGGCTGCTGCTTTGGCCGGCACTTACGCTTACGACGCTGCTGTTCGCGCTGAACTTCCTTGGCGACGGGCTGCGCGATTCACTCGATCCGAAGGACCGCTGAGATGGCTGCCGAGAGAAAAGCCGCCCCGCCCGAGCCGAATGCGATATTGTCGGTGCGCGGGCTGAAGGTCGATTTCGCGACCAATGACGGCGAGGTGAACGCGGTGCGCGGGGTCGATCTCGACGTCGCGTCCGGCGAGATGGTCGCGATCGTGGGCGAGTCGGGCTCGGGCAAAAGCCAGACCACGATGGCGATGATGGGACTGCTGGCCTCGAACGGGCGCGCGTCCGGGACCGCCGATTATCGCGGGCAGAACCTGATCGGGATGCGCGAGGGCGCGCTGAACCGCATTCGCGGCAAGAAGATCACCATGATCTTTCAAGAGCCGATGACCTCGCTCGACCCGCTTTACCGGATCGGCGCGCAGCTTGCCGAGCCCTTGCGCTATCATGGCGGGCTGACCGGCCGCGCGGCGCGGGAGCGGATCATCGAGCTGCTGCGCCTTGTCGGCATCCCCGAGCCCGAGCGGCGCATCGACGCCTACCCGCATGAGCTGTCGGGCGGGCAGCGGCAGCGCGTGATGATCGCGATGGCGCTTGCGAACGATCCCGACATCCTGATCGCGGACGAGCCGACCACGGCGCTGGACGTGACCATTCAGGCGCAGATTCTGGACCTTCTGGC
>JAUNRZ010000132.1:1362-5895 GCA_030539455.1 Paracoccus sp. (in: a-proteobacteria) | reverse complement strand
CGTCCCGATATTGACGTGCGGTTTCGTCCGTTCAAACTTTGCCTTTGCCATGTGGGCCTCCTTCAACGGGGCTGATGGCGGTCGAGTCCCCGGTTTTGTTATCCGGGGCGAGATATAAGCAGATTCGGGAAAAATCAAGGCCGCGATGCGCGGCTCTGCGCAGGGCATGGCGGCGCGCGCGGGCGGAACCTCACCGGCGATCGCGCGTTGCGGTGTTATTCCTGAAATGGCCGGCGCGAAGCCGCCGCTCAACTGCCCGGAGGACATCATGAGTCTCGTAAAAACCCTTGCCCGCGTGGCCGGCGGCGTGCTTCTGGCGCGCGGCCTGTCCGGCGCCATGCAAAACCGCAACAACAACACGACCACGGCGCAAAATCAGCAGCGCGGCGGCGGGCTTCTTGATCAGGTGCTCGGCGGCGGCAATCGCCAGCAGGCCGGCACGCAGCGCGGCGGCCAGGGCGGCGGGCTTGGCGATCTGCTGGGCGGGCTGCTTGGCGGCGCTCAGGGTGGCGGGGCCGGGACCGGCCAACGCTATGGCGGGCCGAATTCGCGCGGCGCGCAAGGCGGTCTGGGCGGGATCCTCGACCAGCTCACCAACACCGCGCGCAGCACGCGCAGCGGCAGCGCGCAGGGCGGGCTTGGCGATCTGCTCGGCCAGCTTGCCGGCGGCAGCAAGACAAGCTCGGGGGCCGGCGGCCTCGGCGGTCTGCTCGGCGGGCTTCTGGGCGGCGCGGCAGCGGGCGGCGCGGCCGAGCGCCTCGCCAAGCGCGATTCGCAGGAAACCAACGACGCCTCGTTCGGCGAGCTTCTGAACGACGCGCTTGCCAATAACGGCGAGCCCGAGGTCAAGCCGACGCCCGAGCAGAACGCGGTCGCCGGGCTGATGCTCAAGGCGATGATTCAGGCCGCGAAAGCGGACGGCAAGATCGACGAGAACGAGCGCGCCCGCCTGCTCGACCAGCTTGGCGATCTCGACGAGGAAGAGCGTGCCTTCGTACGCGAGCAGATGGAAGCGCCGGTCGATGCCGAGGCTCTGGCCCGTCAGGTGCCCGAGGGGCTGGAGGCGCAGATCTACACGATGTCGCTGATGGCGATCGACTTCAACAGCCGCGACGAGGCGGTCTATCTGCACAAGCTGGCCGAGGCGCTGAACCTGCCGCGCTCGGACGTCAACGACGTCCATGACCAGCTTGGCGCCGAGCGTCTTTACAGCTGACACCCAGGGAATGCCGCGCGAGCCTCGCGCGGCATTCTTTCGATTTGCCGTGATTTGCTGTATGCTGGTCCGGCAACACGCCCATTAGAGAGTGAGGTTTCGATCATGCGTATTCTGACGACCGCTGCACTTATCGCCCTTCTGCCGCTGAGCAGCTTTGCGGATGCCGCGCAGGATGCCGTTCAGGCGCGCCAGGGGTTCTTCAAGCTGCTGAACGCGAATATGGGCGGGCTGCAAGCGATGGCTCAGGGCAACGCGGAATATGACGAGGCGCTTGCGGTCTCGATGGCCAATAACCTTGTCCACCTGTCGCAGCTTCACGTTATGCCGCTGTTCATGGAGGGCACCTCGACGATGGACCGCGACGACACGCGCGCCTTGCCTGAAATCTGGGACGACCCGGCCGCGTTCGGCGAGAAATTCGCGGGGTTTGGCGAGGCGGTGGCGAACGCGCCCGACGCGGTGCGCGGCGGTGCGGCCAATATCGCGCCGGTTCTGCAACAGGCGGGCCTCGCCTGCCGCGCGTGCCACGACGATTATCGCCAACCCTGATGCAGGCCAAAGCGCCTGAGACCGTCAAGCTGTGGGATCCGCTTTTGCGCGGATTCCACTGGCTGCTCGCGGCGGCGGTCATCTCGGCCTGGGCCTTGGCCAAGTTCGGCCCGGCGCAGATGACGCTCCATTTCTACGCCGGATATGTGGTGATCGGGCTGTTGGCGTTCCGGCTGATCTGGGGCGTTCTGGGCCCCCGCCCCGCCCGGTTTGCCAGCTTCATCCGAGGGCCGGGCGCGGTTGCGCGCTATGCCTCGCGGCTCTTCCGGCGCGAGCCGAGCCATTTCCCCGGACATAACCCGATGGGCGCGCTGTCGGTGGTCGCTATGCTGGTGCTGCTGGCGGCGCAGGTCGCGACCGGGCTTGTCGCCGACCCCGAGGATTTCATCAATACCGGCCCGCTGGCGAGCGAGGTCAGCAGCGCGACCAGCCGTCTGGCGCTGCAATGGCATCACCGGATCGCGGGCTGGCTCGAGATTCTCATCATCCTCCATATCGCGGTGATCGTGTTTTACCTTGTGTGGAAGCGCGAAAATCTCATCACGCCGATGATCACCGGATGGAAGAAGATCGTTCGGCGCGAGCCTTAGGGGCGGCTGACGCGGTTCACATGGCCCATCTTGCGGCCCGGCAGCGCGCGCGCCTTGCCGTATAGGTGAAGCTGCGCGTCAGGCTCGGCCATGATCTGGGGGATGCGCGCGATATCATCGCCGATCAGGTTCTCCATCTCAACATCCGCATAACGCTTGCCGTCGCCAAGCGGCAGGCCCGCGATCGCGCGGATATGCTGCTCGAACTGATCGACCGCGCAGCCCGCCTGCGTCCAATGGCCGGAATTATGAACGCGCGGGGCGATTTCGTTGATGACGAGCCCGGCGGGCGTGACGAAGAACTCGACCGCCAGCACGCCGACATAATCAAGCGCCGAGGCGATCTTCGCCGCCATCAGAACCGCATCGGTGGCAAGCGCGCGCGGCAGCCCCGAGGGCACCGTGCTGCGGCGCAATATGCCGCCCTCATGGATGTTCAGCGCGGGATCGAACGCGGCCACCGCCCCGTCCGCGCCGCGCGCGAGAATGACGCTGATCTCGGCGCTGAACGCCACGAAGCCCTCCAGCACCGAGGGCGCGCCGGTCCAGCCTGGCGCCTCGCCCTCGCGCAGGCGGATCTGGCCCTTGCCGTCATAGCCCAGCCGCCGCGTCTTGAGGATCGCGGGCAGGCCGATTTTCTGAACCGCAGCCGCCAGATCGCTTTCGGCATCCACCGCCGCGAAGGGCGCGGTGCGAAGGCCAATGCTGTTCAGAAACTCTTTCTCGGCAAGCCGGTCCTGCGAGATTTCGAGCGCGCGCCGGTTCGGGTGGATCGCCCGCCGCGCCTCCAAGAGATCGAGCGAGGCGGCGGGGACATTCTCGAACTCATAGGTGATCAGATCAACCGCATCGGCAAAGCGCGCCATCGCCTCGGCATCGTCGTAACCGGCCGTGGTCAGAGCATGGGCGACATCGGCAGCGGGCGCGGCAGAGGGCTCGTAAATATGGGTCCGGTAGCCAAGCCGGCTTGCCGCGACCGAGAGCATCCGGCCAAGCTGGCCGCCGCCGAGAATGCCGATCACCGATCCCTGCGGCAGCGGCGCAGGATCACTCATCGCGCGGCTCCTCGGGGATCGAGGCCGACAGCGCCGCCCGCCACGCCTCAAGCCGCGCCGAGAGGGCCGGATCGCCAAGCGCGAGGATCGCGGCCGCCATCAGCCCCGCATTTGCCGCCCCCGCCGCGCCAATCGCCATCGTCGCGACAGGAAAGCCCTTGGGCATCTGGACGATGGAATAAAGACTGTCGACGCCGGACAAAGCGCGGGTCTGAACCGGCACGCCAATCACCGGCAGATGGGTTTTCGAGGCCATCATGCCGGGCAGATGCGCCGCCCCGCCGGCACCCGCGATGATCACCTTGAGCCCGCGCCCGGCGGCCTCGCGCCCATAGGCCCAGAGCCGGTCGGGCGTGCGATGCGCGCTGACGATGCGGGCCTCGTGGGCGATACCAAGCTCGTCCAGAATCTGTGCCGCCTCGCGCATGGTCGGCCAATCGGACTGGCTGCCCATAATGATCCCGACCGGTATGCTCATGCGTCTCGTGCCCCCAAAAAACCGCTTATACCCCCCGTGCGCGCAGATTCAATCACGCTAGCGCGATCAGGCGATGATGTCGGGCGTCAATTCGTCCTCGAGCCGCGCGATCCGGTCCTTCAGCAGCAGCTTTTGCTTTTTCAGCCGCTGCAAGGTCAATTGCGCGCTGCCGCCCGGCGCCTTCTCGCGCAGCGCCTCGATCGCCTCGTCGAGATCGCGATGCTCGCGCCGCAGCACCTCGAGCCGCGCGCGGGCAATATCTTCGTGCGACATCGGGGAGGAGACGTTCATGGCGGGGCTCGGTCGGTCGAATCGGATCAAAGTATAGCGCGGGATTTGCGCCTGTTAACAATTTATTGTGCCACTTGTGCGCGCCCGCGCGGCCCCCATATTGAACAGGCAGGTCGCCGCTATCGGGGCCTTGCCTGAACAGGTCGCTGACGAAGGGCTTGGCGCATGACGAAGATCACATTGGCCACGCATCCCTATCTGCTGGGCTTTGACGAGCTGGAACGGCTTGCCGACCGGATAGCCAAAGGCGCCGAGGGCTATCCGCCCTATAATATCGAGCGCCGGGGCGAGGATGGGTTCACCATCACTCTTGCCGTTGCGGGGTTTGGCGAGGCCGATCTTGCGGTGACG
>JAUNRZ010000132.1:0-1262 GCA_030539455.1 Paracoccus sp. (in: a-proteobacteria) | reverse complement strand
ATGAATACGAAATATGAGAACCTGCCGGCGATGGACGGCAATATCGTTTATATCCGCCGGGTCGAGCGCGACCAGCTTCCGGCCGAAGTCACCAGCCAGCTTGCCGATCTGGACAGCGTTTATGCGCTCCACGGCGTCGATGGCGAGCGGCTCGCGCTTGTCACCGACCGGCGCACCGCCTTTGCGCTTGCTGCGCAGAACGAATTGACTGCGGTCAGCGTGCATTAGGCGCGCAGGGGGGCTGTCTGCCCCCCTCTGCCTTCGGCATTCACCCCCCGAGGATATTTGGGGACAAAAGAAGCCTGATTTGACAATGCCCGCCCTTTCTTTGGGGCGGGCATTTTCGTTTGAAGCGCCGCTTAGCGCATCCCGATCAGGCCCATCTGCTCGAGCTTGAGCAGCACCTGATGGGCGCAGTGATCCACATCGACATTTTGCGTATCGACCACCAGCTCGGGCTTTTCGGGGGCCTCGTATGGGTCCGAGATGCCGGTGAATTCCTTGATCTTGCCCTCGCGCGCGAGCTTGTAGAGCCCTTTGCGATCGCGGCGCTCGCACTCTTCCAGCGGGGTTGCGACATGGATCTCGACGAAGGCGCCGCCCGCCTCAACCATCTCGCGCACGGCGCGGCGGGTCGCGGTGTAGGGCGCGATCGGGGCGCAGATCGCGATGCCGCCATTCTTGGTGATCTCGGAGGCGACATAGCCGATCCGCATGATGTTGATGTCGCGGTGTTCCTTGGAAAAGCCCAGCTCGGACGACAGATGCTTGCGAACCACATCACCGTCCAGCAGCGTGACCGGGCGCCCGCCCATCTCCATCAGCTTGACCATGAGCGCGTTGGCAATCGTCGATTTCCCAGAGCCGGAGAGGCCGGTGAAGAACACGGTGAAGCCTTGCTGCGCGCGCGGGGGAGAGTTGCGGCGCAGCTCGGCCACCACCTCGGGAAAGCTGAACCATTCGGGGATGTCGAGCCCCTCGCGCAGGCGGCGGCGCAGCTCGGTGCCCGAGATGTTGAGCACGGTCACGCCGTCCTCGATCTCGTCTGCCGGTTCATACTGCGCGCGTTCTTGCACATAGACCATGTGTTTGAAATCGACCATCTCGATGCCGATCTCGTCCTGATGCTTGCGGAACAGATCCTGCGCGTCATAGGGGCCGTAGAAATCCTCGCCCGCCGAGTTCTTGCCGGGCCCGGCATGATCGCGCCCGACGATGAAATGCGTCACGCCGTGGTTCTTGCGGATCAGCCCGTGCCAGAC
>JAUNRZ010000131.1 GCA_030539455.1 Paracoccus sp. (in: a-proteobacteria) | reverse complement strand
GCAAGCCCCGCTTCCTCCACAATCGCCCCCTACCGCCGCCCACGCACGTCCCTACCCCCGCCCATGCGGCTCATCCCAATCGATCTCCGGGCCGATCGGGATGATGCGGTTCGGGTTGATCATGTCGTGGCTGTAGTAATAATGCCGCTCGATGTGATCAAAATGGCACGTTCCGGCGACGCCGGGATATTGATAAAGCTCGCGCGCCCAGGCCCAGAGGTTGGGGAATTCGCGCAGCCAGGCCCGGTTGCATTTGAAATGCGTGTGATAGACCAGATCGAAGCGGAAGGCGGTCGTGACCGCGCGCCAGTCCGCCTCGGTCAGCCGGTCGCCGGCGAGATAGCGATGCGCGCCCAGCCGGTCCTCCATCCACGCCATTGTGGCGAACACCTCCTCGGCCGCCTCGGAATAGGCTGATTGCGAGGTCGCGAAGCCGGCGCGGTAGACGCCGTTATTGAAGCCGTCATAAATCTTGTCGTTGACCGCGTCGATCTCGCCCCGCAGCGCCTCGGGATAGAAGTCGAGATCATTCGCTCCGGCCCCGTCAAAGGCCGAGTTCAGCATGCGGATGATCTCGGCGCTTTCATTCGAGACGATCCGCCCCTGATCCTTGTCCCACAGCACCGGCACCGTGACGCGGCCTGAAATATCGGGCTTATCGCGCGTGTAGATATCGCGCAGGAACTTCTTGCCGAAGAGATCATCGCCGGTCGCGCCGGGGAAATCGCTCGCAAAGCTCCAGCCGTCATCGAGCATGTCGGGATGAACCACCGAGACGCCGATCGCATCGCTCAACCCCTTGATCTGACGGAAAATAAGCGTGCGATGCGCCCAAGGGCAGGCGTAGGAGACGTAAAGATGATAGCGCCCCGGCTCGGCTTTGAAGCCGCCCTCACCGCTTGGGCCGGGCGCGCCATCCGCCGTGATCCAGTTGCGAAAGCGCGATGTGTCCCGCTCGAACGCGCCATCGCTGCTGTCGGTGTCATACCACTCGTTGACCCATTCGCCGTCCTTGAGATAGCCCATGCCCGCCTCCCGCTCACGCTGCGCCGTTAAGCGAGGTAAATCGGATCGCTTGCCGAGATCAACCCGCGACGGCGCGCAAAAGCCGCTTGCGGGCGGGCGGGATGGCGGCGATTTCGAGCCCGGTGAACACATGCATCGTCCCCATCGCCTCATCGACGACGGCATGATCGCTGACCCAGCCGCCCATCGCGAGATAGCTGCGCAGCAGCGGCGGCATCGCGGCCATCGCGCGGCGCGGATCGGGTTTTTGCAGCCGCAGCGCGCGGGCAAAGCGGAACACCTTGGGCGCCTTGACGCGCGGCAGCCAGCCGCGAGGCGCGAGGTAACGCTCTTTCAGCATGGCGAACGCGTCGCGATGGGTGGCCGCATCCGTGCCGGTAAAGGAGGAACAGCCGCACAGCAGCGCGACATCGTTCTCGTCGACAAACCGCGTCATGGCCCCCCAGGCGAGGCGCACGATATCGGGGTCGTGATGCTCGGGGTGGAGGCAAAACCGCCCCATCTCGACGATCCGCCCGGTGAAATCCGCCGGCACCGAAAGCTGATAGAATTGCGCCGAATAGCTGCCGCCCATCGCAGCCGCGGACTCGAACAGCCGAAAGCGGTAGGTGCCGACCAGAACGCCGAGGCGGCGATCCTCGATCAGCATATGCGAGGCGCCCTCATCCTGCGCGTCGGCGTCAAGCGCGCCGGGTGCGCCGGCGAGCCCGCGCTTTTCGTGAAAGCACAGAAAACGCAGGCGCTGCGCCGCGCGCAGATCGTCCGCATCAGTCGCAAGACGGGCGCGATACCGCCCCTTATCCAGCAAAAAGCCCGACATAGCGCATTCCTTGTCCCGCGCACCCTTGCCCGAGGCGGGCCTAACCCTATTTTGTAACGCACGCACAACAGGTGAAGATGCAATGTCACGAAAAATATCTAAAACTGACTCCGAATGGCGCGCTCAGCTCAGCGACGAGGAATATTTTGTCACCCGCCAAAGCGGGACCGAGCGCCCGTTCTCGCATCGCGGCTTCCCCGAGGGCGAGGGTTACTTCGCCTGCGTGTGCTGCGGGGCGCGCCTCTTCGAGCGTGAGACCAAGTTCGAGAGCCATTGCGGCTGGCCCAGTTTTTCGGCAGCGGGCGGCGCGATCGACGAGCATGACGATCGCAGCCACGGCATGGCGCGCACCGAGGTCCGTTGCAGCGATTGCGACGCGCATCTGGGCCATGTGTTCCCGGACGGCCCGCCCCCGACGGGGCTGCGCTATTGCATCAACGGCGTCGCGCTGCGCTTTGTCCCTGAAGGCGGATGACCGGAGGGCAGCCGCGCCGGCTCAGGACATCTTGACGCCCTCTTCGGCGGGGCTGACCTCGCGCGCGGCCGGCTCGCCGTCCTTTTTCTCGTCCGTGTCCTGCAAATCATCGCCCAGCAGATCCTCGACATAGAACCGCTTCACGCAGATCAGCACGACCAGCATCAGCGGCGTTGCCACCAGAATACCGGGCAGGCCGAACAGCACACCAAAGGCCACGACGCCCAAGACGGTCAGCACCGGCGGCAGGCGCGCGGTGTGTTTCTGGATCAGCGGGGTCAGCACGTTGCCGTCGAATTGCTGCACGACGAGGTAAAGGATGCCGGCATAAAGCGCGTCCTGCGGCCCTTGCGTCAGGGCAAAAAGGATGCCCGGCACCGCCGAGACGATCGGGCCGATAAAGGGCACGATATTCGTCGCCGCCGCGATCACCCCAAGCACAAGGGCGAGCGGGATATCGAGCATCCACAGCCCCAGCCCGATCAGCGTGCCGACGATGATCATGTCGATGAACTGACCGGCGAGCCACAGCCACATCTTGGTGCCGATTTCTTCGATCACCTCGCCGGCGCGGGGGCGGTGGCGGCGCGGGACCATGTGCAGGAACCCCTGCACATAGGGGCGCGGGTCGATCGCCAGAAAGATCGCGATCGCCAGCACCACCACCATGTTGAGGATGCCGTTGATGATCGCGTTGACGGTCCAGGTCAGCGCGCTCACGATGTCGGGCATACGCTCGGCGGCGGCGCGGGCGGCGTCGTTGCCGCGGTTGTTGTTGCTGTCGCTGCCTGAGCCGTTCGAGCTTCTGCTGTCGCTGCTCGAGTTGCTGTCGCTGCTGTCCCTCTCGCCGTCGCCCGAGGGGAGGATGCCGATTTCCTCGTCAACAAGCTCGCCCAGCGTGGTTTCTTCGAACCAGCTTTGAACTTTCTGCGCGGCTTCGGGGATCGAGCGGATAAGCTGCGCGAATTCCTCTCCGACGCGCGGGCCGGTGGCCATCGCAAGCGCAGTGACGGCGCCGGTCAGGCTCAGCAGCAGCAGGGCGAGCGCCAGCAGGCGGTGGATCGGGATGTAATGCGAGATCAGGGCCGAGGCGTTATAAAGCGCCACCGCGATCAGGATCGCGGCAAAGCCCATCAGCAGAACGAAGGACAGCTTCCACGCGGCGGCAAGCGCGATGGCGACGGCGAACACGGTCAGGATGGTGGCGAGGGGGACAGGTCGGCGCGAGACGGTCAGCGCCCCGTCCTCGCGCCCGCCCCCCGCGCGCCGCTCGGTGCGGTGATCCGGGCCGTAAGCGGCGCGGCGGTATTCTTCGGCCCGGCGTTCGCCGGCGTCGTTGATCTCGTCGGTCATGGCGCGCGCCCCCGGCTAACTCTGCGGCTTCATTCGCGCCTTTGTCCGCTATCGCCCGAATTCCCGCAAGCCCGGAGCGAAGCGATTTATCGCAAGTCTGCGCCGCCCGCCCCGGCGGCCAAGCGCGTCAGTCGATCAGCTGATCGGCGGTGATATTACCCAGATTGCCCATAAGCTGGCGGATGAAGCCGATATTCACCACGCCCGAATCGGTGACGCGGCGCGACAGGACGACGACCCGGCCGCGTTCCAGCCCGAAGCGTTCCACGTTCGACACGGTCCCGCCCGGCGAGAAGCTGATCGCGACCACCTGCCGGTCAATCTCGCGCGGGGCGCGCGCGCCGTAATGCTCCCACCGCGAGCCGACATAATACCACGCCGAGCCTGCCAGCAGCCCCTGCGACGAGGGCCGCCCGATCAGCTCGGCCAGCTCGGCCTGATGGGTCTGCCCGACCGCGACCAAAGCCAGATCGCTGTCGGGCGGGACATAGCCGTGATGGCGGTAGATGGGCGTGCAGGCCGCGCCAAGCACGATCAGGGCAGCAGCAATCACGAGGCGGATCGGGTTCATGCGGTAATGTCTTTCCATCCGTTCAGCGGCTGCCGGTTGACGCCGCGCATCAGGCTTAGCAAACTCGCCCCGGTCACTCAACAATCCCGTCGCGCCGCGATTTCCGCGTGGCCGGGCAATCCATAAGGGGGCCGCGCATGGCTCACAACACCCTGTCGCAGCGACTGCGCGTCGCCCATCTCTCGCCCGAGCGTGAAAACACGTTCAGCTTTGCCGCGAATAGCGAGGAAAGGGCCGCGATTGCCGAGGATCTTGGCCTGCTCGGGCTCGAGAATTTCAGCTTCGAGGGCGCGGTGACGGCAGAAGGCAAGCGCGAGTGGCGGCTCCGCGGGCGGATGCGCGCGCGGATCGTTCAGGAATGCGTGATCACGCTCGAGCCGGTCAAGACGCGGCTCGATGAAGAGGTGCTGCGGATCTTCTCGCCCGATCTCGCAGCCCCGGACAGCGAGGAGGCCGAGATGGGCGATGACAGTCTCGAAGAGCTGGGTCAGTTCATAGATATCGGCGATATCGCATTGGAAACGCTCGCGCTTTCTCTGCCGCCCTATCCGCGCAAGGACGGCGCCGCGCTGCCCGAGGCCGACACGCCGGCAGCCGAAGAGACCGAGACGCGCCGCGCCTTCGCAGGGCTTGGCGATCTGCTGAAGGGCGGCAAACGCAGCGATTAGGCGTCCCGCAGCCTTCCATCCTCGAGCCGCACAACCCGGTCCATCCGCGCGGCGAGATCGAGGTTGTGGGTGGCGATAAGCGCGCTCAGCCCCGTCTCGCGCACAAGGCCCATCAGCACCCCGAACACCAGATCAGAGGTCGCGGGGTCGAGATTGCCCGTTGGCTCATCCGCCAGCAGAACCTGTGGCGCGTTGGCAAGCGCGCGGCAGAAGGCGACGCGCTGCTGCTCGCCCCCCGACATCTCGGCCGGGCGGTGCGCGGCGCGGGGCGCGAGGCCGACGCGATCAAGCAGCGCAAGCGCCCGCGCCTCGGCCGCGCGCTGCGGGACGGCATTGGCAAGCTGCGGCAGGATGATGTTCTCGGCGGCCGAAAACTCGGGCAACAGATGGTGGAACTGATAGACAAAGCCCAGATCGCGGCGGCGCGCGATCGTCCGGGCGCGCTCGGACGCGCCGCTCAGATCGCGCCCGGCAAGGACCACCCGCCCCCGGTCCGGCGTGTCGAGCAGCCCGGCAATATGCAGCAGCGTCGATTTGCCGGCCCCCGAGGGCGCGACGAGCCCGACCACCTCGCCGTGGGCAAGGGTCAGATCAAGCCCGCGCAGCACCTCGATCGCGCCCGCGCTTCCCTCGTTATAGCTCTTGCTGACACCTTCGAGCCGCAGCGCGGCGCTTTGCGGATCACTCATAACGCAGCGCCTCGACCGGGTTCATCCGCGCCGCGCGGCGGGCGGGGAAGATGGTGACCAGAAAGCTCAGGATCAGCGACAGCCCGACCGCCCGCGCGACGTCGTAAAGCCGCAGCCGCGCGGTCAGATCGTAAAGCCCCCGCACGGAGGGATCCCACGCCTGCCCCTGCGTCAGCATGTTCACAAAGGCCAGCACATGGTTCACGTTCAGCGCAAAGAGAACCCCCAGCACCACGCCCGCAATCGTCCCGATAACGCCCGTAAACGCGCCGCACAGAACGAAAATCCGCATGACGGAGCCCTCGGTCAGCCCCATCGTGCGCAAGAT
>JAUNRZ010000130.1:4419-6000 GCA_030539455.1 Paracoccus sp. (in: a-proteobacteria) | reverse complement strand
CATCAGGACCCGATCTACGAGGTGGACGGCATCATCCATTACTGCGTCGCCAATATGCCCGGCGCGGTGGCCCGCAGCGCGACGCAGGCGCTTGGCAACGCGACGCTACCGTTCATTCTGGAACTGGCCGACAAGGGCTGGCGTCAGGCGGTGCTGGATGATCCGCATCTGCGCGCCGGGCTTTCGGTGCATGAGGGGCGGCTCACCAGCCTGCCGGTGGGCGCGGCGCTCGATCTCGAGGCGATCACCCCGGACGCTTTGCTGAAGCTGTAACGAAAACGCGGCCCGAAAAGCTCGGGCCGCGCGATAGATCGCCGCTTGCGCGGGTCTTAGATGGTCGAGCCCGGAGCGGGCGCGATCGGGGCTGCGCCGTTGCGGATGCGCAGCTCGTCGCGGATCTGGGCCAGCAGCTCTTCCGAGGTGGGGCCGGCGACTTCTTCTTCGACCTTCTCTTCGCGGATCGCGGCTTCCTTCACGCGGTTCACGCCTTTGACCAGCAGGAACACGACGAAGGCAATGATCAGGAAGTTGATAACGGCGGTCAGGAACGCGCCATAGGCGAAGACCGCCGCGCCGGCGTCACGCGCCGCTTGCAGGCCCGCACCTTCCGGCACATTGCCCGACAGCACGAGATACTGGCTGGAGAAATCGGTGCCGCCGGTGATCAGGCCGATGATCGGGTTGATGAGGTCATCGACCATCGAGGTCACGATGGCGGTGAAGGCTGCGCCGATAATGATCCCGACAGCCATGTCCATGACATTGCCGCGGGCGATAAAGTCCTTGAATTCCTTAATCATGGAGTTCCCTCTTTCTGTTCACGCAAGTCTGAGTATACGCTCTGAAAACGTGCCCCTACCAGATTTATAAAAAACCGCAACTTGGAATTTCCGCGCTATGACCTCGATGGACGACTTCAAGATCACCGCACGTTGGCCCGCGCAGCGGCCGGATGTGATACAGCTTTATACGCTCGCGACGCCGAACGGGGTGAAGGTGTCGATCATGCTCGAGGAATGCGGGCTGGAATACGAGGCGCACCGCGTCCTGATCAGCGACCCGGAAGAGCAGAAAACGCCGGAGTTTCTGTCCCTTAACCCGAACAACAAGATCCCCGCCATCATCGACCCGAACGGGCCGGAGGGCGCGCCGATGGGGCTGTGGGAATCGGGGGCGATCCTGATTTACCTTGGCGACAAGACCGGGCAGTTCCTGCCGCAGGCGGGAAACAGCCGATACAGCACGCTGCAATGGCTGATGTTCCAGATGGGCGGGGTCGGGCCGATGTTCGGGCAGGTCGGCTTCTTTCATCGCTACAAGGGACGCGAGATCGAGGATCCGCGCCCGCGCGAGCGGTATTACAACGAGGCGCGCCGCCTTCTTGGCGTGCTCGACCGCCAGCTTGACGATCGCGACTGGGTGGCGGGCGACTATTCCATCGCCGATATCGCGATCGCGCCCTGGGTGCGCGGGATCGAGGTTCATTACGACGCGGTGCGCGAGACGGGGCTTGACGAGATGCAGAATGTCCGCCGCTGGCTGGACCGTTTCCTCAAGCGCCCGGCGGTGCAGCGCGGGCTG
>JAUNRZ010000130.1:0-4319 GCA_030539455.1 Paracoccus sp. (in: a-proteobacteria) | reverse complement strand
GCGCGACGCTCGGCTGACGGGCGGGGGGGCGGCAAGACCCTTCCACGCAGCACTCCGCCGCTAGAACCCCTCCAGCAGGCGGTCAAGATAGTCGCGCTCGTCCTGCGGGCGGGATTGCTGGCCCTGACGGCGGCGGATTTCGTCCTGAAGCTCGCGGGCGCGGGCGGCTGGGTCGGTCGGCACGCCGTCCAGCGCCTCGCCGCCCGAGATCGTGCCCTGCTCTGTCCCCTCGGCAAGCGCGCGGCCCAGCGGATCACTCGCGCCGCCGCGTTCCTGCTCGCCGCGCTGCCCCGCCGCGCCTTCGGGTGCGCCCATCTGCGACAGGGCGCGCAGCCCGCCGCGCATCCGCTCGATCGCATCGGCCTGCCGCTCCATCGCGCCAAGCTGGTCGCCGCGGCGCAGCGCGCGTTCGGCCTCTTCCATCGCCCGGCCCGCATCGTCGAGCGAGCGTCTGGCATCCTCGCCCCGCTCGGTCCCTCGGCCGGGCATCAGGCCGCGCTGCCGGCCCAGATCCTCGCGCAGCTCGCGTTGGCGGTCGGCGAGTTCCTGCGTGCTGGCGCCCTTTTCAGCCGAGCCGCCCGCCTGCTGATCCTGCCGGTTGCGGAAGGCCTCATCCGACAGGCGCTGCTGCTCGCGCAGCGATTCGGTCAGGCGGCGCTGCGCCTCGCCGCCTTCGCCCTGACCGCTGCCCTCACCGCCCTCGCCGCGCCACATCTGGAGGTTTTCCATCATCCGGTTGAACTGCTCGAGCAACGCCTCGGCCTCGGCCATGCGGCCTTCCGACATCAGCCGCTGGATCTCGTCCATCATCTGCGAGATCTGATCGGCCGACAGCATCGTCTCCGGCGCGCGCGAGACGGAATCGGCCGTATCCTCGTTCACCGGCAAGGCGCGCTTGTAGGCTTCGGTCGCCTCGCGCAGCTCGTCCATGAGGCGCTGGATTTCCTCGGGGCTGGCGCCTTGGCGGATCGCCTGCGACAGCCGCTCTTGCGCGCGGCGCATCCGCGCGATCGCGTCATCGAGCCCGCCATCCTCGAGCTGCACAGCCACGAGCCAAAGCGTCTCGGCGATCTGCTGGCGCGCCTCGTCCGGCAGATCGCCCTGTTCAAGCCGCAGCGCGATCCCGTGGAGCCCCGAGGCGATCTCGGCGTCGAGAAAACCCTCCGGCTCCCAGACGAGGGCGCGCAGAAGCTGCGCCATGCGCGGGATGTTCTCGCGCGACCAGAGCAGGTCGCGCCGCATCTCGATGATCGATGCGGCGACCGGATCGAAAAAGCGCCGGCCCGGCAGATCAAGCCGCAGCGGCTCGGCTTCGGCGATCTGCCCGATCCCGTCCTCTGCGCGCAATTGCAGAACAACCGGCAGGTTCGCCCAGGGGTGTTTTTTCAGATCGGCGGTGAGCTGGCCCTCGATCTGCGCGCGGCTGCCGCGCGGCAGCGGCAGGTCCAGCTCGACCGCGGGTAGCGGATCGGGCGCGGCGGAGAGGCCAAAGCGGCGCGGCACGCGCGGCAGATCGAGCGTCAGCACGGCGCGCCCGGCCGCGACGCCGAAATCGTCGCTTGCGCTGAAACGCTGCACAAGACGGCCATCGACGCGCCGCTCGGCTGCCGGGCCGGCGGCGATCTGCGGCGGCGCGTCGGGGCGCATCGTCACGGTGAAGCTCGAACCGGCGATGCTGATAACACCGCTGCGCTCGACCCGGAATTCGGGGGCGCGGTCATCCTCGTTCACGCGCGGGCCGATATCGGCGTCCGGCCCCGCGCCGTCGCCGTAAAGCCGGAAGCTGACCGCCGAGCCCTGCGGCAGATCCAGCACCGCCCCGTCCGGCTGATCGTTCAGGTAAAGCGTCGGGCGGCCGGTATGGCGCGGGGGCGTGATCCAGCCTTCCCAGCCAAGCCCGGCCGCGCGCGGTGCGGCGGGCAGATCGGGGCGCCACGTCGCAGCGATGGCCGACAGCCCCGGCCCGATCTGGCCCGCACTGCCAAACAGCAGCGCCATGACAAGCGCGGTCAGCGCCGCCAGCCGCAGCGCAAGCGGATCGCGCGGGGCGAGATCGGCGCGCGGCGGCGCGGGGCGGGCGGCACGCGCGGCCTCTTCCATCTGCGCGCGATGGGCCTGCCAAAGCGGGTCGTTCTCGGCCCCGAGCACAGGATGATCGCGCAGCGCGGAAAGCGGGCGGCCCGGCAGCGCCAGATCGACCCGCACCAGCTCGGCCCCGCGCTTCGGGCGGCGCAGCGCGAAGATGCCGGCGCCAAGCGCGCCTGTCAGACACAGCGCATAGATCGCAAGCGCCCATTGCAGCGCGGGCGGTGGCAGCGCGCCGGGCAGCCCCCACAGAAGCGCGGCCAATCCCGCGAGGGCGAGCGTGCCGGCCGGCCAGAAGGCGCGCGCGATCGCCTCCCACCACAGCCCGGCCCTTGTCAGGCGAAGCGTGCGCGCGAGGCGCCGCTCATCGCGGCCGGGCGCGTCCGGCGCCGCGACCGCGCGCGCCTTGCTACGCCCGGCCGGGCGGGCCTTGCCGTTCATTCTGTTCGTTCTGCTCGCCAATGGCTCACCTCGCGCCCTATCATCCTGCCCCGGCAAGCTGCGCGCAAGGGGTGGGTGCGGCTATCAGAGCCACTCGGGCAGACGCTCGCGAGCGATCATCTCTTCAAGGCTGGGGCGCGGGCGGATCACGGCGAAGCGGTCGCCATCGACCATGATCTCGGGGACCAGAGGCCGCGTGTTGTATTCGGATGCCATCACCGCCCCATATGCCCCGGCCGAGCGGAACGCGACCAGATCGCCCGGCCCCAAAGGCGGCAATTGCATCGCCTTTTCAAACGTATCGCCGGTCTCGCAGATCGGCCCGACGACATCGAGCGGCGAGACAGACGCGCCCGGCGGCGGCTCGACCACCGGGACGATATCGTGATGGGCGCTGTACATCGCGGGGCGGATCAGATCGTTCATCGCCGCATCGAGGATCAGAAAATCGCGCCCCTCGCCCTGCTTGAGCCACACGACAGAGGCCAGCAGCACCCCCGCATTGCCGGCGATATTCCGCCCCGGCTCGATCACAATCTCGCAACCAAGATCGCCCACCGTCTCGCGGATCACCTGCCCGTATTCGATCGGCAGCGGCGGGGCGTTGTTCGAGCGCTCATAAGGGATGCCCAGCCCGCCGCCCATATCGAGCCGGCGGATGTCGTGCCCGTCGCTGCGCAGCTTGCGGGTCAGATCGGCCATCTTGCCGTAAGCCTGGCGAAACGGCTCCAGATCGGTGAGCTGGCTGCCGATATGCATATCGACGCCGATCACCTCGATCCCCGGCAGCGCGGCGGCGCGCGCATAGACCTCGCGCGCGCGGGCGATCGGTATGCCGAACTTGTTCTCCGATTTCCCGGTCGAGATCTTCTCGTGGGTTTTCGCATCGACGTCGGGGTTCACCCGCAGGGCGATCGGCGCGGTGCGGCCCAAGGATGCCGCGATTTCCGACAGCGCGACCAGCTCTGGCTCGGATTCGACGTTGAACTGGCGCACGCCGCCGATCAGGGCGAGCCGCATCTCTTCGCGCGTCTTGCCGACGCCGGAAAAGACGATCCGCTCCCCCTCGACGCCAGCGGCGCGGGCGCGGGCATACTCGCCGATCGAGACGACATCCATCCCCGCGCCCATATCGCCCAGCAGCTTGAGCACGGCGATGTTCGAGTTCGCCTTGACCGCAAAGCACACGAGATGATCGGTCCATTCAAGCGCCTGCACGAACAGCCCGAAATGGCGCCGCAGCGTGGCCGAGGAATAGATATAGGCCGGCGTTCCGACCTCTGCCGCGATCTCGGGCAGCGGCACTTCTTCGGCGTGGAGCACGCCGTCATGATAGTTGAAATGATCCATCACTCGATCCTGCGCGAACGGATAAAGAGGTAAAGCGGCAGCGCGAAGCCCGCGCCGAAGAACATCGCGGGCAGGGTGGCAAGCGCCCACCAGTTGCGGCGCACCATCGTCTCGACAAGGCACCAGATCCCAAGCGCGATGAGGGCGATGATTTCCGACGCGCCGCGCGGGACGGCGCTGGCGCCAAAGGCGGCCGCAAGGCCAAGCCCCGCCAGCCCGAGCCAGACAAGACGCAGCGGCGTCAGGTCAGACACCGCGTCCCACCCCGATCTGGAAGCTGGCCCCGATCTGCCCCGGACCGGCAGCGTTCGGGGGCACGGGCGGGCCATCGACACCGCAAGATGCGACGAGAAGGACGATCAAGGCCGGAATAATAAGCGTGACAGCGCCAATCCGCATCAGATTTTCTCCTTCCAGCGCGCGATCTGGGCGCGCACCTGATC
>JAUNRZ010000129.1 GCA_030539455.1 Paracoccus sp. (in: a-proteobacteria) | reverse complement strand
GAGGAGGACGCCGAGATGCGGATCAAGATGGGCACAGTTGTGCCGAAAACGGGCAAAATTGTGCACCTTAAAGCCGATGTGGTCGACTACCGGAGCGCCATCGCGATCGCGCTTCGGGACGAACTCGGCTTGACACATCGGGCGGTCAAGACAGCGATGCGGTGGACGGGGGCCAGCGAGCGGACCGTGAAATACTGGATTGCGGGCGAGCGGGGACCGAACGGCGAGCATCTGATCGCGCTGGCTAGACATTCGGACATCGTGTTCCATATGGTCCTGATGCTGGCCAATCGATATGATGGAGATCAGCCAGCACCGTAACATTGGCGAACAAGTCTACCGGCGGTCTGCCTGATTGCCTCTGTCATCGCTCTGGGCGCGTAGTTGCTCCAGTTCGAATGCTTCGATATCTTCAAGCCGGTAGATGACCCGTCCGCCGAGCTTGATGAAGTTCGGGCCTTCCCCGGTCCACCGCCACCGTTCCAGTGTCCGGTGGCTGATGTTCCAGCGTGCAGCGAGTTCGATCTGGCTGAGGTGTCTGACGGCCATTCCATTTCCTTTCGAGTGAGTGGGACAGGCAGCGACCGGACGAAGGCGTGACAGCAGGATATAGGCAAGGCCAAAGGCTTGGCGCATCCGCGCCCCGCTGGGCAGTCCTGCGCACGGGGGCGACATCCGGATGCCGCCACTCTTGATGTGTATTTGTTTTTGGTTATATTGAATACGTGTGTCAGCCACGAGGAACGCGCCATGCCCCGCACCACGACCATGACCGTCCGCCTCAGCGGTGCGCTCAGTGACTTCGTCGCTGCCAATGTCGGCGAGAACGGCTCCTACGAGAACATCAGCGAATACGTCCGCGACCTGATCCGGCGCGACAAGGAGCGCGTCGAGCGCGAGGCCTTCGATCGGCTGAAAGCCGAGCTGACCCGCGCCTTCGCTGTACCCGAGGACAGCTACAGACCGCTGACCGCGGCCGAGGTCATCGCCCGAAACAGGGCCTCCTGAACGGATGGCCGTCCGCATCCAGGAGGCAGCTTCGCTCCGCCTCGACGACATCTACCGCTACACGCGCGACCGTTGGGGCGAGGCGCAGGCCGACCGCTACATCACCGGCATGTTCGAGGCGTTCGACCGGATCGATACGCACGGGATCTTATCGAAGCCCATCCCCGCCGCATTCGGGCTGGAGGGGTACTTCTTCCGCTACGAGAAGCATTTCGTCTATTGGAGACGGCTGTCGAACGGCAATATCGGTATCGTCACCATCCTGCACGAGCGGATGCACCAGATCGACCGGTTCCGGGACGATTTCCACGGTTAGCCGGATCTACGGAAAATCCCCCTATGACGACTGGTCTGATCAAGGGGGCACTGCTGAAAATGGAGAAGGTTTGAGGCCGGGGCCATCCCCTCCGCCATTTGCCATTTCCACCCGATAGCAGTCGATGCCCGGAAGCACCCTTAGGCGCTGAAATTGCACGGTTATCCAACTTCGTTGTTGCGTCTCGGTTTCGTTCGACTACCTTGGTTTCTACTCACTTCGTGGTATGAATCGTGGTATATTTATTGCGATCCACAGCGGCAAACTGACCAAGAACCTTGTCCGAACACTCGGCCCTGGACGGCATGGCGACGGTGACGGCCTGTACCTGGTGGTCGATCCTGGCGGGGCGCGGCGCTGGATCGTGCGCGTGACCGTCAAGGGACAGCGCAACCGCGAGGGCAAGCCGCTGCGGACCGACTTCGGCCTTGGCAGCGCGGACCTAGCGACGCTGAATGTGGCCCGAGAGCGCGCCCTCGAATACCGGCGGTTGGCGCGACAGGGCTTGAATCCCCGCTTTCACAAACAGCGCGACATCCCCTGCTTTGAAGAACTGGCACGGCAGGTTCACATTGAGCGCCTGCCCACTTGGAAGACCCCTGCCATACGCTGGCGCGGATGCCACGGGGCCTTGCGAGGGGTGGCAAGCCTCCCCTTCGAACCCAACCGGCGCGGGACGAACCCGCGCCAAGGCGCCGCGCAGCGCGACCATCGTTTTTCCCTGCACCGAAGCCGAGAAGGCCGAGCTCCGCGCCAAGGCCACGCGGCGGGCCTGTCTGCGGCCGAGCTGTTGCGCGAAGCCCAGGGGCTGGCGCAGGTCCGCCGCCGCAAGCCGGTGCCGCGCGTCGATCCGCGCCTGGTGCTGGCGCTCGGCCGGATCGGCGGCAACCTCAACCAGATCGCGCGGCGGGCCAACGCCTCTGCCCTGCGACAGGCGCTCGGCCCGCAAGAGGCGCTGATGCTGGCGACAGCGCTTGTCAGCCTCGACCGCCAGCTTGCCGCCATTCGCGCCGCTGCCGTGGAGCAAACCGGATGCTGATCCAGTTCTGCCCCAACGGCAAAGGCGGCGGCGCGGGGCCGGTCAACTACCTGACCGACCGCGAGGTGCTGGCCTATGACGAGAACCGCGCCCTGATCCGCGACGAGGCCGGAAAGCCGCAGACCATCACCCGCAACCCGCTGCCCGAGGTGCTGCGCGGCGATCCGCAGCGGATGACCAAATGCATCCATTTAAGTAGCTTCGCATAAGGTCCCGGCCCACTCTCTCAATGACCATCACCGAAAAAGGGCGCGATCTGCATCGCGCCCCTTCTTGTCATGTTGTCAGCCCGGAGCCTACCCGAAGGACCACCATCCACGGCGACGGGGGCGGTCGGGTTCCGCTTGTGCGGTCGGCGCTTCGGCTTCGGGTTCCGGCGCGTCGCTGGGCGCAGCCTCTTCTGCGGTTTCACTGTCTTGAGGCGCGGGTTCAGCTTCAGGCTCGGCACCATCGGCCTCGCCCGCAGCGCTCTCCTCCGCCGGCTGCTCAGCGGCGGCGCCACCGGGGGCTGCGTCCTCGGAGGCGGTGATGGCGGCGTTTTCTTCCGAGACGGGCGCCACGGTGCTGCCCGCGATCTCGCCCGCTCTATCGGTATCGGAACCGGCCGCTTCACCATCAGCATCGGCGCCAGACGGCGCCTTATCGCCCGCAGCATCAGAACTCGCCTCGTGGCCAGCCGCCACGCCGTCCTCGGCCGCCTCATCGCCACCCGCAGCATCGGCGGAGGGCTTGGCGCTCCGCCGTGTCCTCACCCGCGAGCGCGAGCGTTTGGGCGCCGGGGCCGCAGCCTCTGCCGCCTCCGCTGCGGTGTCGCTGCCGCCGGCGGCGTCGCCGGCCTCGCCGATCGAGGCGTCGTGGCCATCGGCGGGCGCGTCACCGCCCTGCCCGTCACCCTCTGCCGCATCGGCGCGAGCACCGCCGGCCTGATCGCCATTGCCGTTCCCGCTGCCGCCACGGCGGCGGCGGCGGCGGCGGCGTTTGCGGCCCTCGCCGTTTTCCTCGTCGCCCTGCTGGGCATTCGCCGTGCCGGCGGCGGGCGCGGGCGCGTCGCCCTCATCCTCGTCATCCTCGATCTCGGGCGCATCGTCCTCGTCGTCGATCTGCGCCATCAGACCCGCATCGACTGACACGACCGGGCTTGCGATCTCGGAGACAACGCGCGTCGCCGTCTTGAACTTCTCGACGGTGAAATCGGGCGAGATGAGGCTCGGGTCGGCCTCGATCCGCACCGACATCCCGTAGCGCGCCTCGATCATCGCGATATGCTCGCGCTTGGCATTCATCAGGAAATTCGCGACCGCGATCGGCGCGCGCACCAGAACCTCGCGGCTGCGCCGGCGCGTGCCCTCTTCCTCGATCGCGCGCAGAATGGTCAGCGCGAGGCTGTCATCGCTGCGGATCAGCCCGGTGCCGTGGCAATGCGCGCAGGGCTGCGTGGTCGATTCGAGCATCCCCGGGCGCAGTCGCTGGCGGCTCATCTCCATCAGGCCAAAGCCCGAGATCTTGCCCATCTGGATCCGCGCGCGGTCGGTTTTCAGCCGGTCCTTCATGCGCTTTTCGACGGCCGAGTTGTTCTTGCGCTCGTCCATGTCGATGAAGTCGATGACGATCAGCCCGGCCAGATCGCGCAGGCGGAGCTGGCGCGAGATCTCGTCGGCGGCCTCGAGATTGGTCTTGGTCGCGGTGTCCTCGATCGAGCCCTCTTTCGTCGCCCGGCCCGAGTTCACGTCGATCGCAACCAGAGCCTCGGTCACGCCGATCACGATATACCCGCCCGATTTGAGCTGCACGACCGGGTTGAACATCCCGCCAAGATAGGATTCGACCTGATAGCGCGCGTAAAGCGGCATCTGATCGGCGTAATGTTTCACGTTCTTGGCGTGGGACGGCATGATCATCTTCATGAAGTCCTTGGCCACGCGATAGCCGCGCTCGCCCTCGACCAGAACCTCGTCGATCTCTTTGCTGTAAAGATCGCGGATGGTGCGCTTGATCAGATCGCCCTCCTCGTAGATCGGGGCGGGGGCGATGGATTTGAAGGTCAGCTCGCGGATCTGCTCCCAGAGCCGCATGAGATATTCGTAATCGCGGCGGATCTCGGTGCGGGTGCGCTGACTGCCAGCAGTGCGGATGATCAGCCCGGCGCCCTGCGGCACGGAAAGCTCGCCCGCGATGTCCTTGAGCTTCTTGCGGTCGGCGGCATTGGTGATCTTGCGGGAAATCCCGCCGCCGCGGGCCGTGTTCGGCATCAAGACGCAATAGCGCCCGGCAAGCGAGAGATAGGTCGTGAGCGCCGCACCCTTGTTGCCGCGTTCTTCCTTGACCACCTGCACGAGGATGATCTGGCGGACCTTGATGACCTCCTGGATCTTGTAGCGGCGCGGGCGCGGCTTTTTCGGCACGCGGATTTCCTCGGCGACATCCTCGTCGGCGACCGATTCGATATTCTCGTCCCGCTCATCCGGGGATGCGGCCTCGTGGCCATCTTCGCCCTGATCGTCCGCGCCGTTCCGGGCAGAGCCGGACGCCTCGTCCGCATCATCCTCGCCGCTGGCGATTTCCATGCCGGGAATGTCGTCCGAGGCGGTTTTCTCGCCCCCGTTCCCGGCCTCGGCCGGAGCAGCCCTGCGCCGCCCCGCGCTGCGCTTTTCCGAGCGCGCGGCCTCTTCGGCGGCGACCGCCTCGGCATAGGCGCGCTCTTCCTCGATCAGGGCAGCGCGGTCGGCGGCGGGGATCTGGTAGTAATCGGGGTGGATCTCGGCGAAGGCGAGAAATCCGTGGCGGTTTCCGCCGTAATCCACAAAGGCGGCCTGAAGCGAGGGCTCGACCCGCGTGACCTTGGCCAGATAGATATTCCCGGCCAGTTGGCGTTTGTTTACGGTTTCAAAGTCAAATTCTTCAACCTTGGTTCCATCCACCACCACAACGCGGGTTTCTTCCGCGTGGGTGGCGTCGATAAGCATCTTCTTGGGCATTTAATTGTCTTTCGGGCAGCACAAGGCCCGGCCCGGCGCGAGCCGGGATCGGGGACAGGCTGCATGATTGGGACGCGGGCGCGGCGGCAGGAACCGGGCCGAAAACGTCGGGGGACAGCCCCCCCGCACCGCATCCGGCCGATAATGTCGCGCGTTCCATCGCGTCTGTTACCTCTTGGCGCGCGCCCTCGGGCGGCGCTGCGATCAATGAACCCGGCACTTATGGGTGCTCGGGCGGCTTTCCCGCGTCTCACCGGCGCGCATGGCGCTTGGGTGGATCGCTGCGAAACTGGTTCAGGTGGCGCGCATTTGCGCCAAGTCCCTGACATGGGAATACATAACGGGGAAGGCAACGGGCTGACAATGGTTAAATTGCGCGCGGGCACCGGAGCGCCAAGACAAAGCCGGCGTCACCGTGCCGCCCCCCGCCCGCGCGCGGCTGGCGACCGTCCGGCCTTCTTCTGCGCCCAAATACTCACGGCGCATTGCTGCCGCGCGCGGGATGCGAGATCGGGCCTAAAGATAATCCCCGCGCGCCAGCCCGTATTTCGCCATCTTCTCGTTCAGCGTCCGGCGCGGCAGGCACAGCTCGTCCATCACCGCCGCGATCGAGCCCTTATGGCGCCGCATCGTGTTGTCGATCAGCATCTTCTCGAAGCTCTCGACATATTCCTTCAGCGGCTTGCCCTCGGT
>JAUNRZ010000017.1:19088-26504 GCA_030539455.1 Paracoccus sp. (in: a-proteobacteria) | reverse complement strand
CCAATCCGCATCAGATTTTCTCCTTCCAGCGCGCGATCTGGGCGCGCACCTGATCCGGCGCCGTGCCGCCATAGGACCGCCGCGAGGCGACCGAGTTGTGAACGCCCAGCACGTCGAACACGCTTTCGGTGATCGCGTCGTGGACCGATTTCATATCGTCGAGGCTCAGATCCGGCAGATCGACGCCCGCCGCTTCGGCCTTGGCGACAAGCGCGCCGGTGACGTGGTGAGCGTCGCGAAACGGCAGCCCCGCTTCGCGGACCAGCCAGTCGGCGAGGTCGGTCGCGGTCGAAAAGCCTGCGCTCGCCGCCGCCTCCATCTTGTCGCGGTTCGCGGTCAGGTCCGACAGCATCCCCGCCATCGCGGCAAGCGCCAGCATGAGGTTGTCGGCGGCGTCAAAGACCTGCTCCTTGTCCTCCTGCATATCCTTGGAATAGGCCAGCGGCAGGCCCTTCATCACCGTGAACAGCGCCACATTCGCCCCGAGAATCCGCCCGATCTTGGCGCGGATCAACTCGGCTGCGTCGGGGTTGCGCTTTTGCGGCATGATCGAGCTGCCGGTGGACCATTTGTCGGACATCGACACGAAGCGGAACTGGGCCGAGGACCAGATCACCAGCTCTTCGGCGAGGCGCGAGAGATGGACGGCGCAAATGCTGGACGCCGACAGGAACTCGAGCGCGAAATCGCGGTCGCTGACCGCGTCAAGGCTGTTGGCCATCGGCCGATCGAACCCCAAAGCCTGCGCGGTCGCATCGCGGTCGATATCGTAGCCCGTCCCCGCCAAAGCGGCCGCGCCCAAAGGCGATTCGTTCATCCTGCGGCGCGCATCCTCGAAGCGCGACAGATCGCGGGCGAACATCTCGACATAGGCCATCATGTGGTGGCCCCACGTGACCGGCTGCGCGGTTTGCAGATGGGTAAAGCCGGGCATCACCCAATCCGCCCCAGCCTCGGCCTGCGACAGCGCCGCCTTGATCAGCCCGCGCAGCGCGTCAATCGCCGCGTCGCACTGGCCGCGAACCCAAAGCCGGAAATCCGTCGCAACCTGATCGTTCCGCGAGCGCCCCGTATGGAGCCGCCCCGCAGGCTCGCCGATGATCTCTTTCAGCCGCGCCTCGACATTCATGTGAATATCTTCCAGCGCATCACTGAAGGCGAAATCGCCTGCCTCTATTTCTGACAAAACGGTGAGCAGCCCTTCACGGATCGCCTCGGCATCTTTATCGGTGATGATACCTTGCGCGGCCAGCATCGCGGCATGGGCACGGCTGCCCTCGATATCCTGGGCATAAAGCCGCTTGTCAAAGCCGATCGAGGCGTTGATGGCCGTCATGATCGCATCGGGACCGGCTGCAAATCGGCCGCCCCACATGGAATTGGCCTGCTGGCTTTGGGGCTGCGGCTTCGTGGTCTGGCCGGTCATTGAAGAACTCTCGGAGGTGGCGAAATGCTGCGAATGCTCGTTCTTTATACGGCGCTTGTCGCCGGTGCAAATGCCGCTGCCGCCGGCACGCTGGATATTGACGCCGCGCGCGAGGGCGGGCTGTCGAAACTCGTCGCGGCCGAGGCCGCGCCGGTGCCGGACACGGTATTTCTGGACCGCGACGGGGGTGAGCACCGCTTGAGCGATTATCGCGGCAAGGCGGTGCTGTTGAATTTCTGGGCGGTGTGGTGCGTGCCCTGCAAGGAAGAAATGCCCGCGCTCGACCGCCTTCAGACCGAACTCGGCGGCGAGGATTTCGAGGTCGTGACTATCGCGACCGGCCGCAACTCGGAGGCCGGGATCGACCGCTTTTTCGAAGAGGAAGGGATCGAGAACCTGCCCTATCTGACCGACGCGCGGATGCAGCTTGCGCGCTCGATGGGGGTGGTCGGGCTGCCCGTCACGGTTCTGATCGACCGCGAGGGGAACGAGGTCGCGCGCGTGATGGGCGACGAGGAATGGGATTCCGAGGCTGCCTTTACCCTGATCCGGCAGCTTATAGAGATGTAAGCGCGGCGTGGCGGTGACAGGTCACGAGGTGGTCGTTCACCATGCCGCTGGCCTCCATGAACGCGTAGCAGATCACCGGCCCGCAGAACTTGAAGCCTTGCTTTTTCAATGCCTTGGACATCGCCTCGGCCTCTTTTGTGGTGGCGGGGATGTCCGCTGCCGCGCGCCGGGCAGGCTGGATCACCTCTCCGCCGGTGAATTGCCACAGAAACGGCGCGAATCCCTCGCGCGATTCGATCTCGGCATAAAGGCGCGCGGCGGTGATCGCGGCCTCGATCTTGCCGCGATGGCGGATGATACCCGGGTTTTGCATTGCATTTGATGTATTTTCTGCGCCCCAACTCGCGAGTTTTTCGGGATCGAACCCGTCGAACTGGGCGCGAAACGCCTCTCGCTTGCGCAGAATCGTGATCCAGCTCAGGCCCGCCTGAAACGATTCGAGAACCAGATTTTCAAACAATTTCAACGGCTCGTGGACCGGAACGCCCCATTCCGTGTCGTGATACGCCTCGTAAAGCGGATCGCCCTCGCACCAACCGCAGCGCTCTGTCATCGCCGTTAACCCGTTTTGCAGAATTCGGAACAGATTCAGAACATCTTAGGACATGATGAGCCACGATGACAGAGAACGTGACGCGGGGAATTCGATGGACACGCAAAATGCAATGGCGGGGCACAACTCGCCGCTCGATGTGGCGCTTTCGCTGCGCATGGCGACGCTGATGGATCAGGTCTCGCGCGCGGTGGACCGGGGCGAGGCGCTGCTGGCCTTCCAGCCGGTCGTGCGCGCCGAAAGCACCGGCCAGCCCGCGTTTTACGAGGGACTTTTCCGCGTGGTGGACGAAAGCGGCCGCTTCGTGCCGCTGGGCGATTTCCTGCCGCGGGCCGAGGCGACGGATCTCGGCCGGCAGATCGACTGCCTGTCGCTGGCGCTTGGCCTGCGCGCGCTTCATGACGATCCCGCGCTGCGGCTGTCGGTGAATATGTCGGCGCGATCTGTCGGGCATCCGGTCTGGACCGAAACGCTGCGGCGCGGTCTCGCGCAGGACGAACGCATCGCCGAGCGGCTGATTCTCGAGGTGACGGAAAGCTCGGCGATGGATATGCCCGAAATCGTGGTCCCGTTCATCCGCGATCTGCAACTGCGCGGCGTCACCTTTGCGCTGGACGATTTCGGCGCCGGGCAAACATCGTTCCGCTATCTGCGCGCGTTCAATTTCGACATGATCAAGATCGACGGGCAGTTCATCCGCGAGATCGCGCAGCAGCCCGACCATCAGGTGCTGACGCAGGCGCTTCAGGCGATCGCCCATCATTTCGACATGTTCACCGTCGCCGAACATGTCGAAACCGCCGAGGACGCGGCTTACGTGATCGATATCGGGGTCGACTGTCTGCAAGGCTATTACTTCGGCGCCCCCACCATCACGCCCCCCGGCACCCCGCCAAGGCGCGCGGCGATGTAGGCCGGGGTGATCGCGCGGCGGGACGCGTATCGATGCAGCCTTTGCTTGACGCTGCGGGCCATTCTTGCATGGTAAAGGCACAGGGCCGCCACTGTCCCGGCCATCACGCGTCGCAAAAGGAACCCCGAGTATGACCAAAGCCGTAATCGTCGCCGCCGCCCGCACTCCGGTCGGCAGTTTCATGGGCAGCTTTGCCGATGTGCCCGCCTCGGACCTGGGCGCCGTCATGCTCGCCGAGTTGGTCAAGCGCGCCGGGATCGACCCGGCCGAGGTGTCCGAGACGATCCTGGGGCAGGTTCTGACTGCCGGTCAGGGCCAGAACCCCGCGCGTCAGGCCCATATCAAGGCGGGCCTTCCGCAAGAGGCTGCGGCATGGCTGATCAATCAGGTCTGCGGCTCGGGCCTGCGCACCGTTGCTTTGGCGGCGCAGCAGGTGATTTTGGGTGACGCCACGATCGTGCTGGCGGGCGGGCAGGAATCCATGTCGCGCTCGACCCACGCCGCGTTCCTGCGCGCGGGGCAGAAAATGGGCGACATGAAAATGGTCGACACCATGATCCGCGACGGGCTTTGGGACGCGTTCAACGACTACCACATGGGCCAGACCGCTGAAAACGTGGCGGAAAAATGGGGCATCTCGCGCGAAGCGCAGGACGATTTCGCCGTCGCCAGCCAGAACAAGGCCGAAGCCGCCCAAAAAGAGGGGCGCTTTGACGACGAGATCGTGGCTTACACCGTCAAGACCCGCAAGGGTGAGACGGTGGTCGACAAGGACGAATATATCCGCCACGGCGCGACGGTCGATGCGATGCAAAAGCTGCGCCCGGCCTTCACCAAAGAGGGCTCGGTGACGGCCGCCAACGCGTCGGGCATCAATGACGGCGCCGCCGGGGTCATGGTGATGACCGAGGACGAGGCCAACCGGCGCGGGCTGACCCCGCTCGCGCGGATCGCTTCTTACGCGACCGCCGGGCTCGACCCCGCGATCATGGGCACCGGCCCGATCCCGGCCAGCCGCAAGGCGCTGGAAAAAGCGGGCTGGTCGGTCGGCGATCTCGATCTGGTCGAGGCGAACGAGGCGTTCGCCGCGCAGGCCTGCGCCGTCAACAAGGACATGGGCTGGAACCCCGAGATCGTCAACGTGAACGGCGGCGCGATCGCGATCGGCCACCCGATCGGCGCTTCGGGCGCACGCATTCTCAACACGCTGCTCTTCGAGATGAAGCGCCGCGACGCGAAAAAGGGCCTCGCCACGCTCTGCATCGGCGGCGGGATGGGCGTCGCCATGTGCCTCGAGCGGTGAACGAAGCATGGGCGCGCAATCATCTTGCGCGCGCGGCGACAGACTTGTAGCAATGTTTCAAGGAACCGGTCAACAAGGGGGGAATCATGTCCAAGGTTGCAATCGTCACCGGAGGCTCGCGCGGCATCGGCGCCGCGATCAGCAAGGCTCTGAAGGAAAAGGGCTACACCGTCGCCGCGAACTATGCCGGCAATGACGAGGCCGCGAAGGCGTTCACCGACGAGACCGGGATCAAGACCTATAAATGGTCGGTCGCCGATTACGACGCCTGCGCCGCCGGCATCAGCAAGGTCGAGGATGATCTGGGCCCGGTCGCGGTTCTGGTTAACAACGCCGGCATCACGCGCGATGCGATGTTCCACAAGATGACGCCCGAGCAGTGGAAAGAGGTGATCGACACCAACCTCACCGGTCTTTTCAACATGACCCATAATGTCTGGGCTGGGATGCGTGACCGCAAATTCGGGCGGATCATCAATATCAGCTCGGTGAACGGCCAGAAGGGGCAGGCCGGGCAGGCGAACTACTCGGCCGCGAAAGCCGGCGATATCGGCTTCACCCGCGCGCTCGCGCAGGAAGGGGCGCGGGCCGGGATCACGGTTAATGCGATCGCGCCGGGCTATATCGGCACCGAAATGGTCCGCGCCATCGACGAAAAGGTGCTGAACGAGCGGATCATCCCCCAAATCCCCGTCGGCCGCCTCGGCGAGCCGGAAGAGATCGCGCGCTGCGTGGTGTTCCTGGCCGATGACGAAGCGGGCTTCATCTCGGGCTCGACCATATCGGCAAACGGGGCGCAGTTCTTCAGCTGAGCGCGAACGAAAGCCCGCCGCCGCGCGGGCTTTCCAACCATTCCGACGAAATCGCCAGGCGCGCTACCGTGCATCCGGGCAAGCGAGGCTGGTGCGGTCGACATTCGCTTATGACGCTCGAGCCTGCCGAGCTTAACCAATTCTTATTAGAAAAGACCTGATCGCAGATTCGCTTCGACGCGGCACAGTTGCAAAAAACGCCTCGTGTGAAGTTCCGCGAACTTACACGGAGAAAGGGTGGCGGATGCGCCGCCGCCGGACCCGTTCTCTGGCAAACCGCACCGGCTTGTTCTGCGGTCGTTCATCTTGAGCAACCCTGCCGGTTATCAACAAATCTTGTCAGAAAACCTTGGCTCGAGGATCTCCCTCGATGGCCGACAGCCCAAGAAAATATCGGAGCGACGCCTCCCACGCTCACAACAATACGCGTCCGCCGCGTGCGGCGTCCCCAACCGCGCGAGGAAGCAAGCGGGCTAGGGTCTTTTAGGGTTTGTTATGGTGGTGCCAGCCAGCCGAGCTGTGGGCATTCCTTCTGAGACCGCTCTGATCTGAGATTTTCTGCGAAAGCCATCTATCCATAAAGCATGCCGCGCGATGTCCTGCACTCGCATATAGACTGGGGGATGCGGCGACGGCTGCGGAGCAGAAACGTCAGCGGGGCGTAAGGCTTCTACGGTGCTCGATTGTGGGCCAAGGCGCCCGCGCTATTTACGACTTTCCGCAGAAAAGGGCCGATCGGAGACCTTCTTCGACCGCCGACGATCCAGAAAAATGCCCCGCGACCCTCCCCCCCCCCAAAAAAACGAGGGCGCCACACCCGGCGCCCTCGTCTCAAATCCGCTCGGGCCCCGTGGGCCCGGGTTTCGCCTATTGCGTCAGGCGGGTGATCTCCTCTTTCAGGCGCAGCTTTTCCCGTTTCATCTCCGCGATATCGAGATCGCTCGTGCCCGGCGCGCGTTGCGCCTGCTCGACCGCTTTCGAGAGATTTTCGTGTTTGACGCGAAGCGTTTCGACGTGGGAAGCGACCGACATGAGTGTCCTCCTTTGCTAGGCCATGTCACAATTCGATCACATTTGCCGCGCTCTGTCACCCGATATTGCGGGTGTTCACCATGATCGGCGCACCCTCGCGCAGGACGGCGCTGGCGCGGGCGCTCAGATCCTCGCCATCGCCGGCATGGTTGGGCTTTTCGTGCATGATGAAGGGCGCCAGAAGGCGCAGCGGGCCGCGCGCGCCCTTGCGAGCGGTGACGATGACGCGCCCCGCGTCGCGGCCGTGGCGCGCCGCGATGGGCAGGACCGCGACCTCGCCCGCCCGCCCCCAAAGCGCGGGAAGGATCGCGTCCAGACGGCCGGCAAGATGGATCAAAGTGATCGCGCCGCCGGGGCGGAGCCGGCGCAGAGCGGCGTCGATCCACGTCTCGAGCGGGGTCTCTTCGTGCCGCGCGACGCTGCGCGCGGGATCGGGTGAGGGGCTGCCTGGGACGAAAAAGGGCGGGTTCGCGATCACGTGATCGAAGCTGCGGGCGCGCAGATCGGCGGGCATCGCCGCCAGATCGCCCTCGTAAATCTGCACCGCCTGCCCCGCCGCCTGCACGTTCTCGCGCGCGAGCGCAGCGTAGCCCGGATCACGCTCAAGCCCCGCGATATCGGCGCCCGGAACCCGCCAGGACAGGCACAAAGCGGCGACGCCGGCCCCGCAGCCCAGCTCCAGCACCGACTCGCCCGGGCCCGCCGCGCAGGCGGCCGCGAGCATCACCGCATCCGCGCCCGCACGATAGCCGCCGCGCGGCTGGCGGATCATCAGCCGGCCGCCGAGAAACCCGTCAATGCGGGTCT
>JAUNRZ010000017.1:11708-18988 GCA_030539455.1 Paracoccus sp. (in: a-proteobacteria) | reverse complement strand
CCGCGCGGCTGGCGGATCATCAGCCGGCCGCCGAGAAACCCGTCAATGCGGGTCTCACCCGTCCAGCTCATTGTCGCGAAGGATGGCGCGGGCCATGAATTCATGCCGGTCAGCCACCATCAGCCGCTGCGGGACCGCATCGGTCGAGCCGAACAGCACGCTCACATGCTGGTCCAGCGCGAACGCCTCGATCTGCTCGCTTTCGAGCAGCGATTTGGCGCGCATCAGCCTTAACGTGTCGGTGGTCCGAAGTATCTCTTTCATCAAAACAAGGATTAACCGGCGGTTGCGCCGCTGTCCATGACGTGGCAAGGGCTCATCACGGAACTGGCGAGTGAGAGCAGCGCACCCATGCAGACCCCGATCGACCGGCTTGGCCTGATGCTTGACGACGAGATGGCGCGCGTGAACGATCTGATCCGCGAGCGGATGGCCAGCCGCCACGCCCCCCGCATCCCCGAGGTCACCGCCCATCTGGTCGAGGCCGGCGGCAAGCGCCTGCGCCCGCTGCTGGTTCTGGCGGCGGCGCGGCTCTTTGACTACGCGGGCCCCTACCACATCCATCTCGCCGCGACGGTCGAGTTCATCCACACCGCGACGCTGCTTCATGACGACGTGGTCGATGAAAGCACGCAGCGGCGCGGGCGCCCGACCGCCAACCTGCTTTGGGACAACCAGTCGAGCATTCTGGTCGGCGATTACCTTCTGGCCCGCGCGTTCCAGCTCATGACGGATACGGGCGAGATGCGGGTGCTCAAGATCCTCTCGAACGCGTCTGCGACGATTTCCGAGGGTGAGGTGCTTCAGCTTTCCGCCGCTCAGGATCTGGCCACCACGGAAGAGATTTACCTCCAGATCATCCGTGGCAAGACGGCGGCCTTGTTCTCGGCGGCGACCGAGGTGGGCGCCGTCATCGCGGGCGCGGATGAACGTCAAATCGCGGCGCTTTACGATTATGGCGATGCGCTTGGGATCGCGTTCCAGATCGCGGATGATCTGCTGGATTATGGCGGCAAACCCGGCGCCACCGGCAAGAATATCGGCGATGATTTCCGCGAAGGTAAGCTCACGCTGCCGGTCATCAAGGCGGTGGCGAAGTCGGCCGGCGCGGATCGTGAATTCTGGCGCCGCGTCATCGAGAAGGGCGATCAGCGGGACGGCGATCTCGAACACGCGCTGAAGCTTCTGGCCGCGACCGGCGCGATGGAGGCGGCGCGGCAAGATGCGCTAGGCTGGTCGGCGAAGGCCCGCGCCGCGCTTGACGCGCTTCCCGAGGGCGAGTTGCGCGACATTCTGGCCGAACTCGCTGATTTCGTCGTCGCTCGTATCGCCTGAGGCGCCCGAAGGCGCCTCGCGACGTTCTGGTCCTGCTCACTTCGCCTGCACGAAGTCGGGATAGGCTTCCATCCCCATCTCGGCCACGTCGAGCCCGGTGATCTGCGCCTCGTGCCCCGCGCGGATGCCAATCGAGGCGCGAAGGGCGGACCAGACCAGCAGGCTTGCGAGAAAGACGAAGCCGCACACGGCAACCAGGCCGATGATCTGCGCCCCATAGCTGGCGTCCGGGTTCGAGGCCGGCACGATCAGCGTGCCCCATATGCCCGCGAAAAGATGCACCGGGATCGCGCCGACCACATCGTCGATCTTCATCCGGTCAAGCAGCGGCACCGACAGAACGACGATCACGCCGCCGACCGCGCCAATCGCTGCCGCTCCGCCGATCGAGGGGAAAAGCGGCTCGGCGGTGATAGAAACGAGCCCGCCCAAAGCGCCGTTCAGCACCAAGGTCAGATCGATCCGGCGATAGATGAACTGGCTTGCCGCGATGGCCCCCAGCACGCCCGCCGCCGCAGCCGCATTGGTGTTGACGAAGACGCGGGCGACATCCGAGGCGTCGTTGATCGTCCCGATCGCGAGCTGCGAGGCGCCATTGAACCCGAACCATCCCATCCACAGGATGAACGTGCCCAGCGTCGCCAGAGCGAGGTTCGAGCCCGGCATCGCCTGAACCCGCCCGCCGCGATAGCGCCCCAGCCTCGGCCCGAGGATGATCGCGCCGGCAAGTGCAGCCGCGCCCCCTGCCCCGTGCACGAGGGTCGAGCCGGCGAAATCGGAAAAGCCAAGCGCGTCCAGCCAGCCCTCGCCCCAGCCCCAGCTTGCCTCGATCGGATAGATCAGCCCCGTGAGCAGCGCGGTGAAGATCATGAACGGCCAGACGCGCACCCTTTCGGCCAGTGCGCCTGACACGATCGACGCCGTGGTGGCGCAGAACATCAGCTGGAAGAAGAAATCCGAGCCCGCCGAGTAAGGCGCGCCCGGCTCGGCGCTCGCGACGGGCTCGATCTGCGCGGGGCTGAAAATCTGGCCGACCCAGCCCGAGATCGTCCAGCCATCGCCCGGATACATCAGCTGATAGCCGATCAGCCAATACATCGTGCCGGCAATGGCAAAGAGCGAGATATTCTTGAAAAGCTGCGTGGTCACATTGCGCGCCCGCACCAGCCCGGCTTCCAGCATGGCGAAGCCGGCGGCCATCCAGAAGACGAGAATACCGCCCAGCAAGAACAGCAGCGTGTTGAAGATATACTCGCCATCCGGCCCGATCCCGCCGCCGGGCTCGAGCTGTTGGGCCGCCGCAGGCCATGCGCCCGCCAGCAGCATCACCGCTGCGCAGATTGCTCTTTTGTGTATCATCATCGCTCATTTTCCCCTTGTCATGCAGCGCGGCGGCTGCGTCCCGCTCAGCAAGGCGCAGGGTCGGGAGGGGGCTCAAGAGATGGGCGGCTTGCGGCAGTGCAGAAAACCGAACTGTCCAGAAATGCGCCAGATCGGCGGCAAGCTGCTGAAAATCGCGGCAAATCACGGATGCCTCATTTGACTTCGCAACGGCGCAGCATTTGTGTATGCTCAGCGCCATAAAAGGCCGGAGAAACCGGCGCCAAGGACTCTGAGGCATGAGCAGACCACCCGGAAAACGCCGCGTTGTGGCGGAAAAACGCTATTCATCGGAACCGCCCCGCGCCCCGCAGCCTCCGCGCGGGCGCCGCGGCAAGCGTGCACCGATTCGGCGCGGCAACCCGGTTGCGAATGCGGTCGCCGGCTTCGTTTCGCTGATCTGGCGGGTGATCTGGGGCACGATCTGGCGCACCGCCTTCGCGGTCGCGCTGATTCTCGGTATCTCGACGTTCTATTACTACTCGCAACTGCCCGAGCCGCAGGCACTGTTTGACGGGCGCGCGCGCGGTTCTGTGACCATGCTCGACCGCGACGGGCGCGTCTTCGCCTGGCGCGGCGAGACGTTCGGCACCGTCGATTCGAGCCATATCGCCCCGGTCTTGCGCGATGCGGTTCTCGCCGTCGAGGATCGCCGTTTCTACAACCATTACGGCATCAGCCCGCGCGGGATCGCGGGCGCGGTGCGCGCCAATCTCGGCGCCGGGCGCGGCCCTCTCGAGGGTCAGGGCGGCTCGACCATCACGCAGCAGGTCGCGAAACTGCTTTGCCTTGGCGAAAGCTACGATCCGATCAAATGGCCGACCGAAGCCGCCTATGAGGCGGATTGCCGCGAATCCTCGGTCTGGCGGAAGATCAAGGAGCTTCCGTTCTCGTTCGCGATGGAGGCGCGCTACAGCAAGGACGACATCCTCAGCATCTACATGAACCGCGCCTATCTCGGCGGCGGGGCGCGCGGCTTCGAGGCGGCGGCGCAGCGCTATTTCGGCAAGGACGCGGCCAATGTGAACGCCGCAGAGGCCGCGATGCTGGCGGGTCTTTTGCGCGCGCCAAGCTATTTCGCGCCGACCTCGAATCTCAGCCGCGCTCAGGACCGAGCGAGCCTTGTACTCAGCCTCATGCACGATCAGGGCCGAATCTCGGACAGCGATTATCAGCAGGCGCGGGCCAACCCCGCCCAGCTTTCGCGCGCCGCTGCCGCCCGCGCAGGCGGGTATTTCGCCGACTGGCTGATGGAGGCCGGGCCGGGCTTTCTGACCAACGAGACGACCGAGGATGTCACGCTGCTGACCACCTTCGATCAACGCGTCCAGCGCGCCGCCGAGCGCGCGATGACCAACGTCTTTAACGAGCGCGTCCGCGACGGCTCGCAAGCGCAGGCGGCTGTCGTCGTGATGTCGGCTGACGGCGCGGTGCGGGCGATGATCGGCGGGCGCGATACGGTTGTGACCGGCGCGTTCAACCGCGCGACGCAGGCGATGCGCCAGACCGGGTCGAGCTTCAAGCCCTTCGTGTTCGCCGCCGCGCTCGATCAGGGCATGGGGCCGAACGACATCGTTCAGGATGCGCCGCTGACCATCAATATCCGTGGCGGCCGGCCGTGGTCGCCGCAGAACTATACGCGCAATTTCCGCGGCGATATCACGCTGACGACCGCGCTTGCGCAGTCGATCAACACTGCGACGATCCGGCTTCAGGAACGCGCGGGCCGCGATCAGGTCCGCCGGATCGCGCAGGGTTTCGGGGTCGGAACGAACCTTCCGACGGTCCCGTCGCTTGGGCTCGGCGCGCTCGAATCGACGCTTCTCGACATGACCGGCGCCTATGCGGGCGTGCGCAACGGCGGCCGCGCCGTCCGCCCCTACGGCATCACCGAGCTGCGCATTCACGGCGATGACCGCCCCTTGATGAGCCAGTTCGGCGGCATGGGCGAGCGTGTCATCTCGCAAAAAGCCGCCGGTGAGCTGATCCAGATGATGCAGGCCGTGATCCAGTCCGGCACGGGCGGGCGCGCGCAGCTTCCGGGCCGTCAGGCGGCCGGCAAGACCGGCACCACCTCGTCCTATCGCGACGCGTGGTTCATCGGCTTTACCGAGCAATATGTGACCGGTGTCTGGATGGGTTACGACGATAACACGCCGCTGACCGGGGTGACGGGCGGCGGCCTGCCGGCCGAGATCTGGCAGGCGGTGATGGCCGAGATCCATGACGGCCTGCCCGCCCTGCCGCTTGGCGGCTTCATCGCGGACAGCGCCGGCCCGCGCATCGTCGATGCGCCCTCGGCCGATGGCGCGGCCGATCCGCTTGCCGCAGCGCTCGCAGGGGCTTTGGGCCAGCAATCGGGCGGCTCGGCCCCCGCGCCGGCCCCGGCGCCGGCGCCTTCCGGCGCGCCGCAAACCCCGGCCCAGACCGTCAGCACCGAGCCCCGGCGCGTCCGCGTCGAGCCGCCGCCAAGCGATGCGGAAACGGGCGATCTGCTGAGCGATGTCCTGCGCAATATCGAGGGGCTTTATTAGCCCGCGCTCAGCCAATCTTAACCTCTTCCCCCTATAGCTGGATCAGGGCGGCGATTCGCCGCTGTGATATGGCATGATTGATGCCCCGAACACGGGGGACGGGGATGGAACGCGGCTTGCTCCAGCCGGGCAGTGACGAATTGCGGCACGCATGGGCGCAGATCCGGCCTCTGCTCGGGCTGGCCCTGGCGTTCTCGTGCGCGGTCAACCTCCTGATGCTGACCGGCCCGATTTTCATGCTGCAAATCTACGACCGCGTGCTGGGCTCCGGCTCGGTCGAGACGCTGAGCGTGCTTGTTTTGCTGGTCGTGTTCCTCTTCGCCGCGATGGCCATCATCGACATGAGCCGCCACCGCCTGCTGTCCCGCGCCGCGCTGCGCTTTCAGTCAACGCTGGAAGGGCGGATGTTCCGCGCGGGGCTGTCCGGCGCGGCCGGGCCGGCGGGAAATGACGCGATCACGCCGCTGGACAGCATCCACCGCCTGCTCGGCGGGCCGGCATTCAGCGCGATCTTCGATCTGCTCTGGACCCCGCTTTTTGTCCTGATCCTGTTCCTCTTCGACCCGCTTCTCGGCATGATCGCGGTGATCGGCGGCGCCATTCTGGTCGGCGCCGCTTTGCTCAACCAGTCAAGCAGCAGCGCGCCGCTCCAATCGGCGGATCAGGCGCGGCGCTCGGCGCGGCAGATCGCCGGGCGGTTCCAGATCAGCGGTGATCTGGTGACTGCGCTTGGCCTCGCCCCGAACAGCCTCGCCCGCTGGCAAGAGGCGCGGGGCCGCGCCGCCGACCACGCGCTTTGCGCATCGGACCGCATACAGGCGTTCGGCGCCTTCACGCGCAGCGTTCGGCTGCTGCTGCAAAGCATCATCCTCGCCGCCGGCGCCTATCTGGTCATCCGCGAAGAGCTGAGCGCGGGCGCCATGATCGCCTCGTCGATCCTTCTCGGCCGCGCCCTGTCGCCGGTCGAGCAGCTTGCCGGTCACTGGCCCCATGTTCAGGCCGGCCGCGACGGCTGGCGCAGCGCGGCAAGGCTACTGGCGGCCGCACCCCCGCCGGCGCAGGTGATGTCGCTGCCCCGCCCGCGCGCGCTTCTCGAGCTCACCGCCGCCTCGATCTGCGCGCCGGGCATGAGCCAGCCACTCCTGCGCGATATCTCGCTGACGGTCGGGCCGGGAAAGGTGCTCGGGCTGATCGGCGCGGCCGGCTCGGGCAAGTCAAGCCTCGCGCGCGCGATCTGCGGGGCGTGGCCGCTCGCCAACGGGACGATCAGGCTGGGCGGCGCCGCGCTCGATCAGTATCGCCCCGACCAACTGGCCCAGTATATCGGCTACCTGCCGCAGAACGCGGCGCTTTATCCCGGCACTGTGGCTGAGAACATCGCGCGGCTGGCGGCAGATCCCGACCCCGCGCTTGTCATCGAAGCCGCCCGCGCCGCCGGCGCACATCGCGCGATCCTCGATCTGCCGCAGGGTTATGACACGGTGGTTGGCGATAACGCCGCCGGGCTCTCGGGTGGGCAAATGCAGCTTGTCGCGCTCGCCCGCGCATTTTACGGCCAACCCGCGCTTGTGGTGCTGGACGAGCCGGACACGCATCTCGACGCCGAGGGCGGGCTGGCGTTGATGGAAGCGATCCGCGGCGCGCGCGCGCGCAGCTTGGCGGTGGTTATCATCGCCCATCGCCGCGCGGTCCTGCAAGAATGCGATCAGCTCATCCACATCGCCGGAGGGCGCATCTGCGCCGCCGGGCCGCGCGGCGCCGTGCTGGACGCGCTTGGCGGCCGGAGAAGCGCCCCATCATTCGCAGGAGCGGGCGCATGATACTCCCGCCTCACCCGCTCCGGGCTGCAACGGCCGCCGGGCGCGACAGCCCACGGCGCTCGCCGCGCCGCGCGGCCGTGACGGGGCTGCTCGCCATCGCGCTCGTCGTGATTGGCGGCGCCCTCTGGACGACGCTTGCCCGGATCGACAGCGCCCTCGTTCTGCCCGGCCTTGTCGAGCCGCAGACACGCAAGCAGATCATCCAGCACGC
>JAUNRZ010000017.1:0-11608 GCA_030539455.1 Paracoccus sp. (in: a-proteobacteria) | reverse complement strand
GCGATCTCGCCCGGCACCGGCGCGAGCGCGCCCGCCAACAGCGGCTGCAACTGACAGCCCAAATCGCCGGAATAGACGCGCAGATCGAGGCGGCGGCGGCGCAGCATCGGCTGATCGGGGCAGAGCTGGACGATCAGCGCCACCTCCTCGCGCGCGGCCTGACCCCGGCCCCGCGCGTGCGCGGGCTCGAGCGTGAATGGTCCGCCGCCGCCGGGCAGCTGGGCGAGCTCGAAGCACTGCGCGCCGCGACCGAGTTGCGCATCACGGAGCTCGATGAGGCGCTCGCGCAGGCCGAGGCCGAGCATCGCCGCGCCGCCGAGACCGAGCTGCGAGAGCTTTCGCATCAATCGCGCGAGTTGCGTGAACAGGCCGCCGCAATCACCTCGCAACTGGCAGACCTCGAGCTCCGCGCGCCGATCGACGGCATCATCCACCAGCTTCAGGTGACCGGCCAGGGTGCTGTGCTCCGCCCGGCCGAACCGGTCATGTGGATCGTCCCGCGGGCCGCGCCAGTGGTCGTCAGCGCCCGCGTCCCCGCGGCCCGCATCGGTGAAATCAGCCCCGGCCAAAGCGCCCGCCTCTCGCCGCGGGGCCATTATTGGCAGGACAAACCCGGTCTGCGCGGGCATATCTCTGCCATCTCGGCGGACGCGATTGCCGATGATCCGGGCCAGCAGGGCCATTTCCGCATCGAGGTGACGCTTGACGAGACAGCGCCCCCTGACGCTCCGGTCATCCCCGGCCTCACCGCCGATCTGTTCATTGTGACGGGCACGAGAAGCCCCCTCGATTACCTCGCAACCCCGCTCACCCGCCATTTCGGGCGCGCGATGAGGGAGTTGTGATAGCCCGCGAAGCCCGCGGCGCGATTAACACCGCCGTCGGCGGTCAAGACAGACCTACGCTGCGCAGCACTCGAGACCGTATCGTGGCAGCGATGATCGCCGTAGCCTTTCGCTGCGCGCCGGGCTTGGTACGAGGGGAATAGGTGTCGCGTCGCTGTATGAATGAGCGCCCATTGGCGGGGCCGGGTGGGCGAGATTTGCGGCTCCATTTGGCCGCGCTTCAAGCCGCCTGATTTCAAGCGAAGGCCCGCCAGCGTGCCGCCGCGGAGCCTCACCAAGTTAGCCAGCGGCGCCAAAACTCCGGCCCGCGCCGCTTACCCTCCGCATCCACACGCCCGCGCCAGAAACCCTCACCTCAAACCCCCAAACACCACCGCATAATCGCCTTCTGCGCGTGGAGCCGGTTTTCTGCCTCATCGAAGATCACCGAATGCGGGCCGTCCATCACGGCGCTTGTGGCCTCGTCGTTGCGATGGGCAGGCAGGCAGTGCATGAAGAGCGCATCTTCGCGGGCGCGCGACATCAGCTCTTCGTTGACCTGATAGCCGCGGAGCTGGTTGTGGCGCCGCTCTTTCGCGGATTCGGGATCGTGCATCGATACCCAGGTATCGGTCACGACCAGATCCGCCCCGTCTACCGCGCGGCGGGGATCGCGCTCGATCGCGACGTTTGATCCGCGCCCGCGCGCGAAGTCGATCCATTCCCGCTCGGGGTCGAGGGTCGGCGGGCCGGTGAAGGTGAAATCGAACCCGAACTGCCCCGCCGCGTGCAGGAACGAGGCGCAGACATTGTTGCCATCGCCCGACCACACCACCTTGCGCCCGGCGATCGGGCCTCGATGTTCTTCAAAGGTCATGACGTCGGCCATGATCTGACACGGGTGGGTGCGGTTGGTGAGCCCGTTGATGACCGGCACCGTGGCGTGCTCGGCCATCTCGTGCAGCGTCGCCTCTTCAAAGGTGCGGATCATGATCAGATCGACATAGCGCGACAGAACCCGCGCCGTGTCGGCAATGGTCTCGCCGTGACCAAGCTGCATCTCCTTGCCCGACAGCACCATCGTCTGACCGCCCATCTGGCGCACGCCGACATCGAAGCTGACGCGCGTGCGGGTCGAGGGTTTCTCGAAAATCAGCGCGACCATGCGCCCGGCAAGCGGCTGTTCATCGTCGCCGGCGCCGCGCGGGCGGCCCTCGCGGGCGTCTTTCATGCGGCGCGCGCTGTCGATCATCAGCCGCAGATCGGCCGGGTCGGTCGTGTGAATGTCGAGAAAATGCTTCATGGGAAGGGCCTTCATTGCATCCCGTCAAAAAGCCCGCTCTCCCGCGCCGCGTCAAGGGCGGCGGCTGAAAAAGAGCCGCTCGGCCGGCGAAGCGCGCGGCGCAAGGGCATTATGCTGGCGCAAAGCCGCGCCGGGCGGCGATCATGCGAACGCCAAGGACGGTGAATGCGATATTACCAGAGCCGCTTAGGTCAGGCGCGGCACTCGGCCGGCTCGTCCAGCACAGGCTTGCCCCGGTATTTCTTCTTGCCGACCCGGATCATGATGTCGCCATTGTCCAGATCGCGCTCGAAAATGCCCTGTATCAATATCTTCGTGCCGATACTTATCGTTCGGATCATTGCAGGCTCCCCCCCGCATGAAATCGCGCGAATAACAGAACCTAGGCCACTCGATAACAACAAACGAAAAAGCGATTGCGCCACAGGCTTCAACAGCTTGAGGGTGGTCCCGTTGCCGCGCCGCTGTCAAGATTTTTCGAGCGAAAGACGCAGCAGGACCGATACAACAATTCAACCCAAGGCTGCGCGCGCCTATAGCCAGTCGCGCAGGATCGGGATCAGCGGCAGATCGGCGGGCAGCATATCGTAATCGCCAAGGCGGGACGGGTGCGCCCATGCCAGCTCCTGCCCTTCGACGGGGCGGGGCGAGCCGGACCATTTGCGGCAGGCGAAAAGCGGCATCAGCAGGTGAAAATCAGGATAAGCGTGGCTCGCGAAGGTCAGCGGGGCGAGGCAGGACGACCATGTGTCAATGCCCAGCTCTTCGCGCAGCTCGCGGATCAGGGCGGCTTCGGGGGTCTCGCCTTGCTCGACCTTGCCGCCCGGAAACTCCCACTTGCCGGCCATCGGCTTGCCTTCAGGGCGGCGCGTCAGCAGCAGGCGGCCATCCGTGTCGATCAGGGCGACGGCGGCGACCAGCACCAGTTTCACGAGCGGTAATCCGCGTTGATGTCGATATAGCCATGCGTCAGATCGCAGGTCCAGACGGTTTTCGAGCCATCCCCGAGCCCCAGATCGACCCCGATCAGCAGCGTGTCGCGCTTCATGTAGTCCGAGGCGGACACTTCGTCATAGGACGGCGCGCGCCAGCCGTTTTCGGCCAGCACCATATCCCCGAAACGGATCGTCAGGCGGTCGCGGTCCGCCTTGGCGCCCGACTTGCCGACAGCGGCGACGACGCGGCCCCAATTGGCATCCTCGCCCGCGATCGCGGTCTTGACCAGAGGCGAGTTCGCAATCGCCATCGCAATCTTGTGCGCATCCGCATCGGATGCGGCGCCGGTCACCGCTATTTCGACGAATTTCGTCGCGCCCTCGCCGTCGCGCACGACCTGCTGGGCGAGATCGAGCATCACCTCGCCCAAAGCCTGCGCGAACGCCGTGCCCGCGCCGGCGCGCAGATCGGTGATTTCGGCGGCGGGCGAGGCGCCGGTTGCGCCGATGATCAACGCATCAGAGGTCGAGGTGTCGCTGTCGACGGTGATCGCGTTGAAGGTCGTGTCCAGATGCAGATCAAGCGCCTCTTGCAGCAGGGCGGGCGCGATTTTCGCATCGGTGAAGATATAGACCAGCATCGTTGCCATGTCGGGCGCGATCATCCCCGAGCCCTTGGCGATGCCCGCGATCACGATCTCGCCCCCGTCGCCGTCCACCCGCGCGGAGGCGCCTTTGGGGAAGGTGTCGGTCGTCATGATCGCGCTGGCAGCATCCGCGATCCCGCCCTCGCTCAGCCGGGCGGCCATGTCGCCGATGACGGCGGTGATGCGCTCGGCCGGCAGCGGCTCTCCGATCACGCCGGTCGAGGAGGAAAAGACCCGGCCCTGCGGCAGATCCAGCGCCCCCGCGACCGCGCCGGTCACGCGGTCCACCGCCTCTTGACCGTTGCGGCCCGTGAAGGCGTTGGCGTTGCCCGAATTGATGATGATCGCAGCGCCCGCCTCGCTGGAAGGCGTTCCATCAAGCTTGGCCTGATTGTCGAGGATACAGGCCGCGCGCGTGGCCGAGCGCGTGAACGCCCCGGCGACCGCGCTGCCCGCCGCAAGCCGGATCAGCGTCACATCGTCGCGGCCCTGATATTTCACCCCCGCCGCGGCCGAGGCGAAGGACACGCCCTTGACCTGCGGCAGATCGGGGAAGGAGGCAGGCGCGAGCGGCGAGACCTTGGTGATCTTGGCCATCACTCGACGCCCAGAATCGAATCGTCGCCCATCAATTCGTAGCTGAGTTCCTCGTTCCGCTCGATGAGGGCGCCATCGACGATGCGGGAAACCTCGGCTTCGACGCGGCCGCGCTGGACATGCTCGGCCAGCTGCTCGCGGACCTCGGCCAGCTCGGGCGGGGTCGATTGGCGCGTCTCGTGCAGCTTGATGACGTGCCAGCCGAACTGGGTCTGCACCGGCTCGGAGGTCAGATCGCCCGGCTCCATCGCCTCGATCGCCTCGGCGAAGGGCGGGACCATCTGCGCGGCGGCGAACCAGCCCAGATCACCGCCGGTTGGACCGGTCGGGCCAGTCGAGCGCTCTTCGGCGACGGTCGCGAAATCGGCGCCGCCCTCAAGCTCGGCGATCGTGTCGCGCGCGGCTTCTTCGGTCTCGAGCAGGATATGCGCGGCGTGATATTCCGTCACCGGCTCAAACCCGCCGAAAACCTCGTCATAGGCGGTTTGGATCTCGGCATCCGTCGGCTCGGCCGCGACGATGCGTTCCAGCACCGAGAAGGCGAGATAGCGGCGACGTTCCAGCTCGATCGCGGCTTGATCGCGCAGGGTCATCTCGCGCTCGCCCTCGGCAGCGAGGGCGGCTTGCTGGATCAGATTGTCCAGAAGCTGGTCCCAGCTTGCCTGATCGACCTCGATCCCCGAAAGCTGGCGCGCCGTCACCATCTGCCCAAGCGTGATGTCAACGCCGTTCACGGTCGCAACGACCGTATCGGCGTCCTGCGCTGCCGCGCCGCCGGCAAAGGCAAAGGCGGGGGCGGCGATCAGCAAGGCGGCGAGATTGCGTTTGAACATAATATTCCCTTGATTTTTCGGCGTGACGGGCCGTCAGGCCCAGGCCAAGCGTTGACACGGTGGGGGCGCGGGCATACATCCGGCGCAACCGAAAAGGCGCGCCCGCGTCCGATCTTGCCCGCATTGATATTCGGGACAAACGGGCCGGGCAAGGGGCCGGGCCAATGCCAGCCATCCGCCTTTCCCGAAACGACGGCCGGAGAAGCGATGCTGGGCTTAGGTAATTTGGCGAAGAAGGTCTTTGGCAGCCCCAATGACCGAAAAGTGAAGGCGGCGCGCCCGCTTGTGGCGCAGATCAACGCGCTGGAGAACGAGGCGAAAGCCCGCTCGGACGCGCAGCTTGTCGAGAAAACGCGAGAGTTGCAAAGCCGTGCGCAGAACGGCGAAAGCCTTGATGCGCTTTTGCCCGAAGCCTTCGCCAATTGCCGCGAGGGCGCGCGCCGCGCTTTGGGGCTGCGCGCGTTCGACACGCAGCTCCTGGGCGGGATTTTCCTCCATCAGGGCAATATTTCCGAGATGAAAACCGGCGAGGGCAAGACGCTTGTGGCGACCTTCCCGGCCTATCTCAACGCGCTGAACGGGCGGGGCGTGCATATCGTCACGGTCAACGATTATCTGGCCAAGCGCGATGCGGAATGGATGGGCAAGGTGTTCACCGCGCTCGGGATGACGACCGGCGTCGTCTATCCGCACCAGCAGGACGAGGAAAAGCGCGCGGCCTACAAGGCCGACGTCACCTACGCCACGAATAACGAGCTGGGCTTCGACTATCTGCGCGACAACATGAAATCCTCGGTCGATCAGATGGTTCAGCGCGGCCATGCCTTCGCCATCGTGGACGAGGTCGACTCGATCCTTGTCGACGAGGCGCGCACCCCGCTGATCATCTCAGGCCCCGCGCAGGATCGGTCCGAGCTTTACCTCACGCTCGACAAGTTCATCCCCGAGCTGGATGAAACCCACTACACGATCGACGAAAAGACCCGCAACGCGACCTATACCGAAGAAGGCAACGAGTTCATCGAGAACCGCCTGTCAGAGGCCGGCGTGCTCCCCGAGGGCCAGTCGCTTTACGACCCCGAATCGACGACGATCGTGCACCACATCACGCAGGCGCTGCGGGCGCACAAGCTGTTCCAGAAGGACCAGCATTATATCGTCCGCGACAACGAAATCGTCCTGATCGACGAATTTACCGGCCGGATGATGGTCGGGCGGCGCCTGTCGGACGGGCTCCACCAGGCCATCGAGGCCAAAGAGGGCGTGAAGATCCAGCCCGAGAACGTGACGCTCGCCTCGGTGACGTTCCAGAACTATTTCCGGCTTTACGACAAGCTGGGCGGCATGACCGGCACCGCCGCGACCGAGGCCGAGGAATTCGCCGAGATCTACAAGCTCGGCGTGGTCGAGGTGCCGACAAACCGCCCCATCGCGCGGGTGGACGAGCATGACCGCGTCTATCGCACGGCCGAGGAAAAATATCAGGCCGTGATCGAGGCCATCGAAGAAGCGAACGCCAAGGGCCAGCCGGTTCTGGTCGGCACGACCAGCATCGAGAAATCGGAAATGCTGTCCGAGATGCTGAAGAACAAAGGCATCACGCATAACGTCCTGAACGCGCGTCAGCATGAACAAGAGGCGAAGATCGTCGCTGATGCCGGCAAGCCCGGCGCGGTGACGATCGCGACCAACATGGCCGGCCGCGGGACCGACATTCAGCTTGGCGGCAATGTCGATATGAAGGTGATGGAGGCGCTTGCCGCCGATCCCGAAGCCAATCCCGACACGCTCCGCGCCCAGATCGAGACCGATCACGGCGCCGAAAAGCAGGCGGTGCTGGATGCGGGCGGGCTGTTCGTTCTGGCCACCGAACGGCACGAATCGCGGCGCATCGACAACCAGCTTCGCGGCCGCTCGGGCCGGCAGGGCGATCCCGGCCGCTCGCTGTTCTTCCTGTCGCTGGAAGACGATCTGATGCGCATTTTCGGCTCGGACCGGCTCGATTCGGTTCTGTCCAAGCTGGGCATGAAAGAGGGCGAGGCGATCGTTCATCCCTGGGTGAACAAGTCGCTCGAACGCGCTCAGGGCAAGGTCGAGGCGCGCAATTTCGACGTCCGCAAGCAGCTTCTGAAATTCGACGATGTGATGAACGACCAGCGTAAGGCGATCTTCAGCCAGCGCCGCGAGATCATGGACAGCGAAGAGGTGGACGAGGTCGCGCGCGATATGCGCCATCAGTTGATCCACGATCTGATCGACACGCATCTGCCGCCGAAATCTTATGCGGATCAATGGGATACCGAAGGTCTTGTCGCGTCGCTGCGCGAAAAGCTCAATATCGATCTGCCGGTTGCTGACTGGGCGGAAGAGGACGGCGTCGATCAGGAAGTGATGCGCGAGCGGGTTGAGGCCGCCTCGGACAAGCTCATGGTCGAGAAAGAGGCCAGCTTCGGCGCCGAGGCGATGCGCCAGATCGAAAAGCAGGTCTTGTTGCAAGCCATCGACGCGAAATGGCGCGATCACCTGATCACGCTGGAACATCTGCGCTCGGTCGTCGGCTTTCGCGGCTATGCGCAGCGCGATCCGCTGAACGAATACAAGACCGAATCGTTTCAGCTTTTCGAATCGCTGCTTGACGGGCTGCGCTCTGATGTGACGCAGCAGCTCTCGCGGATTCGTCCTCTGACCGAGGATGAGCGCGCCGAGATGCTCCGCCAATACAAGGCTCAGCAGGACGCGGCCGCCGCCCAGATGCAGCCGAGCCATCAGGACGCTGCGGGCGGCGCAGCGGCAGAGGCCGCACCGGGTTTTGACGAGAATGACCCGGCAAGCTGGGGCAACCCGTCGCGGAACGACCCCTGCCCGTGCGGGTCGGGCGCCAAGTTCAAGCATTGTCACGGCCGCCTCGCCTGACCCCAAACCCCCGCCGCGCGCGGGGGTTTTTCGTTGCGCGTTAAGCGAATCTTAGGGTTTACTGGCGCAGTCTGGCGGCATGGACCCGAATCGCGCCTTCTGTGAAGCTCCGATGCCGCTGTTTTCGCCGGCGGAGGATGATGTGCTGGCGCAGCTCACCGCGCCTTCACCCGGCTCGGCGCCCAGCTCGGCGCCGCGCAAGCCGCCCTCTTATATGGCCGATCACCGCGCCCGCTTGCGCGATCGCTTCATGTCGGCAGGCGCGTCCGCCTTGCCCGATTACGAATTGCTGGAGCTGATCCTGTTCCGCGCCGTGCCTCGGCAGGACATGAAGCCGCTCGCGCGGCGATTGATGGAAATATTCGGCGATTTCAACCGGGTGATCTCCGCCAGCCCCGCGCGCCTCGCAGCCATCGACGGGGTCGGCCCCGCCATCATTTGCGAGCTGAAAGTGGTCGAGGCCGCCGCCCATCGCCTTGCGCGAGCGCGCGTGATCCAGCGCCCGGTGCTGTCGGGGTGGGACGCGCTGCTCGATTACTGCCACGCCGTCATGGCCCATCAGGAAACCGAAGCCTTCCGCGTTCTGTTCCTCGACCGCAAGAACGTGCTGATCGCGGATGAATTGCAGGGAACCGGCACCGTCGATCACGTCCCCGTCTATCCGCGCGAGATCCTGCGCCGCGCGCTCGAGCTGAACGCAAGCGCCCTGATCCTCGTCCATAACCACCCCTCGGGCGATCCCACCCCGTCCGAGGCGGACATCACCATGACCGCGCGCATTGCCGAGGGGGCGGCGATCATGGGGCTCACCATCCACGATCACATCATCATCGGCAAAAGCCGTGAGCTGAGCTTTCGCAGCGCCGGGCTGCTCTAGCCGCCGCGCTGCGGAATTTGCGCAACAGATGCGGCGATTTGGCAGTGCTTTGTTCCCTAACCGCGCTGGACTGGCGGAAAATTGAACGCTAGAACCGCCATGCGAGGGCTGCATCTGGATGCGGCCCGTCAGAGATAGCGGCCCCTCGGGGCCAGAACTGGAGATGAAGCCGTGTCCCACGCAGAAGAACACGCAGGCACCCGGAGGGACTTCCTCTACTACGCCACGGCCGGCGCCGGCGCCGTTGCCGCCGGGGCCGCCGGCTGGACCCTGATCAATCAGATGAATCCCTCGGCCGATGTTCAGGCGCTCGCCTCGATCATGGTCGATGTCAGCGCGGTCGAGCCGGGCACGCAGATCACCGTGAAATTCCTCGGCAAGCCGGTTTTCGTGCGCCGCCGCACCCCGGCCGAGATCGAGCAGGGCCGCGCCGATGACGGCGCCAGCTTCATCGACAGCAGTTCGCAAAACCCCAACAAGCCCGGCACCGACGCCGCGGATGAAAACCGTACGCTTGACGATGCGGGCGAATGGCTCGTCCAGATCGGCGTCTGCACCCATCTGGGCTGCGTTCCGCTCGGCAACGGCGCGGGCGATTTCGGCGGCTGGTTCTGCCCCTGCCACGGCAGCCATTACGACACCGCAGGCCGCATCCGCCGCGGCCCGGCGCCGCAGAACATGCACATCCCGGTCGCGTCCTTCGTGGACGACACAACGATTCAGCTCGGTTAAGGAGGGTTCAGATGTCAGGTATTCCCCACGATCATTATGAGCCCAAGACCGGCGCCGAGCGTTGGCTCCACCGCCGCCTGCCCATCGTCAGCCTGCTTTACGACACGCTGACCATCCCGACCCCGAAAAACCTCAACTGGTGGTGGATCTGGGGCATCGTTCTGGCGTTCTGCCTCGTCTTTCAGATCGTCACCGGCGTCGTTTTGGCGATGCACTACACCCCCCATGTCGATATGGCCTTCGCCAGCATCGAGCACATCATGCGCAACGTGAATGGCGGGCATCTGCTGCGCTATATGCACATGAATGGCGCCTCGCTGTTCTTCCTCGCGGTCTATATCCACATCTTCCGCGGCCTTTATTACGGCAGCTACAAGACCCCGCGCGAGGTCACGTGGATCATCGGGATGCTGATTTACCTTCTGATGATGGCGACCGGTTTCTTGGGCTACGTGCTGCCCTGGGGGCAGATGTCGTTCTGGGGCGCCACCGTGATCACCGGCCTCTTCGGCGCCATTCCCGGCATCGGCGATTCGGTTCAGATGTGGCTCCTGGGCGGCCCGGCGGTGGACAACCCCACGCTTAACCGCTTCTTCGCGCTGCATTTCCTGCTGCCCTTCGTGATCGCCGCGCTTGTGATCGTCCATATCTGGGCGTTCCACCACACCGGCAACAACAACCCGACCGGGATCGAGGTCCGCCGCACCTCCCGCGAAGAGGCCGAGCGTGACACGCTCCCGTTCTGGCCCTATTTCGTCATCAAGGATCTGGTCGCATTGTCGCTGATTCTGGTGATTTTCTTCGCCGTCGTCGGCTTCATGCCGAACTATCTGGGCCACCCCGACAACTATATCGAGGCCGACCCGCTCGTCACGCCGTCCCATATCGTGCCCGAATGGTACTTCCTGCCGTTCTACGCGATCCTGCGCGCCTTCGACTCCGAGGTGTGGCTGGTGCAGCTGGTGAACTTCGTGACCTTCGGCATTGTCGACGCGGCTTTCTTCGGCGTCGTCGCGATGTTCGGCGCGATCCTTGTGATGGCGCTCGCGCCGTGGCTGGACACGTCGCGCGTCCGCTCGGGTCGTTACCGGCCGATGTTCAAGTGGTGGTTCTGGCTTCTGGTGATCGATTTCGTGATCCTGATGTGGGTCGGCGCGATGCCTGCCGAGGGGATCTACCCCTATATCGCACTGGCCGGCGCCGCCTACTGGTTCGCCTATTTCCTCATCATCCTGCCTCTGTTGGGCGTGATCGAGAAGCCGAGCCCGATGCCGGCGACGATCGAGGAAGATTTCAACGCCCATTATGTGGCCAAGCAACACGCTGCCGAGTAACGGAGAAAGCGCATGACCCTGAGAATCAAGACCCTCACGGCGGTTGCGGCGCTGTCGCTCTCGGCAGCCGGTGCTTTCGCGCAGACGACCATCGCGCCCGGACCGCAGGGCACGGTGCAGACCGCGCCGAGCGCGACCGAGCCTGCGCAGGCAGCCCCTGCCCAGACGACGCAGCCGGCGACCGGCACGGCGACCACGACCACAACCACCACAACCGACAGCACCACGACGCTGACCCCGGTTGGGCCGGCCACGGTCACGGTCGTTCCGGCCGATCAGACGACCCCGGTCGCGCCCGTCGTGACCGAGGCTCCGGCCGAGACCGCGCCGGCGGCGACCGAGCCCGCCCCGGCAGAGGCTGCACCGGCCGAGGCGCCCGCAGCGCCAGAGCCGGCACCCGCAGAAGCTCCGGCGGCTGCCGAGCCTGCCACCGATACGCCAGCAACCGAGGCGCCTGTCTCCGAAGCGCCTGCGGCCGACGCACAACCCGCAGCCGAAGCTCCTGCCGAGGCTGAGGCAGATGCGCCGGCTGCCGAAGAGCCTCAGACCGAGACCCCGCCCGAGGCCATCCCGGCCGAAGAAGCGGACACCGATGTCGAAGTCGCCCCGACCG
>JAUNRZ010000128.1:1619-6082 GCA_030539455.1 Paracoccus sp. (in: a-proteobacteria) | reverse complement strand
GCCGCACGCGGCTCATGCGCGACTCAAAGTCAGCGCCAGCCACTCGCCATGCTCGTCCCGGTGATCGAGGCTAAAGCCCGCCGCCTCGTAAGCCGCAATGACCGCGTCGCCCTGATGATCCAGCACCCCCGACAGGATCGCGCGCCCACCCGGGGCGATGTGGCGCGCCATATCGGGGGCAAGGTCGATCAGCGGCTGCTTGAGGATATTGGCAAAGACCAGATCAAAAGGCCCCCCGCCGCGCAGCTTTTTCCCGTCGAAACCGGCCGCTTCCTCGACCGCGACGCGGCCTTCCAGCCCGTTCGCGATCACATTGGCCGCCGCCGTCTCGACCGCCACCGGGTCGATATCGCCCGCAAGAACGGTGACGCCGGGAAAGACCCGTGCCGCCGCCATCGCCAGAACCGCCGTGCCGCAGCCGATATCGGCAACGCGCGTGGGCGCGATGCCTTCGGAGAGCAGCCGCTCGAGCGCCTCGAGACAGCCTTTCGTCGTGCCGTGATGGCCGGTGCCGAACGCCATCGCCGCCTCGATCAGCAGCGCCTCGACGCCCGCCGGCACCTTGTCCGCATCATGGCTGCCATGAACGAAGAAGCGCCCCGCTCTCACCGGCGAAAGCTCGCGTTTCACATGGGCGACCCAGTCCGTTTCGGGCAGCTTGGAAACGGTGAAATCCCGCGCGCCCTGTGCCGCAGCCAGCAGGGCGAGGCCGACCTCGTCGGGCGCTTCGGTGAAATAAAGCCCGACCTCCCAAAGCTCCGAGCCGTCCTCGATCTCGAACACGCCCGCGCCGACCGGCTCGGGCGTCAGCCCCTCACATAATTCGGCGAGCGTCTCGGCGGCCTCGCGGCCGGTGATCTGCGTCAAAGCGGTCCATGTCGTCATTGCGTCGGCTCGTGCCCTTCTTGCAGCGACGCCTCGACCCCGGTGCCGCGCAGCGCGCAATACCCGTCCGGCACCTTGTGCAGATATTGCTGATGCTCGATCTCGGCGGCGGGGTAGAACGGCCCGACCGGAACGATCTCGGTGGTGATCTTGCCGAACCCCTCGACCGCGAGGCGGTTGCCGTAATCGGCCTTGCTCGCCTCGGCCAGATGGCGCTGCGTGTCGGTGTAATACATGATCAGCGAGCGATACTGATCGCCGACATCATTGCCCTGCCGGTTGCCCTGGGTCGGGTTGTGATTGTCCCAGAACATCTTGAGCAGATGGGCATAGCTCACCCGGCTGGGGTCATAGACGACATGAACCACCTCGGCATGGCCGGTCCCGCCCGCGCAGACTTCCTTGTAGCTGGGATTGGCGGTCTCGCCCCCCGCAAAGCCGACCTGCGTCATCCAGACGCCTTCCTCTTGCCAGAACAGGCGCTCGACGCCCCAATAGCAGCCCATGCCGAAAATCGCCTGCTCGAACCCCTTGGGGATCGGCGCATCCATCGGCCGGTTGAAAATCGCGTGCTCGGTCATTGTCTCACCCTATGTTCTTTGCGCCACAACGCGGCAGGACTGGCTGCGGTTCATCTTGCAGATTGCTCCGTTCATCTCCATTAAACTGGTTGTTCGGGGAGGCAAACCCAAGCTGCGAGGCAAGCGCAATGCAATTTGAAGAGGCGATGGTCCGTCTGTCCGAATGGGCGGGTGATCCGCTGGCCGGGCTCATGATCGGAACGCTGGTTGGTCTGACCTTCGGGTTCTGCGCGCAGCGCTCGACCTTCTGCCTGCGCTCGGCGGCGGTCGAAGTGGCGCGCGGCCAGCTTGGGCGGCGGCTCGCGATCTGGCTGCTGGCCTTTGCGACGGCGCTTTTCTGGGTCCAGATCGCGCGGGTCGGCGGGCTGTTCGACCCGGCGGCGTCGTGGATGATGCAGGCGACCGCAAGCTGGTCGGGCGCGATCATCGGCGGGCTGATCTTCGGCTTCGGCATGGTGCTGGCGCGCGGCTGCTCGGGACGGCTTGTGGTGCTGGCGGGAACCGGCAATCTGCGCTCCATGGTGGCGGGGATGGTGTTCGCGATCACTGCGCAGGCGACGATCGCGGGCGTGCTGCAACCCGTGCGGCTGAGCATCGCGGGCGTCTGGGCCTCGGACGGCGCCAATCACGACCTGCTGAGCGATGTTCTCTCGCTCCCGCCCATCGCGGGCGTGGTAATCGGCGCGGTGATCGCGCTCCTTGCGATCCTTGTCGCGCTGCGCGCCGGAACGCAGATGCCGAAGCTGGTCTTTGCCAGCGGCGCGGGGTTCGCCGTCGCGGTGGGCTGGCTTTTGACCTATAATCTCTCGACCGTGGCCTTTGACCCGGTTCAGGTGAATTCTGTCACGTTCTCAGGTCCTTCCGGCGTATTCCTTAACCATATCCTCAGCCGCGCGGGCAGCTTCAGCTTCGAGCTCGCGCTTGTCCCCGCAACCCTTGTCGGCTCGTTCATCGGCGGGCTGGTCGGGCGCGAGCTGAGATGGGAGAGCTATTCGAGCGCGGGGCAAATGGTGCGCTCGATCGCGGGCGGCGCGCTTATGGGGTTCGGCGGGGTGCTCGCGGCGGGCTGCGCGATCGGCGCGGGGCTGTCGGGCACGTCGATCTTTGTTGCGACGGCGTGGCTGACGACGCTGTGCTTTTTCATCGGATCATGGGCGGCGGATCTCATCTTCGACCGTGAGGCCGCGCAGGCGGGCGCGCCGGTTCAGGTTCAGCGCTAGGCGCCCCGCTTCAGGTGCCGCGCGGCTTGGCGCGCAGCGTCGGCGGCGCCTCGGTCGGGTCTTCCGGCCAGGGGTGGCGCGGGTAGCGCCCGCGCATATCCTTGCGCACATCGGCGTAAGATCCGGCCCAGAACCCCGGCAGATCACTCGTCACCGCAACCGGCTTGCCGCCGGGCGACAGAAGCGTGATCCTGAGACGCGCGCGCCCGGCCTTGGGGTGGCGGGTGACGCCGAACAGCTCTTGCAGGCGCAGCTCGATCGAGGGGGTCTCGGCGTCGTAGTCGATCGGCACGCGCCGGCCAAGCGGGGTCACGAAATGCGCGGGGGCGAGCCGGTCAAGACGCTGCTGCCCCTCCCATCCAAGCAGCGCGAGCAAAGGCTGGGTCAGATCAAGCGCGCGCAGATCCGCCCGCCGCCGCGCGGTGCCGAGATAGGGCAGCAGCCATTCGCCATCTGCAAGCAGCGCGGCGTCCGACACATCCGGCCCGTCCTCGAGCAGCGCGATCCGCGCGCGTAGAAGGCGCGCCTTTTGCGTCCAGAACAGCCCTTCGGCGCGCAGCCCCTCAAGCGCAGCGCGGGCGATCAGATCGGACGCGGGGTTCTCGAGCGGGCGTTCAGAGAGCGTGATCGCGCCGAGATGTTCGGTCAGCGTGGCCTTGACCCGGCCTTCGCGGGCGGACCATGAGACAGTCTCGGCCGCCGTGATGCGGCCCGCAAAAACCGTGCGGATCTCGGCTTCGGTGATCGGCAGCGCAAGGCGGATCGCGGCCTCGCGCGGCTTGCCGCCCAGATCAGTCGCAACGAGATAGGGCGCGGCGGAAAGCGGATCGCCCTCGGGCAGCGCGGCGCCGCGCCCGCCCGACATGACATAGCGCGGCGCATCGCACGGCCGGCGCGCCGCGATGCGGTCGGGATAGGCAAGCGCGGCCATCGCGCCGGGGCTGAGCGGGCCGGCCGACGCCTCGCCCTTCGCCGCGATGCGGCGCAGGCGGGCGGCCTCGGCCCGGATGCGCTCGAGCGATGGGCGCGCCTCGGCCGGCGCGCGGGCAGGATCGCGCAAGGCGGCAAGCCGCGCGGAAAGATCGCTGCCGGCCCCGCGCAACGGGTCGCGGTCTTCCAGCAGCGCGGCAAGGGGGGCCGCGTCCGGCCCGGCGCGCAGCAGCATATGGGCAAGGCGCGGATGGGCCGGAACGCCGGCCATCGCGCGGCCGTGTTCGGTGATGCGCCCGGCGCCGTCCAGTGCGCCAAGCCCCGCCAGAAGCACCCGCGCCTCGGCGAACGCGGCCTCGGGCGGGGGCGTCAGCAGGGCCAGATCGCCGGGGGCCGCGCCCCATGCCGCAAGCTCGAGCGCGAAGGCGGCGAGATCGGCGATCGCGATCTCGGGCGGCGCGAAGGCGGGCAGGGCGCCTTCCTCGGCGCGCGCCCACATCCGGTAGCAGATCCCCGGCGCGATCCGCCCCGCCCGCCCGCGACGCTGCGCGGCCTCGGCGCGGCTGACGCGCTCGGTGACAAGGCGGCTCATCCCGCTGCCGGGGTCAAAGCGCGCGCGGCGGGCGCGGCCGCAATCGACGACGACGCGGACGCCGGGGATGGTGAGCGATGTCTCGGCGATGGAGGTAGCGAGCACGATCCGCCGCGCCTTGCCGGGGGGCGATAGCGCGCCGCGCTGCGCCGCCGCGCCAAGCGCGCCGTAAAGCGGCATGATCTCGGCCCCCGCGATGTCGAGCGCCGCTGAAACGCGCCTGATCTCGCCCTCGCCGGGCAGGAAAACCAGCAC
>JAUNRZ010000128.1:0-1519 GCA_030539455.1 Paracoccus sp. (in: a-proteobacteria) | reverse complement strand
CGAGCGCCGCTGAAACGCGCCTGATCTCGCCCTCGCCGGGCAGGAAAACCAGCACGGAGCCGCCCGGATCGCCGCGCGTTTCGGCCTCGGCCTCGGTGATGAGGCGCGCGCAAGCGGTCTCGAATCGCAGGGCAGGGGCCAGAGGGCGGGGCAGATAGCGGGTCTCGACCTCGAAGGCGCGCCCGTCCGAGCGGATCACCGGCGCGCCGTCCAGCAAGGCCGCCACCGGCCCCGCGTCCAGCGTTGCCGACATGACCAGGACGCCCAGATCGGGACGCAGCGCGCCGCGTGCCTCCCACAAAAGCGCGAGTCCGAGATCGGCGTGAAGGCTGCGTTCGTGGAACTCGTCGAAGATGACGCAGCCGATGCCGGGAAGCGAGGGGTCGGACTGGATCATGCGGGTGACGATGCCCTCGGTCACGACCTCGATCCGTCGGCCGGGGACCGACTCGCCCCGGATGCGGTAGCCGATATCGGCGCCGGGACGCTGGCCGATCTCATCCGCCAGCCGCTCGGCCGCGGCGCGCGCGGCAAGGCGGCGCGGCTCGAGCATGACGATGCGCCCCTTCGCCTGCGGCAAAAGCGCGAGCGGGGCGCGCGTGGTCTTGCCCGCGCCGGGCGGGGCGATCAGCACGGCACGCCCGGCGCCCGCCATCGCGGCGCAGAGATCGCCGAGCACCGCGTCGATGGGCAGAGCGTTGTTCATGCCCCGCTTATCGGCAATCGCGGCGGGCGGCGAAAGCCCCCGGGTTTGCGCGGCGCTCGCGCAGTTTTGGGCAGGCGCGAGCCGCGCGTCTCGAACCTATTTGTTCCCCGCGCGTTAGGGACGAAACAAATGACAAGAGGCGCGCGATGGGGCTGGGCAGCAATCTGTTGGCGGGGATCGGGCTTGGCGACAAGGTGATCCGCCTTGGCGTGACGGGGCTGTCGCGCGCGGGCAAGACGGTGTTCATCACCTCGCTTGTTGCGAATTTGATGGATCGCGGGCGGATGGGCGCGCTGCGCGCCGCCTCTGATGGCTCGCTCCGGGCGGCGTGGCTTCAGCCGCAGCCCGACGACACCGTCCCGCGCTTTGATTACGAGCGTCACCTCTCCGCCCTGACCGGCCCTGCCCCCTACTGGCCCGAGGGCACGCGCCATGTCTCGCAATTGCGGCTGTCGCTGCGCCTTGGCGGGCGCGGTCTGCTATCGGGGCTGACCGGCGGGGGTGAGCGGGTGGTTCATCTCGATATCGTCGATTATCCGGGCGAGTGGCTGCTGGATCTGCGGCTGATGGACCGCGATTTCAAATCATGGTCTGCCGAGGTGCTGGAGCGCATGGAGGGCCGCCCGCTTGCCGAGGAATATCGCGCGGCGCTTGCGGCGCTGGATCTCGACGCTCCGTTCGACGAGCAGCGGGCGCAGTCGCTTGCCGATCTTTACACGCGCCATCTGCATGCGGCGCGCGAGGCGGGGTGGTCCGACTGCACGCCGGGGCGGTTCCTGATCCCCGGCGAGATGGCGGGCTCGCCCGCGCTGA
>JAUNRZ010000127.1:4843-6111 GCA_030539455.1 Paracoccus sp. (in: a-proteobacteria) | reverse complement strand
GCGATGGCGGGCACCAGGCCGGCGCGCGGGACGCCGCGCAGAAGCTGATCGCCGATCACGAAGCTGGGCGTTCCGGCGATCTGCATCGCCTCGCCCAGCCGGCTGTTCGCCTCGAGCGCCGCATCAACCTCGGGCGCCGACATCCGCGAAAGCACCGCATCCGCATCAAGCCCCGCGTCAACGGCAAGCTGGCGCAGCGATTGCTGCGTCACGCCGCCGCGCATGTTGAAGAGGCGGTCATGCACATCGCGGTAGGCATCCGGCCCCGCCACCTGAAGCGCGGCGATCGCAAAGCGTGATGCCTCGACGCTCTCGGGGCCGAGGATGGGAAATTCCTTCATGATCAAGCGGATATTGCCGTCATCCTCGACGGTTTCGAACACATGCTCGTAAACCTGCCGGCAGACGCCGCAGCGGTAATCGACGAATTCGACCAGGGTGATGTCGCCCTCGGGATTGCCGCCGACCCAGCTATGGCTGTCCTCGAAGATCAGGTCCGCGAACTCGCGCACGGCGGCGCTGTCGGCCTGGGTCTCATCGGCGATGCGGCGATGTTCGAGCACGTTCATCGCCTCGATCAGCACCTCGGGGTTGTCGAGCAGATAAGAGCGCACCGCCTCGCCGAACGAGGCCCGCTCGGCCTCGGTCATCGCGCCAAGATCGAACGCGGCGGCCGGCGTGGCGGAAAGCAGCAAGGCTGCAAGCAGGTTCTTCATCTCGTATCCCCTTTCGTCGGTCGCGCGAAACTGACCGCAAACGCAGCGTTTGGCAAGAAGCGCCCGCGCGCATCTCTTGACCCGCCGCCCGCCAAGCGGGCATAGACCGCGAAAACCACACGAGGCAAGGATGAGGCATTCACAACGCGGTCAGGTCGCGCCGTTCATCGTGATGGACGTGATGGAACAGGCGCGCCGGCTGGAGGAGGCGGGCCGGCGCATCATCCATATGGAGGTCGGCCAGCCCTCGACCCCCGCGCCCGAAGCCGCGCGCGCCGCCGTTGCCCGCGATCTGGGCGAGCCGCTTGGCTACACGGTCGCGCTTGGCCTGCCCGCGCTGCGCGAGGGGATCGCGGCGCTTTACCGTGATTGGTATGGGCTGACGATTGACCCTGCCCGGATCGTCGTCACCCCCGGCTCGTCGGGCGCGTTTTTGCTGGCGTTTTCCGCGCTTTTCGACGCGGGCGAGCGTATCGCGATCGGCGAGCCGGGCTATCCCAGCTACCGCCAGATCATGCGCGCCATGTCGCTGGAGCCGGTCGGCATCCAGAC
>JAUNRZ010000127.1:0-4743 GCA_030539455.1 Paracoccus sp. (in: a-proteobacteria) | reverse complement strand
TTTTGGCGGCAGCGGCGGGCGCGCAGGGTTATGGCGGGCAGGAGCGCTCGGCACTGTCGCGGCTGCTGATCGAGGGATCTTCCATCTCGGCCGAAGGGCGCGACAGAGGTCGTCCCCGCCCGCTGGAGTTCTCGCTTTCTCTTTCGCAGCCAGTGCCTTACCGGCTGTTTCTGCTCGATTCCCCGCCGCGCCTCGTGGTCGATTTCGCGCAGGTCGATTTCGCCGGCGCCGAGCCGGACGCGCTTGCCGGCAATGATCTGCTCGGCGCGCTCCGTTGGGGCAACTTCCGGCCCGGCTGGTCGCGCATGGTGGCCGAGTTGCCCGGCCCCTACGCCGTCGAAAGCGCAGCGCAGACGACCGGCGATGCGCCGCGCCTGACGATCCGGCTGCGCCCGGTGCGCGCCGAGGATTTCGCGCCGCGCGGCAACGCGCTCTCGGCGCTGTGGGATCTGCCCGAGCCGTCCGCCCCGCCGCGCCGCCCGCCCCCCGAAGGCGCGCTTCATGTCGTTCTCGACCCCGGCCACGGCGGCATCGATTCGGGCGCGATCGCGGCCGGCGTGCGCGAGGCCGATCTGATGCTGTCCTTCGCGCGGGAATTGCGCGACAAGCTGCTGCGCGAGGGGCTGGAGGTCACTCTGACGCGCAGCGAGGACGTTTTTGTCGGGCTCGAGGCGCGGATGACGGCGGCGCGGGCGGCGGGCGCGGATCTGTTCATCTCGCTTCACGCCGACGCGCTGCCTGCCGGGCAGGCGGCGGGCACCGCGATCTATGTGTGGGACCAGAATTCGGACGACACCGCCGCGAGGCAACTGGCCGAGCGCCATGACCGCGCCGATCTGCTGGCCGGGCTCGATCTGCAAGGCACGGACGATTCCATCGCGCTGACCCTCATGCAGCTTGCGCGCACCGACACGCAGCCGCGATCCGAGAATATCGCGGCGTTTCTGCGTTCCTCCTTCGGGCAGGCGGGGATCAACATGCACCGCCAGCCGGTCAAGGGCGCCGCGTTCTCGGTGCTGAAATCGCCCGATATTCCCTCGGTGCTGATCGAGCTGGGCTTTCTGACCGACCCGGTTGACCGCGAAAACCTGCTGGATACCGGCTGGCGGGCCAACATGGCTGGCGCGATCGCGGACGCTGTGACAGACTGGGCATCCGACGACCGCACCCGCCGCTCGCTGCTGCGCCATTAGCAGCCCGCGCGCGATCACAAGATCGTAAGCGGGCGCGGCCATGTCTCTTTTGACGCGCCCGCGCATGATAGATAGAAGAGCGCTGACTTTGACTGAAGGTTTCACGTTTTGATCCGGTTCATCCTGTCCATTTTCGGCGGTCTCTTCGCCTTCGTCGCGAATTCGATGGTGTTCGGCGCGGTGATGCTGGGCGGGATTTTCTGGGTCTATTCGCATGATCTGCCCAGCCACGAACAGCTTGCCCAATACGCGCCGAAAACGATCAGCCGGATCTATTCGGGCGAAGGCGCGCTTATGGACGAATTCGCGCAAGAGCGGCGGATTTTCGTGCCGATCGACGATATCCCCGACATGGTGAAGGCCGCGTTCATCTCGGCCGAGGACAAGAATTTCTACGATCATCAGGGCTTTGACCCGCGCGGCATGGCCGCCGCCTTGCGCGATGCGGTCGTCACGCGCGGGCAGACGATGCGGGGCGGCTCGACCATCACGCAGCAGTTGATGAAGAACTTCCTGCTGTCCTCGGATCGCAGCGTCGAGCGCAAGGTCAAAGAGCTGATCCTCGCCACCCGGCTTGAGGAAACGCTGGGCAAGGACCAGATCCTCGAGCTCTATCTCAACGAGATTTTCCTCGGCCAGAACAGCTATGGCGTTGCCGCCGCCGCGCAGACCTATTTCAACAAGACGCTGGCCGAGCTGTCCCCGCACGAGGCGGCGACGCTCGCCGCCATGCCGCAGGCGCCGGGCCGCTACCACCCCGTCAACGCGCGCGAGCGGGTCACGCAGCGGCGCAATTACGTGCTGCGCGAGATGTGGCAGAACGGCTATATCGACGAGGCGAATTACGAGGCCGAGGCGCAATTGCCGCTGCGCTCGGTCCAGAACGGCGATTTCGCGTCCTTCGCGAGCTCGGTCCCGCCGCGCGATTATTTCACCGACGAGATCCGCCGCCAGCTTTCCAGCCAGTTCGGCGAGGACGAATTCTTCGGCGGCGGGTTGACCATCCGCGCGACGGTCGATCCCGACCTTCAGGCGGTGGCCGCGCAATCGCTGCAACGTGCGCTGGAAGATTACGACCGCGGCCGGGGCGTCTGGCATGGCGTTCTCGGCCAGATCCCCGAAGCCGATCTTGCCGACGAGGCGAAATGGCGCGCCGCCTTGTTCGCCAATCGCGATGTGCCGCGCGATGTGCCGGGCTGGATGCCCGCCGTCGTGCTGGAGCTGCGGGGCGGCGATGCACGCATCGGGATCGAGGGCATACGCGAGGAAAACGCGGGCCATTGGGTGCCGGCGGTCGATGCGCAATGGGCGCGGCCGCGCCGCTCGGACGGCTCGCTCGGGCCGCGCGCGAACGGGGTCGGCGATCTGGCGCAGCCGGGCGATATCGTCATGGTCCGGGCGATGACGCGCGACAATGATGGCGGCTTTATCCGCTGGACGCTGCGGCAGGTGCCGGGGATTCAGGGCGGGTTCATGGCGATGGACGTGAATACCGGCCGCGTTCTGGCCATGCAGGGCGGGTTTTCCTACCAGTCCTCGGTGTTCAACCGCGCGACACAAGCGATGCGCCAGCCCGGATCGTCCTTCAAGCCCTTCGTCTATGCCGCGGCGCTCGATAACGGCTACACCCCGGCAACGATCGTGGTGGACGAGGAAATCGCGATCAACACGCCCTCGGGCCTCTGGCGCCCGACCAACGCCTCGAACCGCACCTATGGCCCGACGACCTTGCGCACCGGGATCGAGCAATCGCGCAACCTGATGACGATCCGCATCGCGCAGGATATCGGCATGGACGTGGTGGGCGATTATGCCGAGCGTTTCGGCGTTTACGAGAGGATGAACCCGTTCCTTGCCAACTCGCTCGGCGCGCAGGAGACGACGCTGTTTCGCATGGTTGCCGCCTACGCGATGTTCGCCAATGGCGGCGAGCGGGTCGAGCCGACACTGGTCGACCGCGTGCAGGACCGTCGCGGGCGGACGATCTACCGCCATGACCGGCGCGATTGCACCAATTGCGGCCAAAGCGCCCTGCCCGCCGGCGTCGCGCCCACGATCCGCGCCGACCGCGAGCGGGTGATGGACGCGATCACCGCCTATCAGCTCACCTCGATGATGCAGGGCGCGGTCACGCGCGGCTCGGCCTCGGGGGTGAACCTGCCGGTGCCGATCGCGGGCAAGACCGGCACCACCAACGAGGCGCGCGATGTGTGGTTCGTGGGCTATTCCTCGAACATCGTCGCCGGCTGCTATCTGGGCTATGACACGCCGACCCCGCTGGGTCAGGGCGCGTTCGGCGGCACGCTCTGCGTTCCGGTGTTCAACGCTTTCATGCGCCAGGCCGTGGCGGAATATGGCGGCACGCAGTTCCGCGTCCCCTCGGGCGGGTATTTCGCCAGCATCGACCGCTTTACCGGGCAGCGCGTCGCCTCTGGCGCGACCGGCGCCAACGTGATCTCTGAATTCTTCCGGCTCGGCACCGATGTCGATGCGCCCGCGCGCGTCGTCGATGGCGGCTTCACCCCGCGCGTGATGCCCAAGGTCGAAGAGGTCGTCTCGTCGCGCCAGCTTCCGGTCAGCGAAGCGCAGACCGGAAGGGCGCGCGAGGTCACGACCTCAAGCGGGCAGCGGCGGGTCATCCCGCAGCGCTCGGACCTCGCCACCATGTCGTCGGGCGGGCTTTACTAGGCGCCGCCGCGCCGTGACCAGCCCCGCCCGGCCCTTGTGATCCGGCCCCGCCCGCGCTATCACCGCTGATCTGAACGCCCGCTGCAACCGGGCGGACCGACCCGCACCGACCACCACGAGGCCCCACCCATGCGCGCAGAAACCGCCGCCGCCATCGACGCGATCCGCAAATCGCTGAAACTGCTTGCGCAGCGCATGGATTGGGAGACCGCCGAGCATCGCCTTGAAGAGATGAACGCGATGATCGAGGACGGCGATCTATGGTCCGACCCCGCCCGCGCGCAGAAGCTGATGCGCGAGCGGCAGGCCCTGTCCGACGCGGTCGGCACCTATCGCCGCATCGAGGCCGATCTGAACGCCAATGCCGAGATGGTCGAGCTGGCCGAGGCCGAGGGCGATGCCGAGCTCGTGGCCGAGGCCGAGGAGAACCTCAAGGCTCTGGCGGACGAGGCGGCGCAGAAAGAGCTCGAGGCGCTGCTGAATGGCGAGGCCGACAGCAACGACACCTTCCTTGAGATCAACGCGGGCGCGGGCGGCACGGAAAGCTGCGACTGGGCCTCGATGCTGGCGCGGATGTATGTCCGCTGGGCCGAGAAAAAGGGGTTCGACGTCGAGCTGATGTCGGAATCCTCGGGCGATGAGGCCGGGATTCGCAGCGCCGCCTACAAGATCAGCGGCCATAACGCCTATGGCTGGCTGAAATCGGAAAGCGGTGTGCACCGTCTGGTTCGGATCAGCCCCTATGACAGCGCGGCGCGGCGGCACACCTCGTTCTCGTCGGTGTGGGTCTATCCGGTCGTGGACGATAATATCGAGATCACCATTCCCGACAGCGAGATCCGCGTCGATACGTTCCGCTCGT
>JAUNRZ010000016.1 GCA_030539455.1 Paracoccus sp. (in: a-proteobacteria) | reverse complement strand
GCCTAATCATCCATCTTCAGCGCCTGAATGAACGCCGATTGCGGGATCTCGACCTTGCCGAACTGGCGCATCTTCTTCTTGCCGGCTTTCTGCTTTTCCAGCAGCTTTTTCTTGCGGGTCGCATCGCCGCCATAGCATTTCGCGGTCACGTCCTTGCGCATCGCCGACAGCGTCTCGCGCGCGATCACTCGCGCGCCGATCGCGGCCTGAATCGGAATCTTGAACATATGCCGCGGGATCAGGTCCTTGAGCTTTTCGACCATCACCCGCCCGCGCGATTCGGCGCGGTCGCGGTGCACCATGATCGAGAGCGCGTCGACCGGCTCGTCATTGACCAGAATCGACATCTTGACCAGATAATCCTCGCGGTAGCCGCTGATCTGGTAATCGAAGCTGGCATAGCCCTTGGTGACGGATTTGAGCCGGTCGTAGAAGTCGAACACCACCTCGGCCAGCGGCAGATCGTAGACGACCATAGCCCGGCTGCCGGCATAGGTGAGGTCAAGCTGAATGCCGCGCCGGTCCTGACAGAGCTTCAGCACATCGCCCAGATACTCGTCCGGGACCATGATCGTGGCCTTGATGCGCGGCTCTTCGATGTGATCGACATGGGTGAGGTCGGGCATGTCGGCGGGGTTGTGCAGATCGCGCACCTCGCCGTCCCGCATATGGAGCTTGAACACAACCGAAGGGGCGGTCGTGATGAGGTCGAGATCATATTCGCGCTCGAGCCGGTCGCGGATCACCTCGAGATGCAAGAGCCCCAGAAAACCGCAGCGGAATCCGAAGCCGAGCGCGGCGGAGGTCTCCATCTCGTAGCTGAAGCTCGCATCGTTCAGCGCCAGCTTCTCGATCGCATCGCGCAGCGCCTCGAAATCATTAGCATCGACGGGGAAAAGGCCGCAGAACACCACGGGCTGGGCCGGCTTGAAGCCCGGCAGCGCGGCCTCGGCGGGCTTTTTCTCATGCGTGATCGTATCGCCCACGCGGGTGTCGCGCACCTGCTTGATCGAGGCGGTGAAGACGCCGATCTCGCCCGGTCCGAGCGCGTCGATATCCTTCATCGCCGGCGTCAGCACCGAGAGCTTGTCGAGCTTGTAGCTCGCGCCGGTCTGCATCATCTTGACCTGATCGCCCTTGCGGATCACCCCGTCCATGACGCGGATCATCACGACAACGCCGAGATAGGGGTCATACCAGCTATCGACCAGCATCGCTTTCAGCGGCGCATCGCGCAGCCCCTTCGGCGCAGGAAGGCGCTTCACGATTGCCTCGAGCACATCGGGGATGCCGAGCCCGGTCTTGGCCGAAATCTCGATCGCCTCGGACGCGTCGATGCCGATCACGTCCTCGATCTGCGATTTCACGCGGTCCGGCTCGGCGGCCGGCAGGTCGATCTTGTTGAGAACCGGCACGATCTCGTGATCGGCGTCGATGGCCTGATAGACATTGGCGAGCGTCTGCGCCTCGACCCCTTGCGTTGCGTCAACGACCAGAAGCGAGCCCTCGACCGCGCGCATGGAGCGGCTGACCTCATAGGCGAAATCGACATGGCCGGGCGTGTCGATCAGGTTGAGGATATAGGTACGCCCGTCCTTCGCCGGATAGGCGATGCGCACGGTGTTCGCCTTGATGGTGATGCCGCGCTCGCGCTCGATATCCATGCTGTCGAGAAGCTGCGCCTTCATGTCGCGCTCGGCCACCGTCCCGGTGAGCTGGATCAGCCGGTCGGCGAGCGTGGATTTGCCGTGGTCGATATGGGCCACGATGGAGAAATTGCGGATAAGGTCAAGCTCGGTCATGGGCTGGCTATACAGGCAGCCGCCGAGCGCGGAAAGGGGGATTTACAGCGCGCGCCTAACCCGCGGGCGCGACGATCTGGCCGCGCAAAAGCGCGCCGTTTTCGACCCGCGCGCCGCCCGACAGATAGTCCGTGAACTCGAGCGGCAGGCCGGTGCCCTGCCCCAGAACGGGCTCGGTCTGCGCGTGAATGTGCAGATGCGGCTCGGAGGTGTTGCCGGAATTGCCGCAAGTGCCGATCTGCTGACCGGCCGCGACCTCATCGCCCTGCGCAACGCCAAGACTGCCCTGCCGCAGATGCGCGAGAAAGAGATACCTCTGCGGCGCGGTCTCGATCACGACGTGATTGCCGGCCGGCGCGCTTTCGTCACTCTCGCCAATGGGCTGATCGGGCAGATCGCCAATCGCCGCGACAACGCGGCCGGCCGCCGGCGCAAGGATCGGCTGATCCCAGCAATGATAGCTCTCGAGTTGCAGGGGATCGCCGTCGAAACTGGCGCCGCCCTCGGCAATCACGAGATCGACGGCGTATCGCTGAGCGGGATCGGCTGCGTGATAATTATGCGCAAGATCATCGCCTCCCCAGAAGACCAGCCACTCGCCCGCGAACGGCAGCTGAAGGCCGGAGACGGGGGGCGCATCATCGTCGGGCAGGCGCGGCTCGGGCGTGAGGAGAAAGCCGCTAATCTCGCCCGCATCGTCGCTCGCGAGCGTTAGCATCAGGGGCTCATCCGAGCCGTCCCACTCGGACAGGCGGCGATAAGTCGTCAACCCGTTGAGCTTGAGGCTGCTTTCGGCAATCATCTGCGTCTCGTCCCCCAGCCCCGCGCGAAGCTCGGCAAGCGCGTCGGCGCTGCCTACAGCCTCTTGCATATCGGGTGACAGGCGCTGCCAGAGCTGGTCAGCCTCGCCCGACGCGAAGATCGCGGCGGCGTCAGGGCCGGCCTCCCCTGCGGCAGCAGAGCCAGCGATCAAGACGGCGATGGCGGCATGGCGGAACATGGCTGCGAGCTTATGGCGCGGGGCGTGGGTGTCAACCGATGATATGAGCGATCGAGATGCCGGGCGGCAAAACCCGATCACGACCCGCTCGGCGGCATCGTCGCCAGCTTGCGCCGCCCCGCAACGACCTCGCGCCACATCGCGAACCCGCCCGCGCCGGCGATGATCGCCGCGCCGATCAGGGTAAGCGCGTCAGGACGCTCGCCAAAGACCGCGATGCCGATAATCAGGGCGAAGATCAGCCGGGAATAGCGGAACGGCGCGATCACCGACGCCTCGCCCACGCGGGTTGCGATCACAAGCGCGGAATAGGCCGAAACGCCCATCACCATTGCGCCGAAAAGCTGGGCCGCGTTGAGCGGGCTGAGCGTAACCCAGGGCGCGCCGAGCGCGGTGTCGAGGATGATCCCGGTCGGGATCATCCATCCGAAGGCCGAGGCCGAAAGCTGATCGGACGGGATTCCCGCCGGCACGCGCCGCGTCGCCAGATCGCGCGCGGCAAGCCCCGCCACCCCGATGACGGCAAGCACCGAGAGCGGTTGAAACCCGCTCATCCCCGGCTTGACGATCAGCATGACGCCGACGAAGCCGACCGCAATGGCAAGCCAGCGGCGCCAGCCGACCTTCTCGCCCAGAAAGAGCCACGCGCCGAGCATGATCATGAGCGGCGCGGCCTGAAGGATCGCGCTTGTCGATGAAAGATCGGTCAGGATCAGGGCCGAGACGAACCCGACCGCGCCGACCACCTCGCCGGCATTGCGGATGATCAGCACCGGGCGCATCAGATCGCGCGTGAAAAGCGCGTGCCCCGCGCGGCGAAGCCTCAGCCAGAAAACGCTCATCCCCAAGACGCCGAGCAGCGCCAGAATTTGCCCGATCGGCAGCCGCGCCGAGAGGAGCTTGACGAACATATCCTCCATCGCGAAGCCGGCCATCGCCAGCACCATCATCACCGAGGCACGGTAATTGTCCAAGTCAGGCTCCTTCTTGCGCCGCAGGCCGGATCGCGCGAAGCTGGCCAAATCGCGGGAAATTGTCAAAGCGGAAAAGGATCACATCATGAAGCTCTCGGTGCCCGATATGAGCTGCGCGCATTGCGAGGCGTCGATCGTCAAAGCCGTCACAGATGCAGGCGGCGAGGCGCGCGTCGATCTGGCGGCAAAGGAGGTCGAGATCGAGGGGCTGTCGGCCGAACGCGCGGCGGAGGTGATTCGCGATGCGGGCTTCTCCCCCGCCCCGGCGCCGCGTTAAGACAAGCGCGCGCTGCCGGCCCACAAGATGTTGACCGCAAGCGCGCGCTTTGCGCAGCACTCGGCCAAGCCTCATGATTGAGACGGGCGCGGTATTTTGCTATGAAGGGAAAATGATGCGGCACGCCGGATGCGGGGATCAACCCGCACATGCGCGCGCCGCCCGACATGCTGGCGATCAGAGCCAGCAAGGCAGCTCGAGGAGACAGATCTATGAAACGCCTGATGATTGCCGCTGCGGCGGTCGTGATGACCGCGCCTTGGGCCGTGGCTGGCCCGATCGACACGGCCTGCGCCCGCTCGGATCGCGGGGCGCGCAATATCCCGCTTTGCGGTTGTATCCAGCAAGTAGCGGATATGACGCTCTCGCGCGCCGATCAACGCCGCGCCGCGACGTTCTTCCGCGACCCCCACCGCGCGCAGGAAGTGCGCACCTCGCGCCGCGCCGATGACAGCGCGTTCTGGGCGCGCTATCGCAACTTCACCAACTCGGCCGAAGCCTATTGCCGCCGCTGAGGCGCAAGCGCATCGTCGTTCTGACCGGCGCGGGCATCTCGGCTGAAAGCGGGCTGGCGACGTTTCGCGCGGCCGAAGGGGGATTGTGGGAAAATCACCGTCTCGAGGATGTCGCAACGCCCGAGGCGTTCGCGCGCGATCCGGCTCTGGTCCACCGCTTCTACAATATGCGACGCGCGGCCGCGCTTGGGGCCCAGCCCAACGCGGCGCATTTCGCGCTTGCCGATCTGGCGCGCGCGCATGATCTGACGCTCGTGACGCAGAATGTCGATGATCTGCATGAGAAAGCGGGCTCGCCCGAGGTGATCCATATGCACGGCGCGCTGTCTGGCGCGCTTTGCGCCGCCTGCAATCACCGTTGGAAAAGCGCGGCTGAGATGGACACGCAGACCGCCTGCCCGTCCTGCGGGGCTGCCGCCGCGCGTCCCGATATCGTCTGGTTCGGAGAAATGCCCTATCAGATGGAGCGCATCTGGGACGCGATCGAGGCTGCCGATCTGTTTGCCGCAATCGGGACATCGGGCCATGTCTATCCCGCAGCCGGCTTCGCGCAGCACGCCGCGCGCAGCGGCGCGCATTGCGTCGAGCTCAATCTTGAGCCCTCGCAGAACGCGCGCGATTTTCATGAGCATCGGGGCGGGAAAGCCAGTGCCATCGTGCCCGAATGGGTGGCCGAGCTTACGCGCCCGTGACCTGAATGCGGTGATCCATCGCCGCTGCCGGCTCCTCGCATCCCGCATCCCCGACGATCCGCGCCGGAACGCCCGCGACGGTCTTGCAGGGCGGAACATCCTCCAGAACGACCGAGCCGGCCGCAATGCGGCTATGCGCGCCGATGGTGATGTTGCCGAGCACCTTCGCGCCCGCACCGATCAGCACGCCCTCGCCGATCTTCGGATGGCGGTCGCCATCGTCCTTGCCGGTCCCGCCCAGAGTGACCGAGTGGAGCATCGAGACATTGTCGCCGACAACCGCCGTCTCACCGATCACGATGGAATGGGCGTGGTCGATCATGACGCCCATGCCGACCCGCGCGCCGGGATGAATATCGACGCCGAACGCCTCCGAGCAGCGCATCTGCACGAAATAGGCCATATCGCGCCGGCCCGTCTGCCACAGCAGATGCGCCAGACGATACGCCTGAAGCGCCTGAAAGCCCTTATAGAAAAGGAGCGGCTGGATGAGACGGTGGGTGGCCGGGTCACGCTCGAGCACCGCGCAAAGGTCAGCCTCGGCGGCGCGGACGATCTCGGGGCGGTCGGCATAGGCGCGGTCGGTCAGCTCGCGCAGGATCTGCTCGCTCATCTCGTTCGAGGCGAGTTTCAGCGCCAGCCGATAGGCAAGCGCAGATTGCAGATCGGGATGATGAAGCAGCCCGCCATGAATAAGCGCGCCCAGCAGAGGCTCGTCACGGATCGCTTCGGCGGCCTCGGCGCGGACCTGCGACCAAAGCGACGGTATCCGCGCGCCGGGCGCGCCATCATGGATCGAGATACTTTGCGTGCTCATCCGCCGCCCCTTGCTGCTGCGCGGCGATCTTAGCGCAGCGGGGCGGCGGTGGAAAGCGGCGCTAGCTGGGCAGGCGCAGCTCGGCGATATGGGCGCAAAGCCGCACGCGGCCCCCGGCAAAGCTGCCGCCCTCTGCGGTCAGCAAAAGCGGGCTGGGCGCCCAATAGGTGACGGGCTGCGACAGCATCCCGCGCGCCCATGACCCCGCGCCAAGGCCGAGCCCCTGACCAAATCGGTTCAGCGCACCCTCGGTCCCAAGGCTCCACGCGCTCAGCGATCCGGTGATGGGCGCACTGACCCGGGCGGTGACGCCGAACACCATTGCGGCATGCGGGATGGTCAGATCTGCGGCCATTTGCGCGCCCGCGCTCAGCTCTAGCTCCGCCTCGATGGCGCGAAAGCACAGTGCCGAGCCGGATGGCGACAGGGTCGCTGCGCCGACAGCCCACGCCTCGCCGTCATGGATCGCGCCTGCGCCCTCATCCTCGATGAAGGCGCGCATCCCGGCGCGCGGCGCGGCAAAGACCCATCCGCCATTGCTGGCGATCGCGATGTGCCCCGCGCGGCCGGCCCAAGGGCCTGACGCGCCCGAAGGCACTCCGAAGGCGGTGCCGTCCTGCGCGGCTGCCGGCGGGCTAGCGCGGCTTATGCTGGCCAATACCGGGTTCACCAGCCCGTCAAGCCGGGCAAGCGCCTCGTTCACCGTGACATGCTTTTGCGCCTGCGCCGGTTGGAGGTACGGAAGGCCGAGGCGGGCGCTTGATTGCTCAGACATGGAACTCTCTCCTGATAAACGGGCCGTAGCCGAATTCTGCGGATAGTTGCGCGACCTCCGCACGGACGGGGCCGCCCTCGGCGCGAAGCCGGTCCACCAGACTGCCCGGCAGTTGGTAGGAGGGCTGGGACGCGTGCGCTTCATGGATCACCTCGCCCGCGCGGCTCAGCCGGACGAGATACGCCTCGCGCGCCTCGGAGAGCGGCACATCGGGCAGATCCCAACGCTCGCCGCCGAGCCGCGTGCGCCGCATCCAGTGAAGCCGCGCGCCGTCGAGGCGCAGATGGCACGGTGCGTAAGGGCGCAGGCCAGTGCCGGCAAAGGCGTGGTTCAGCTGACGATGGGAGCTGTCCGTCACCTCGCGCAGCGCCGGGCCGATCCGCCAGATCCGCGATTGATGCAGCAGAGCGGGCGGCAGATCGACCTGCGTCTCGCTGCCGTCCAGAAGCACCACGGTCGAGCCGGGCGGCCAAAGCGCGGGCATGACGCCGTCAGTGCCGAACTGCCCTCTCAGCCGCTCCGAGATCGCCCAGCGACCCGGCCCGATCAGTTCGGCGCGGCGGAACTGGAACAGCTCCCACGCGCCGGGATGGCCGGAGCCGATCGCCATGAGGTTCGCGCCAGACAGCAGCCCCGCCTCCGAGATCCCCGCCAAAGCCCCCGAGGGCAACGTCACCTCCAGCGGCGCCCCTCGGTCGATCAGTCCACCCCGCGCAATTGCCAGAGGCGTCAGGGTGCGTCCGATAATCGACGGGCCCTCGATCATGCTGTTCAGCTCGAACCCGCCCTCCGCATCACCCGAGCCGTAGACCGCGACCGCACCCGGCCAGGGACGCGCGGCCACGGCCAGATGCGGCGCGTGTGGAACCTCATCGCCGCGCATCATCGGCAGGTCCAGAAAGACCGGCCAGACCGGCTGCGGCGGGGTGTAGCGGCGCATCGCCGGCCCGTCCTGCGCATCCTCGGGCGGCTGGCCGAGCGCGGCCTTCTCGCATCGCACCGCGTCGATGGTGAGCCCGCCAGCCCGCTCGATCCGGTCGATCCGCCACCGCCGCGCACCAGCCTCGCTGCCGGGCGGGGCGTATTCGATCACATCGCCCGGCCCCAGATCGGCGCGCGATGGCGGCAGCGTCAGGCGCAGCGTGTCGCGCGCAACCCGCGCCTCGGCCAGCCAACGCGCGGCCATCGCGCGCCCCTCGGCGGCGGTCAGAACAAGCGGGATCTCGCTATCCGATGCCGCGCCGGGGGCGTCATCGGGCAGGCACGCCTCGGCGGTTGCGGGCGCGTAGCTGTCGCCCTCGATCAGATGGCTGACCCGCACACGGCCGATCAGCTCCGCCTCGGGCGCGCGGATGATGCTGGCCGAGCCCTCGCTGCTCTCGGCCAGATCACCCGCCCCGATCGCGGCCACCGCTTTCGCATTGCGCATCGTAAAGCGCAGCTTCCCCCCGCGCTCGGCGACATCGACGCCGTAAGCCAGCATGAGCGGCTGGAGCATCGCCCGCCCGCTCGCCGTGCCGGGCATCAGAAATCCGCGCACGAGCCCTGACACGCCCGAGACATCCGCGCGCGTGATCCCGGCCGCAGCGCAGATATCCGCAAGCACGCCCGAAAGCGGCACCGCGCCCGAGCGCCCGTTCAGCCAGTGCCCTCGCGACCAAGCCGGCCCGTCGCTCCAGAGGTCGGCGCGCCCGGGAAAGGCGGGATAGGGCCGCGCATCCCAGCACCAGACATGCGCGCGCGACATATCAACCATTGCGCGCCCATCCGCGCCCGGCGGATTATTCGCCGGATCGCCCCAATAGCCCGTCATCGCGCGCAGATAAGCCGCCTGCACCGCATCATCGCGCCGCCCCGAGGAATAATGCGGCAGCGCCGATTCCGAGCTGAACGCGTCGAGAAACTTGTTCGGCTGATTGCTGCCCTTATCGATCGCGGCGCAGCCCATCTCGGTGAACCAGAACGGCTTGGAGCGCGGCACCCACGCGGTCGGCTCGGGCTGGCGGGCGCCGCCGATGCGGTTGTGGTGGCGATGCGACCACCACCCGCGCAGATCCTTGTAGCGCCAGACCCAGTCCTCGCCATAAGCGCCGTCGCGGATCGGGGTGCGGATCTGGGCGTCGCGGTGCTCGGGGTCGCTGTAATACCAGTCGAAACCCTCGCCGCCGGCGATGTTCGCCTCCATATAGCCCGGCGCGTCGATCCGGCCCCATGCGGCGTCCAGATGATCCTCGCCGTCCCGCCAGTCCGAGAGCGGCATGTAATTGTCGATCCCGATGAAATCGATGTTGCGATCCGCCCAAAGCGGGTCGAGATGGAAATAGGCATCGCCCCCGCCGGGGTGATAGCCGAAATATTCAGACCAGTCGGCGGCATAGCTGATCTTGGTCGCAGGCCCGAGGATCGCGCGCACCTCGCCGGCAAGGCGGCGCAGCGCCTCAACGGCCGGAAAGCGCCCCTCCGGCCCCATGATCTGCGTGAGCGAGCGCATCTCCGAGCCGATCAGGAAACTGTCGACGCCCCCCGCGAGCGCGCACAGATGCGCGTAATGCAGGATGAAACGGCGATAGGACCACTCCTCCGGCCCGCGATAGGTGATCGCCCCGCCGTCGCGCACGAAATCGCCCGGCAGCGCCTTGCCGAAGAACCGCTCCACCTCTGCCAAAGCGGCGCCGGTGCCCTGCGTGCTGCCCTCGCGGCCCGGCGCGCGGTCCGTGGTGATCCGCCCGCGCCACGGCATGACCGGCTGATCGGCGGCCTCGCTCCACGGGTCGGGCCGGCCGTTTCCGGCCAGTTGTTCCATCAGGATGAACGGGTAGAACACCGCGCGCCGGCCCGAGCGCGCGATTTCCCGCAGCGCCGCGATCACCGACATATCGGACGGCGTGCCGCCATAGATCGGCCGCCCGTCCAGCCGCGCGACCTCTTGCGCCGCATCGACACCGATCCCGCCCGAGCGCCAGGGCGCGCTCCCCTCGCGTCCCTCATGCTCGACCTTGGGACGCAGCGTGCACGAACCCGCGCGCAGATCATCACCGAACCACGACACGACAAGCGCGACCGAAGAGACCTCGGGCAACTCGCGGCCCAGAATATCCATCGAGGCGAGAAAATCCGTCGCCGCAAGCGGGCTCGCACTATTGGCAGGGACCGCATCGCCCATACCGCTGTCATAGCGCACGGGCTCGGTCGCAAGCGCATACTCGCCCGTGCCGGGGATCATCGCGACGGCCTGCACCTCGCGGCTGACCCCGCCGCCGCTTTGCGCGGGGCGCGTGACCTCAAAGCTGAGCTGCGGAAGGCGGTTGCCCCACCGTTCAAGATCAAGCTCGTCCAGCACGACATAAGCGGTGCCGCGATAGGCGGGCGCCTCCTCGCCCTCATGCGCGGCGATCACCGGGTCGGGAAGCTGATCCGGCGCGCCCGTATAGACGCGCATGTTCAGCTCGGCCGGACGGATCTCCTCGCCGTCAGCCCAGACCCGACCGACGCCCAGAATCTCGCCCTCGCACAGCGCCAAAGCGACGCTCAGGCGGTAGCTGATATTGGTGATGCGCGGCATCCCCTTGCCGCCGCCCTGACGCGCGCGCATCTCCTTGAGGGGCGCGGCCCAGATCACGTGGCCGGCAACGCGCATCTGCCCCCAGATCACCGGGATGGGCAGCCCCTCGCCCGCTGTCTGAAGCCGCAGCCGGTCGATCCCGCCCGTCTCGACGGCCTGCGAGCCGCCGCCCAGCAGCCTCTGATCCAGGGCGCGGCCGATCGTGGCGCCCACCGCCCGGCCGATCACCGCACCGGAAAGCCCAAGCACGGCGCCGCCAAACCCCGCGCCAACCGAAGCGCCGACCGCGGAAAGCAGGATCGTTGCCATGATGATCTCCTTCAATCAATGATGGGACGCAGCGCCGCCCGGAAAGGCGAAACGGCCCGCGATCCGCCGCCGCCACGGCAGCGAGAGCGGGCTTTCAACGACGCCGTGGCGCTCGTAGGCGTGGATGAAGGCAGGCGCGGCCGCGCTGCCGGAGCTGATCCCCAGATGCTTGGCCGGCCCCGCATCTCGCATCCGAAAGAGCAACACCTGCCCCTCCGGCCAACCGGCATCCGGGCGCAGCGGGACCAGATGGCGCATAAGCGCCGCCTCGAGATCCGGCCCGCCGGCCAGCTCTCCCCAATCCGGCGCATAGAGGGGCAGAACCCATGCCTCGGCGCCGCAAACCGCGCGCCAGACACCGCGCACGAGACCAAGGCAGTCGGCCCCCGCGCCAAGACAACTGGCCTGATGAACATAGGGCGTGCCGATCCAGCGCCGAGCCTCATCCGCGATCTCGGGGCGGGCGGCGCTCATTTCTGGCCCGGCAGGACGCCGCCCAGCAGACCGGAGGGGCGGCTCGCCCTTCGCGCGCGCGGCTCGGTTTGCGGCGCCATCAGCCAATCCTCTGCGGGCAGATGCGGGAACCCCCTGAAATTGAGCTGATTGCCGAATTTCAGCCGGCAATGGCGCATCGTCTTGTCGCACCCTGCCGTCAGCCGCACCGCATCGCCGGGCACGAGCGCCGCGCCAGGTTCCGCCCAAAGCGAGATCAGACGCGCGCCGCCGTCCCCCGCCCGGTCGTCCCGGACCGCCACGTTCAGCCCCAAAGCGGCGCCGCTGCGGACCGATGCGGCGCCATGCGTGAACCAGCCATCGGCGAACCCTTCCGCGCCGCTCAGACGCAGCTCGGCGCCTTCCGCCTCGATCACGACCGCATCGGCAAACCGGCCCTCCGCGCCCAGATCGACGCCGCAATCAGCATCGCCCAGAACCGCAGGGCAGCGCGGGTGAAACACGCGGCCCCGCGAGGCGCCCAGCGGCTCGGCGAGCCCGCGCAGCTCGGCCCGAAACGCGCCGGCGCTGCGGGTGATCTCGCCCAGATGGCCCCGGAAGAGGATCACCCGCCGCCCGAGATCGCGCCAGTCGAGCTCGGTCAGCGTCACCTCTGCCCCATCCCAGCGGCCCGCGAAAATATCGGCCTCGGTGATGGCCGCGCTTGAAAGCGCGCCCTCGGCCTCGCTGTTATCGACCGAAAGCCCGGTGCTTTGCACGATCGCGCGCGCCGAGAGACCAGCATCCGGCAGGCAGATCACCCCGTCCACCTCCAGCGGGCAATCATGGTCGGTGAAACCGATCGGCGCACCCTCGCGCGGCGCGACGATCCAGACACGGGCGCGGTAGGTGATCCTCATAGCCGCACCTCGATGACGGGAACTTGCGGCAGATCGCCGGCCTGAAACGAGGCGACCGACACGGCGATCCGGTCGGTATCAAACCGCACCGGCACGTCGAACTCGAACCCTGCCGTGACCGCGGCACCCTCGCCCGCGGGCTCGGCCAGCGTGATCGCGCCGGTGGCGTAATCGACGCTGTAATCCAGCCCCTCGCGCTTTTCATCGCCGCCGACCCCGACCCGCACCGTGCCCAGCACCGGCTTCAGCACCGGGCGGCGATAATCGTGATCGCCCGAGCGGTAGAGCTTTCGCAGCGCAAACACCGTCTGCCGGCTGTCCCCCCGCCCGATCTCCTGATCGTCGAAACGGGGCGCGGCGCTTGGCGCGCAGCTTTTGTGATCCGCCCAATCCTTCCAGCGAAAGCCGTGGAGCTGCCCGGCCCGCGCCTCGAAAAACGCGATCAGCGAGGCCACATCATCAAGCGAGCGCAGCCCGAGCCCCGCATCATAGCGCCGGCGCGAATGCGCCCAGGGGCTGTTGCGCTCCTCGAATCCGTTGGTCATCGCGACGATCTCGGTGCGCCGCTCGGGCCCGCCGACCGAGCCGAAGGACAGGTTGGCGGGGAAACGTATCTCGTGAAAGCTCATCTCTGCCTCATGCGTTGCGCGCGCCGCGCGCGAGAAGCCGGCTCACCTGCGCGGCGATCTGCGATTGCGAGCGGGCGAAGCCGGCGACATCGGGGGTCGAGACGTTGATCGTCACGTTGACCGGCCGCGCGGCGCCGCCTTGCGCGTGAACGCCAAGCCGCCCATCCGCGCCGCGCGTCAGCGGCATGATCGCCTCGGGGCCGGCCTCGCCCATCAGCCCGACCCCGCCGCGCATCGGGAACTGCACCGGCCCGCTGACGATCCCGCCGCGCGCAAAAGCGCTCACCCGTCCTTGCGTGAAGGCTGCGCCATTGGCGAAGGGCAGCGCGGCCGAGGCGGCCCCGCCAATCCCCTGCGCCATCGCCCCCGCGATCGCCTGCTGCACCGGCTTCATCGCGATCGCCAGCATCGTGTCGGCCATCGCCCGCCCGATCCCGCGCAGCGCATCGCCCAGCTTCAGCCCGTCGAACATCACGCCCTGAAACGCCCGGCGCAGCCCGCCCTCGATCCCGCCGGTCAGCGTTCCGAGCTCGCGCGAGGTCAGCATCATCGACTGGCGCATGCGCTCCATCTCGGCCGAGAAAGCCTGCGCCATCTGCGCCGATTGCTGCATATCGCCCAGCTCGACGCCCCTCGGCTCAAATCCGTTCCTGTCAGTCATCTTTGCTCCTGCCGATAGCCCCGATCTGCGCGAGGCGCTGCTCCATCTCGGCCAGCCGCGCGCGCGTCATGGGCGCGGCGCCGGCGGCGCTCTCCAGCCCCAGCATCAGGGCCAGCTCGGCCGGGGTCAGACGCCAGAACACATCCGGCGCCAGCCCCAGCCGCCCCATCCCGGCCCGCATCAGGCCGGGCCAGTCGAGCCGGTTGCCATCCATCGCGCGCTCAGTCGGGAATGGTGAAGGCAAGCGCCAGAAGGCGCGCCGCTGCCTGCGCCGCGCCAACTGGCCCGCCGCCGATCTCGGCCGCGCCCAGATCGCCCTGCCAGCCCGAAGCGCCAAGCCCGGCCTCGAGCACCGCGATCACGTCCCTGGCCGAGAACGCCCCCGCCTCGAACCGCGCGGCAAGCGCGATCAGCGAATCCGCGCCCAGCCGCGCCTCGAGCGCGGCCAAAGCGCCAAGGCTCAGCCGCGCGGCATAGGCCGCGCCATCGACCACGATCTCGACCTCGCCCCGCATCGGATTGGCCACCATACCAAGCGCGCCCATCAGATCGCCGTGAAGCTCAGCGCGCCGGCACTGGCAAAGCTCAGCTCATAGGTCGCCTCGCCGTTATGGCTGCCGGCATATTCCAGCGACGTGATCTGGAACGGCCCCTCGATAATGCCGAAATCGGGGATGATGACCTGACAGCCCGCCACCTCGCCGTCAAAGAACACCTGCCGCGCGCGCCCGTCCGTATCGGCATCGCGAAACACGCCCGAGCCCGAGATCGAGGCCGAGCGCACGCCCGCCCCGCCCAGCAATTCGCGCCAACGTCCCTCGCTTTCAAGCGAGGTGACATCCACCGTCTCGGCGTTAAAGCCGATCCGTGTGGCGCGCAGCCCGGCAATCGTCTCGAACTGCCCGGCCCCGTTCATATCCATCTTGATGAGCAGATCACGCCCGTTCTGAACCGCCATGATTTTCTCCTTCAACCCTGATCCAAAAGCGCGCGGAACGTCAGATCGACCCGCCGTCCCGCGCCATTTTCCGCCCGGCGCGCCCGCGCGCGCAGGAACCACAACCCCGCCAGATGCGCCGAGCCAAGCGCCAGATCGCCCGCCTCCATCGCATCGCACACCGCCGCGGCCACCTGTTTGGCGGCGGCGAAACCGCTGTCACGCTCGCGCCCGGCAATGACCGAGACGACGAAATCATGGCGCGATGCGCGCCCCGTCGCGTCCGATGCGTCCTGCATCTCCTCGGGGCCAAGCGCGATATGAAGCCCCGCCGGGGCCGGCACCGGCACGGCGTCGTAGACCCGGTCGCCAAGCAACTCGGCAATCGCCTCATCGCTGCGCAGCCGCGCATAAACCGCGCCCTGAAGCGCGGCGGCCATCTGGTAACTCATGGCTCAAACTCCTCTGAGGCGAGCGTTTGCAAAATCCGGCCGCCGCCCGCGCTTTCGGCGACCGCCTCGATGCGAAACACCCTCGCGCCAAGGCAAAAGCGCTGCCCGGCGCGCGGGCGGCGCGGATCGGAGGGCGGGAAGGCGCGGGTCAGAATGCGCCACATCACGCGCACCTCGGGCCCGCTTTGCCCGGCACTCTCGCGCGAGGGCGCGGCCCGCATATCGGCGTAAAGCACGCCGAGCGCGCGCCACGAGATGAACGCGCCGCCCATCTGGTCCGGGACGCGCTCGGGCGCCTCGAGCCGCAGCGGCACGGTGAGCGCCGGCAGATAACCAGCCCCGCTCATCGCCGCGCCCCCGCGCCGCGCCCGCCCAGAACGCGGACCGACCGCCACCGCTCGATCAGGGCGCTCACCTGGACCGGCAGCGCGATCTGCGGGCCGCCAAGGCCGCGATCCTCGTAATAGCGGCCCGCCAGCATGATCGCGGCCTGCGCGAGATCGGCGGGGACATCCTCCCAGACCTCGCCAAAGCCGGCGACAAAGCGCACGCTCACCCGGCCAAGGCGCGGGACTTGCGGCAGCATCGCGCCGCGCGGGCGCAGCAGCGGGCGCTGCGTGTCTGGCACCAGCTCGTATTGCGCGGGGTCGATCTCGCGCGCGCGGCCCGCGCCGTCCTCGATGCTCACCCCGTCCAGCCGGTGGACCGGCGCCAAAGGCAGCGGATGCCCCATCCGGTCGCGCCAATCATCCAGCACCATGCGGTAGGACCGGCGCAGCAGAACCTTCCCCGTGCGCCCCTCGATGGTCAGGATCGCCGCGCGCAGGAAGCCGGCCAAAGCGCGGTCCTCTTCCGGCGCGGGGGCCAGCTCGAAGCCCGAGCCAAGCCGCAGCCACGCGCGCAGCGCAGCCACCGGCAAATCCTCGTCCAGCGGCTGCGTTTCCTCGACAAGTATCATTCCCGAACCTCCCGTCCGAAGCGGCCCGGAAGGGCCATGCGTTTGACCGAAATAGATAGCGGGCCGCACCGCCGGGCCCCGGCCGGGGCCTGCGCGGACAGGAGCTGCCGGCGACCGGAATGCGCGGCGCGACCCTTCGACGCCGGACGGATCAGGCGGCGAATTTCAGAAGCTTGATCGCCCGCCCGTCGACCAGAGCGCCGCCAATGCGCTTGGTCGCATAGAACAGCACATGCGGCTTGGCCGAGAACGGATCGCGCAGAACCCGCAGCTCGGGGCGCTCGGCGATGACATAGGCGGCGGCGAAATCACCGAACGCGATCGCGGCCGGGTCCTCGGCGTCGACATCGGGCATATCCTCGGCCAGCAGCACCGGGTAGCCCAAGAGGCGCGAGGGCTCGCCCGCAGCAAGGCTGTCGGTCCAGAGGAACCGCCCGTCGTTATCGCGCAGCTTGCGCACCAGAGCGGCGGTTTTCGAGTTCAGAACGAAGCTCGCATTGGCGCGATATTCCGGTTTCACCGAGTAGACGAGATCGATCAGATCCGCGCAGGGATCGGCCGAGAACGCACCCGCCGCGCCGGTGCGGCGCTCGACGACATTGGTGTGGAGCGCATCCGCCTCGTCATCGACACGCTCGGCGGCCAGAATGCCGGTCGGCTTTTCAAAGCCATCGCCAGTGATGAACGCCGCCGCTTCCGAGCGCGCAAAACGGTCCGCGATCCGCTGCGCCAGCCACTCCTCGACATCGAACGCCGCATCGTCCAGCACGCGCTGCGTCGCCTTGGGCATCGCGGCCAGCTCGAAAAGGCTCACATTGACGCGCTCGGTGCGGGCGGGGGCGGTCTCGGGCACGGTGGTCTCGGTCGCCCAGCCGGTTTCCAGCTCGTCAGTGTCGACCAGCACGTCATAGCTGCCCGAATCGACCGTCACAACGCGCGCCAGCGTGCGCAGCGAGCCGTAGCTGCCAAGGCCGCGCACCACCTGCTCGATCATGGTCGGGCTCGCCAGAAGGCCCGCATCGGCGGTCGAAAGCCCCTTCTGCTCGAGCCCGCGCAGCGCGGTCTCATCGCCGTAGCGCAGATAGGCGTCGAACGCCTTTTGGTGCGGGGCGGCCTGCTCGGCCTCCACCGCCAAAGGCGCGCGAGCGGGGCGGAGCGATTTGCGTTCGATCATGGTCATGCGATTGTCCTGTGCCTCGAGTTTGGACTGAATATCCTGGCGAAAGCCCTTGAGTTCATCGACGAACCCAAGCAGCGCACCCTTCAGCTCGCCGGGGCTGCCAGCCCCGGCCTGTTTGATCTCGGTCATCAGCTTCTCCTTGGTGATGATTGGGCAAAGCCCCTTATCCGGGCGTCGCGGCCCGAAACTTGCGCGGCGCGCGCCATATCCGCGCGCGCCGTTATCGTGAAAATCAACCGGGCGCCCGCCGCCGCGCGCCAGCGCCAAAAAGCGCAACTCAGCCGCGCAGCGCCGCCGCCGCATCGCGCAGCATCGCGGCGATCGCGATCTGCTCGGCGGCCTCCTTGCGGCCCAGCCGCGCCTCTTTCAGCATCGGGAAGGTCACGAGCGAAATCTCCCACAGATCCAGCTCGTTCAGATGGCGCAGCCCCTTCGCGCCCTGGCTCGCGCGAATCGTGCGATAGCCGATCGACAGCCCGTCAATCGCGCCCTCGGCGATCAGGGCGGCGGCCTCGCGCGCTTTGGCGATTTGCGGCAAAAGCCGGCCCCTGACGCGCAGCCCGACCGCGTCCTCGGCGATCTCGTCCCACACGCCGATCGGGCTCGCCGGGTCGTGCTGCCACAGCATCCGCACCTTCTCGCCGCTGGCTGCCAGCCGCGAAAGCGAGGCGGTGAACGCGCCCGCCATCACCACATCGCCGCCCTGATCAGGCTGGCCGAACCGGCTCGCATAGCCCTCGATCAAGGCGCCCTCGCGGCAAAGCCCTCCGCCCGCGAATTTCAACTCTAGCTCCATCTCACCCTCCATGCGGCGCCAGCCCCAGCAGCGACTGCACTGCCTGCGTCAGGATCACCGCCACGACGCCGTAAACCGCCATCCAGAGCCGCTTTTCGAGCCCCGCGATCATTTCCTCGATCCGCTCGAGCCGCTTTTCCACAGCGCCGAATTGCAGCGCCATCACGCGCTCCTGCGTCTCGAAACGGTGGAAATGCGGATCGAATTGCAGCGCGGCTGCGCGCTCCAACCCTCAGCCCTCCGCCAGCGGGGCGAGGCCCAGCAGCGCGCGCTTTTCCGTATCGCTCAGGAACGAGGCCGCACCCACACGCTGCCAAAGCTGGTCGCGTTCCTCGGCCAAAGCGGGGATCTGGTCGGGATCGGGCCGCAGCGTGACCTCCTGCCCCAGATGCTCGGAGAGGAACCACGCGACCGACGCGGCGACCCGCGTGACCAGAGGCAGCACGGTCAGCCGGTAGAACGCCCGGTGCGCCTCGGCGTAATTGGCATAGGTCGCATCGCCCTGAATGCCGATCAGCATGGGCGGGACGCCAAACGCCTGCGCGATCTCGCGCGCGGCGGCCTGTTTGGTCTGGTGAAACTCCATATCCGAGGGCGAAAACCCCATCTGTTTCCAGTCGAGCCCGCCCTCAAGCAGCATCGGACGCCCGGCATTGCGCGCGCCCTGATGGTTGGTCTCGATCTCGCCGACCAGACGCTCATACTGCTCGGGCGAGAGGTTGCCATGCCCGTCCGCGCCCCGGTAAACGATGGCCCCCGAGGGCCGCGCGGCGTTATCGAGCAGCGCCTTCGACCACGCGCTTGCACTGTTATGGACATCGACCGCCACCGCCGCCGCCTGCATCGGCGAGAGCCCGTAATGATCGTTCGAGGGATGAAAGCTGCGGATATGGCAGATCGGATCAGGCCCCGCGCCCATCGCGAAACGGTGCTTGCGCCCGCCCAGCGCATATTCGAACGCCTCGGGCCAGCCATCCGCACCCGGCACCACGCTCATGCGGTCCGAGCGGAGCACATGCAGCTCGGCCGGCAAGCCGCCCTGCCCCTCGCCCGCCGCCTCGAGATAGCCGTTCCCGGACAGCAGGATCTGCCCGAACAGCGCCTCGAACAGCTCGGCGCGGCCCTGCGCCGGGTTCGGCCGCGCCAAAAGGTCCAGCACCGGATGGCTGTCGAAGCGATGCGCGCAATCGGCGCAGACAAGCGGCACCGCGGCCGCCGCCTCGGCAATCAGCCGGACCGCGCGAAACCCGACCGGGTTGGCGATGAACCCCGCCGAGGTGAGGCTCGAGTGATCGCGCGGCGACCACACAACCCGCCCCGCACCCGTCATCATCGCCGCGAAACGCTGCGCGCCCGTCCCGCCCGGCTGCCGTGATTTTCTGCCTGCCTGCGGCGCCTCCTGCGCGCGCCCGAACCAACGAAACGCCATCATTCTCTCCTTCATGCCACAAAAAAACCGCGCCCCTGAAAGGCGCGGCTCGTGCCGTTCTCGCGTGTTGCGCCCCCGCGCGCCCAAAGGGCGCACGGGATCAAAGCCGCCGCAACTGCGGGCGGCGGAAATGCGCAGCCGGCTCGATCATCAGCTCATGGACCGCCCACACCATCGCATCGAGCCGGTCGGGCGAGCCGCGTCCCTGCCAGCCCGCAAGGCTCATCCGGCACATCTGATCCTCCAGATCGCCCAGACCCCGCAGATGTTTCACCCGCCCCTGCTCATAAAGCGCCGCGACCGGCTCGGCGCGCAGCGCCTTGCCGCGACCCGCCCTCAGCGCGCGGAACGGAACCAGCGGATCGATCTGGCGCAAGACCGTCTCGATCAGATCGCCGCCTTGGTTAACCTCGGCGACCAGCCGTTCGGCCTTGTGGCGGTCCATCGCCGCAATCGCCGCGCGCGCCCAATCGGCCGGGCTGCCCCGCATGGTCGCGTCTTCCAGAATGAAGGCCCGCCACGCGGTCGGCGGCCCTTCCGAGGCGACGCCCGCGACGATAATCCCGCACTCATCGCTCGCGCCGCCGCTGCTGACCGCGGGGTCCAGCGCCACCACGATCCGGCTCAGCGGCGGCGCCGCATCAACCCGCGCCGCCTCGATCATCGCCGAGGACCACAGCGCGCCCTCGATATCGTCCAGCAGCACGCCGTCCAGCTCTTGCCGCCCCAGCCGCGTGCCGCCGTAACGCGCCTCGATCTCGGCCATGAAGCTCTCGGCCAGATAGGCGCGGTTCGCGTCGGTCGGCGCATGGGTGGTCACGCTCGACGCGCTCGCCAGAATGCGCTTGAGCACCGGGACATTGCGCGGCGTGGTCGTCACGACCTGCTGCGGATGCGTCCCAAGCCGCAGCGCGAATTGCAGCATATCCCAGGTTTCCTCGGCCTTTTTCCACTTGGCGAGCTCATCGACCCAGGCCGCGTCGAATTGCGGGCCGCGCAGCGCCTCGGGCTCATGCGCGCTATAGACCGTCGCGGTCGCGCCATTCGCCCAGACGAGCCGGCGCCGCCCCGCCTCCCAGACCGGGCGGCGATCGGGGGGCGAGCACGCGAGGATGCCGCTATCGCCCATGACCATCACCTCGCGCGCCTGATCGAAGGTCTCTCCGATCAGCGCGACGCGCCGGCAGCTTCCCGGCGCGCTTGCGGTCGGCCCTTCGACCATGCGCCGCACCCATTCCGCGCCGGCGCGGGTCTTGCCTGCCCCGCGCCCGCCCATGATCACCCAGCTTTTCCAGTCCCCCTCGGGCGGAAGCTGGTGCGGCAATGCCCAGAACTCGAACAGAAACGGCAGGCTCGCCAGCGCATTGTCCGACAGCCACGCGAGGAACTCATCCAGCCTCTCGGGCTCGGCGCAGGCAAGCCAGTCGGCGCCCGATCTCATCTCGTGCCGCGTCAAGGTCGAGCGCGCCGCCGCCGACGACCCCGGCAATATCCTTGCGAAGTTTGTCAACCTTGTTCCTTTCCTCAAGCATGAGCTGCGCCGCGCTGCGCAGCTCTCGCGCCAGCTTCACCGCGTCTTTCAGCTCGTCCATGTCGCCGGCCTGCAATTTCAGCCGCAGCCGCGTCAGATCCTCGGCGCAGCCCCGCAAAAGCTGCCCGGCGATCTCGACATCCGCCAGCGCGGTACCCGACCCCTCATCCGCGATGTCGCGAATGCTGTCCCAATCCAATTTCAATGTCATTCAGCCATGCCCCGCCTCGTGTTCTGTCCGCACGAGCCAAGAAATGAAAAAGCGGCGCGAGGTTGCCCCCCGGCCGCTTGCCCATCTCTCCCAGCATGGGGAAGTTCTACCTAAGGGCGTTCGCAAAGTCAATCGCGCCGCCAGAGGTTGCGCCGAGCGGTACAAAAAGCCCCACACAATCAAAGCGTTACAGCGCGCAACACCGCCCCGCCCGCAAAACGCAACACGCCGCGATCACGCCGCCGCAGCCCCGAATCTAGTTGGTGCTTTCCGCTTCCGCCGCCGCCGCCGCCGCCTCAGAGGCTTCCGCCGCCCGCGCCTGCTGCTCGGCCTCGATCACGCGCCAGCGGGCGACCGCGGCGTTATGCTCATCGAGCGTGCGCGAGAACTGGTGCCCGCCGGTCCCGTCCGCCACGAAGAACAGATACTCGGTCGTATCGGGGTTCAGCGCCGCCTCGATCGAGGCGCGGCCGGGATTGGCGATCGGCGTCTTCGGCAGCCCGTCGATCTGATAGGTGTTCCAGTCCGTCCGCGTGTCCAGCTCGGACCGGCGCAGGCCGCGATCAAGGATGCCGCGCCCCTCGGTCACGCCATAAATCACCGTCGGGTCGGTTTGCAGCCGCATCCCCTGCTCGAGCCGGTTCACAAAGACGCTCGCGACCTGCCGGCGTTCGGACGCAACGGCGGTCTCCTTCTCGATGATCGAGGCCATGATCAGCACGTCCTCGGCGCTCTCGTAGGGGAGCCCGAAATCGCGGCTCTCCCAGGCGGAGTTCAGGATCGCGTCCTGCCGGCGCTGCATCTCGGCCAGCAGCGCGGCCCGGTCGGCCCCCGCGCTGACCTCGTAAGTATCGGGCGCAAGCCGCCCCTCATCGGGAACGCCCGCCACATCGCCCGACATGAACGGCGCACGCTTGAGCCCCTCGGTCACCTGCCAGCTCGTGACGCCCTCGGCGACGGCAACGCGCAGCCGCGCATCGGGCCGCTCGACCGCCTCGCCGATCGCCTGCGGCATTTCGCCATTCGCGGGGTTGTAGCTCGCGCGCTCCTCATAGCGGCCGGTCTGCGGGTTGATGTCGCGCAGCACCACGGAATCGGCGCGCACGCCCACGCGGTAAATCACCTCGAGCCCGCAGGTGGACGGCCCGCCCGCGGTGATCACATCGACGATCTCTTCCATGCTCGAATGCGGCTGCACCAGATAAGAGCCGTATTTCAGATCGCGCGCCTTGCCGTCATAATCGGCGCCGGCGCGGAAAATATATGCGTTCGAGACCGCGCCCTGCTCGGCCAGCTGATGGCTCACCCCGCGCAGATTGGCCCCCGGCGCGATCTGCACGCATTGCGCGACCGCGCTTGGCCCCGGCTCGGTGTATTGCGCGCGCCCCCAGGACACAGCAACGGCCACGCCGATCAGCAGAACGACCGTCAGCGTCAGAAACATCGAGACGATATTACGCCACATCGGGCTTGCCCATGATCAGCGTCGCATTGGTGCCGCCAAAGCCAAAGCTGTTCGACAGCGCCACATCGATCTTGCGCCGCACGGCGGCATTCGCGGCCAGATCGATCGCCGTCTCGGCGGCCGGATTGTCGAGATTGATGGTCGGCGGCGCGATCTGATCGCGGATCGCGAGGATACAGAAGATCGCCTCGACCGCGCCGGCCGCGCCCAGCAAATGCCCGATGCTCGATTTGGTCGAGGACATGGTGACATTGCCGGCATGATCGCCCAGAAGCCGCTCGACCGCGCCAAGCTCGATCGTGTCCGCCATCGTGCTGGTGCCATGCGCGTTGATATAGTCGATCGCGTCCGGCCCGAGCCCCGCATTGCGCAGCGCATTCTTCATCGCGCGATAGCCGCCATCACCGTCCTCGCTGGGCGCGGTGATGTGATAGGCATCGCCCGACAGACCATAGCCCAGAACCTCGGCATAGATCCGCGCGCCCCGCGCTTTCGCGTGCTCGTATTCCTCCAGCACGACAACGCCCGCGCCCTCGCCCATCACAAACCCGTCGCGATCCGAATCGTAGGGCCGGCTGGCGGCCTTGGGGTCATCCTCGCGCTTGGTGGACAGCGCCTTGCAGGCGTTGAACCCGGCAATCCCGATCTCGGAGATCGGGCTTTCCGCCCCGCCCGCGATCATCACATCGGCATCGCCAAGCGCGATCAGCCGCGCCGCATCGCCAATCGCATGAGCGCCGGTGCTGCACGCCGTTACCACAGCATGGTTCGGCCCCTTGAAGCCAAAGCGGATGCTGACCTGCCCCGAGACGAGGTTGATCAGAGCCCCCGGAATGAAGAACGGCGAGACCCGCTTCGGCCCGCGCTCCTTGATCAGCAAGGCCGTTTCAGCGATCGAGGTCAAACCGCCAATCCCCGAGCCGATCATCACCCCCGTCCGCTCGCGATCCTCCTCGCTTTGCGGCTCCCACCCACTGTCACGCACCGCCTGCTCGGCGGCGGCGATCCCGTAAAGGATGAAATCATCGACCTTGCGCCGGTCCTTCGGCTCCATCCACGCATCGGGATCGAAGCTGCCATCCGAGCCATCGCCGAACGGAATCTCGCAGGCATATTTCGTCACCACGTCCTTGGCATCAAACCGCGTGATCGGCCCCGCGCCCGACTCCCCCGCCAGCAGCCGCGCCCATATCGGCTCGACCCCCGAGCCGAGCGGCGTGACCATTCCCAGACCAGTGACGACAACTCTGCGCATCGGTAATCCTGTCTTGCCTCAAACGCGCTATACGCGCTTATTTCCCGCCTGATACACGCAAGGGCCTCTCCGCGCAACGCTGCGGGGGCGCGCCAACGAAAAAGGGCCGCCCCATTGGCGGCCCCTCATCACGATAACGCGCGCCTCAGGCCGCGCGCTCTTCCAGCCAGTTGAGCACTTTTTCCGGCGCCGACTCGCCATAGGGATCGTCGGGGCAGTTGTCGATCCGGCCCGGCTCTTCGAACCACGCCTCGACCACGCCGTCATTCACGATCGCGGCATAGCGCCAGCTGCGCGGGCCAAAGCCCAGATTGTCCTTGCGCACCATCATCCCGGCCTTTTCGGTGAACTGGCCCGACCCGTCCGGGATCACCTTCACATTGCTGAGGTTCTGCGCCTCGGCCCATTTGTTCATGACAAAGCTGTCATTGACCGACAGACAGTAGATCTCATCAACGCCCAGCTCGCGCATCCGGTCCGCGTTCTTCTCGAAGCCCGGAAGCTGATAGGTCGAGCAGGTCGGCGTGAACGCCCCCGGAAGCGAGAACAGAACGACCCGCTTGCCCTTGAAGTAATCATCCGAGGTGAGCTGCTCCCAGCGATACGGGTTCGGCCCGCCAACGCTTTCATCGCGCACACGGGTCTGAAATTTCACCTGCGGCACCTTGTCACCGATTTTCATCAAATCTCTCCTTGGGTTGTTCATATGCAGCCGCTGCAATGCAGCATCTCTGCCCCGTCATGTGGCAAGCGTCGGGCGATTGATCAACCCCCCGAAAGCGCCTATCTGTGACGAGTAGCCAAGGACCGCCGATGACCGAAATTGCCGACCAGCCCGCCCCGATGACCGGGGAGTCGCAGACGCCCCTTCGCGGGGATGCGGACCCAAACCAGCCGCCCGCTTTGCGCGCCGCCCGTGCGCGCCATCCCGAAAAAGCGCATCGCCCCGATCAGGCGCAACCCAAGAAACCTTCATGGATTCGCGTCAAGGCGCCGGTCTCGGAAGGCTACAAGCAGACCCGCGACATTCTGCGTGAGAACAAGCTTTCCACCGTCTGCGAAGAAGCGGGCTGCCCCAATGTCGGCGAATGCTGGAGCCAGGGTCACGCGACCATGATGATCATGGGCGAGATCTGCACGCGCGGCTGCTCGTTCTGCAACGTCATCACCGGCAAGCCGGACGCGCTCGATGCGTTCGAGCCGGGCCGCGTAGCGCACGCCGTCGCCAAGCTCGGCCTGAACCATGTCGTCATCACCTCGGTCGACCGCGACGATCTCGCCGATGGCGGGGCCGAGCATTTCGCCCAGGTGATCCGAGCGATCCGCCACCGCTCGCCCGGCTCGACGATCGAGGTGCTGACCCCGGATTTTCTCAAATGCGGCCCCGAAGCACTTGAAATCGTGGTCGAAGCGCGCCCCGATGTGTTCAACCACAATCTCGAGACGGTCCCCGGCCTCTACCCCTCCGTGCGGCCCGGCGCGCGCTATTTTCACTCGCTCCGGCTTCTGCAACGCGTGAAAGAGCTCGACCCGTCCATGTTCACCAAATCCGGCATCATGGTCGGGCTGGGCGAGGACCGGCAGGGCGTTTTGCAAGTGATGGACGACATGCGCGCCGCCGATGTCGATTTCATCACCATCGGCCAGTATCTTCAGCCAACGCCCAAGCACCACCGCGTCGACCGCTTCGTCACGCCCGAAGAGTTCGCCGGCTACGAAAAATCCGCCTACGGCAAAGGCTTCCTCATGGTCTCCGCCACCCCCCTCACCCGCTCGAGCTACCACGCCGGCGACGATTTCGCCCAACTCCGAGCCGCAAGGCTGGAGCGGTTGGGGAAAGCGCCGGGTTAGGGCGGAGCGGCGCTGCAACGCGCGCCACTGTATGCGCCGGATTGCTCGGCAAGCGGCGTTAAGGTCGGAGCGAGCTTTCGGCCCTCACCCCAAGTGCGAGCTCAGCGAGCCTTCGCCGCCGCGCGCCCCCGCAAATGATCTCGGCGCATCAAAGGGCGGTGACAGCCCCGGTGATGCCGTGCAAATCAAGCCGATACACCCGCCGATCGCGGCGCCCCTTGGCAATGCGCGCCGCCTGGCGCTCTAAATCCCACGAATTTCGCTGCTCCTGCCGCTGTCGCACGCCTTCTTATCACTCGCCGCTGCCGCATGCCTTCTTATCACTCGCCGCTGTCGCGCGCCTTCTTAACAAATAAGGGCGTATAGGGTCCGCTCCCGAGCGAGCCCCACGCGCGAGCCGTTTGGACGAGCCGCCTTCGCAGAGATTTACCTGATCGCCGGCTGAACCCTCTCTCCGCGAGCGAAGGCCCCAAAACAACGCCCCACCCGACAATAGGGCCGCCGCGCAGAAGTCGTTCGCAAACCAACTCGCGCGCAACACAACACCCATAGCGGAGTGGAGAGCAAAACCATCGCGCACTAGACCAGCAATGGCGTCACGCCTCCGCGTGCGAGCGCCTTCACCCCTGCCAAAGACGCTCTCAACCATCGACGCACCGCCCGAGCCGATCAAGCCCCGAGCCCAGCGACCCGCCTCGCTCACCACGTCACCGCACCCGGCCCTTCACCACCCCTAACGCAGGCCCGCGCCCTCCTTGCCCCGCTGCCCCGAGCGCCCGCCGACCGAGGCCGGCTCATCTCCCACAACAGCGCGAGCACCCCTTGCGCGCCCCCGCCCCCACATATAACTGAACACCAAGGCCCGAGTGGCGGAATGGTAGACGCAGCGGATTCAAAATCCGCCGGAGAAATCCATGTCGGTTCGAGTCCGACCTCGGGTACCAGCCTTGCAACCCCGAAAAGCCGCGCCTCACAAGCGCGCAGCGTGACCGCCCACATAGCGGACCGCGTGTCTCGCCCAGACGCGCCCAAATAAGCGCCACTACCCGCCCAATCCCCTGCGAGCCCCAGTCCCCAACGAGGCGGGCAATGCCTCCTCACCGCAGCGCCTCGCCCACCAAAATCTCACCTGCTCCCCGTCAAAAGACCACACCCCGATCGCGACCGCATCGCAGCGGGCGTGGACCATCGTCGGGGCCCCTACAAATCCGCCCAAATGGCGATAGCCGCGAACGAAGGCCGCGAAAATCCTCTGCTATCGGAGCAGCGCCCAGAAAAGCCCCGCCCCGCACAACGCCCAAACAGCTTGCACCCGCACCCCAGCCAAGGCCAAGGCTCCGCGCTAGCGACGGAAGGCAATCAGCCGGGCCACAGTAAACCGCGTCAATACTCGCCCG
>JAUNRZ010000126.1 GCA_030539455.1 Paracoccus sp. (in: a-proteobacteria) | reverse complement strand
ACAGCGAGCCGTCGAAATAAAGCGCATCGCGCGCGCCGAGCCCGTCGCGGAACAGGCGCCCGAATTCGTGGAATGTCACCGGGCGGTCCGAGATCGCGAACCAGGCGGTCGTGCCGTCGGCCGAAACGCCCACTCCGTTGCGGATATAGCGGCTTGTCGCGTCCTCCAGAAAGCGCGGGTGGAGCGCGCCGTCGATGACCAGCATCGGGCCGGACTGCGTCGCGAGGCGGCAGGCGGGCGCGGCATCGCGGAACGCGCGGCTTTCGATCACCGCGAAGGCGCGCGCGCCGCCGGTGCAGAAAACGCCGTTGGGCAGCAGGCCGAAATTGCCGCCGCCGCCGGAAGTCACCAGATCGCCGCGCTTTTCTCCGTCGGCGATGTGTAGCCCGACCGGCGCGTAACCGGGGTGGAACATGCCGGCGTTCATGGCGAAGACCAGATCTTGCCCCGGCGGCAAGGACTGGCGTATCCGGCTGAAATTGTTGAAATACTGCCCGGAATCGTCGTCGAGCCAAAGCCTCAGACGCGGCTCTTCGTCGGCGGTGATGCGGCAGATCGCGTAGTTCTGGCCGTCATGCGTCATCCGTGCGCAATCCGCGGCCGAAGCCGCAGTAGGCAGGCCGAGCGCGATGAGGGCGCCAAGCGCGACGCCAAGACGGCTGCGCCAAAGCTCGAACCAGCCCATCAGTCGCGCGTTTCCTCGTCATCCCCCTCCGGGGCGGCAATGTCGCGCTGGACCGTCTCATCCGCGAACAGGCGGCGCGTTTCGTCCATCCGGTCAAATGTCTCGTCGAGCTGAAATCGCAACTCGGGCGCGTATTTGAGGTTCAGATCGCGCGAGACCAGATGGCGCAGCTCGCGCGCATTGCGGCGCAGCGCGGCCAAGGCGTCCTCCGCGCCCGCGCCGCCCAGCGGCATGACATAGGCGGTCGCGACCTTCAGATCGGGCGAGGCGCTGACCTCGCCGACCGTGATCGAGTGGCGGTTCAGGTCCGGGTCGTGCACGTCGCCGCGCATGAGCAGGTCGGAAAGGCGCCGGCGGATCAGCTCGCCCACACGGAGCTGGCGCTGCGAGGGGCCGGAGCCCGTATGAAAACGGTTTTGTGCCATGCGCGCAGATGTAGGGTCTAGGTTCGCCTGCTGCAATGGATTATGCCTGCACAAAATCGCAAAGGGTTGGCTATGGACAAGGTTGCAATCGTCATCACGGGCGCGTCGGGGCGCATGGGGCAGATGCTTGCGCGCGAGATTGCCGCCTCGGACGCGGCCGATCTGGTCGGCGCGATCGAGCTCGAGGGCCACCCCTGGATCGGCCGCGATCTGGGCGAGGCGATGGGCGGCGCTGCCAGCGGGGTCACGGTCACGTCCGACGCGGTTCAGGCAATCGCGAAGGCTCAGGCGGTGATCGACTTCACGCGCCCCGAAGCCAGCGTCGCCTTCGCCGAGCTTTGCGCGCAGGCGCGGGCGGTCCATGTGATCGGCACGACCGGGTTCTCGGCCGATGATCTGGCCGCGATCACCCGCGCAGCGCGCCACGCGCCGATCATCCGGGCCGGGAATATGAGCCTTGGGGTCAACTTGCTGGTCGGGCTGAGCCGGCGGGTCGCGGCCGCGCTCGGGCCGGATTGGGATATCGAGATCGTCGAGGCGCATCACCGCCACAAGGTCGATGCGCCGTCCGGAACCGCCCTTATGCTGGGCGAGGCCGCCGCCGAGGGGCGCGGCGCCTCGCTGGACGATCTGCGCACCCCCGCCCGCGAGGGCATCACCGGGGCGCGCGAGGCTGGGCGCATTGGCTTTTCCGCCATTCGCGGCGGCGACGTGGTGGGCGAGCATGACGTCATCTTCGCCGCCGATGGCGAGCGCGTCGTGCTGCGCCATCTGGCCACCGACCGCGCGATTTTCGCGCGCGGCGCGCTGCGTGCAGCGCTGTGGGGTCAGGATAAGGGGCCGGGTGAGTATGATATGATGGATGTTCTGGGGTTGGAGTAAGGCTTGGCTGCCGCGCCATCGCGCGCGCCAATATCCGCAAGCAACGCGCTATCGTTCCCAGAATCAGGGCGATCAGGACGCGGAAAAGACGGTCTTGCGTATAGGTCAAGCGAATCGGCCGCTAAGGGTTGGCTCTCTCAGGCTTAGCGGAAAAAGCTTTCGCGTCGGTTAAGATATGCTCGCGATCTGAAAACGCGCGATACTACTCATCAAACAGCCTTGTCTGAGCGCCAGGGCTGGGCGCGTCGAGGCCCAGATGCCGCCACGCTTTCGCGGCCAGCATCCGCCCGCGCGGGGTGCGCTGGATGAGGCCCTGCTGGAGCAGATAGGGCTCGATCACCTCTTCGATCGCATCGCGCGATTCGGACAAGGCGGCGGAGATCGTCTCGACCCCGACCGGCCCGCCCGCGTAATTTTCAGCGATCAGGCCCAGATAGCGCCGGTCCGCGCCGTCAAGCCCCAGATCGTCCACCCCAAGCCGCGTCAGCGCATTGTCAGCAAGCGCGCGGGTGAGCCGCCCGTCGCCCTCGACCAGCGCGAAATCGACGACGCGGCGCAGCAGGCGGCCCGCGATCCGGGGGGTGCCGCGCGCGCGGCGGGCGATCTCGAGCGTTCCTTCGGGCTCGGCCGGGATGTTCATCAGCCGCGCGCCGCGCGCGACGATGTTGTTGAGCTCTTCGACCGAATAGAATTGCAAGCGCGTCGGTATGCCGAAACGGTCGCGCAAAGGCGTCGTCAGAAGGCCAAGCCGGGTCGTCGCGCCGACGAGGGTGAAGGGTTGCAGCTCGATCCGCACAGTGCGCGCGGCGGGGCCTTCGCCGATCATCAGGTCGAGCTCGAAATCCTCCATCGCGGGGTAAAGCACCTCTTCGACGGCGGGGTTCATCCGGTGGATCTCGTCGATGAACAGCACGTCGCGCGCTTCGAGATTGGTCAGAATTGCGGCAAGATCGCCCGCGCGGGCGAGAACCGGGCCGGAGGTCATCTTGAAATTCACGCCCAGCTCGCGCGCCATGATCTGCGCGAGCGTGGTCTTGCCAAGGCCGGGCGGGCCGTGGAACAGCGTGTGATCCATCGCCTCGCCGCGCATCCGGGCGCTTTCGATGAACACGCGCAGATTGGCCCGCGCCTCGGCCTGCCCCACGAAATCAGCGAGCGCCTGCGGGCGAAGCGCGCGGCCCTCGGCATCCTCGGGCAGGGCGGCACCGCGCAGGGCGGGGTCGGGCGCGTCAGCGACCATGCAGTTGCAACTGGCGCAGCGCCGCGATCCGCGATTCGGTCGACGGGTGGGTGCGGAACAGCCCGTCCATGTTCAGCCCGGCGAGCGGGTTCACGATATACATCGAGGCGGCGGCCGGGTTCCGCTCGGCCGGTTCATTCACGATCTGGCCAGCGGCGGCAGAGATCTTCGCCAGCGCGCCGGCAAGCCCCGACGTGCTGCCCGCGATTTCCGCACCGACGCGGTCGGCCTTGTATTCGCGCGTGCGCGAGATCGCCATTTGCACCAGCCCGGCCGCCATCGGCGCCAGCAGCATCATGATGATCCCGCCCAGCGCGCCGCCGCGCCCCTCGCGCCCGCCGGTGAACGCGAACATATTCGCCATCATCGCGATCGCCCCGGCCAGCGTCGCGGTGACGGTCATGATCAGCGTGTCGCGGTTCTTGATATGGGCGAGCTCATGCGCGATGACGCCCTCGATCTCGGCGCGGTCAAGGATGCGCAGCAGGCCGCGCGTGACGGCAACCGCAGCGTTTTCAGGGTTCCGGCCGGTCGCGAAGGCGTTGGGCTGCTCGGTCTCGATCAGGTAAATCGCCGGCATGGGCAGGCCGGCGTTCCGCGCCAGGCGTTCGACCATCTCGAACAGCTCGGGCGCATTGGCGCGGTCGATCGGGTGCGCGTTCTGCTGGCGAAGCATCGCCTTGTCGCTGTTCCACCACGCCCAGATATTCCCGGCGCCGGCAACCAGCAGCGCGAGCATCGCACCGCCGCGCCCTCCGATTAGCCCGCCAAGCGCACCCAGCGCGGCGGTCAGCACGGCCATCAGGACAAATGTTTTCAGCGTCGAGGACATTGCGGCAACTCCCCTATTGGTCCGCGGATTTCGGCGCGAGCGCACGCAGCGCCGCGCGGATCAACGCCGGAGCGGTGGCATCGGGTTCCGACTGCGCGGCGCCCGCGACCGCCGATGCGGCCTCGGACTGGCCATAGCCGAGATTGACCAGAGCCGACAGCGCGTCCGACTGGATCTGCGCGGATGAGGGGGGCCGCGCGCTCGCGGGGGCCGGGGCGGGGGCGGGGCCGGCCGTGTCCGGCTCGATCATCGCGGGGCCGGGATCGACGGAAAGCGCGCCGCCCATCGCCATGACCGCAGGCGCCTTGTCCTTCAGCTCGAGCACGACGCGCTGCGCCAGTTTCGGCCCGACGCCCGGCGATTTGCGCACCGCGCCCCAATCGCCGACCGCGATGGCGCGCGCCAGCCCCTCGGCCCCGAGCGTTCCGAGAATGGCCAGCGAGGCTTTCGCGCCGATCCCCTGCACGCCGGTCAGCAGCCGGTGCCATTCCTTTTCCAGAAGGCTGGTGAAGCCGAAAAGCTGAAGCAGATCCTCGCGCACCAGCAATTCGGTATAAAGCGCGGCCGCCTCACCGACCGCCGGCAAGGCGGCGGCGGTGCGTTCGTTGATGTGGACGATATAGCCGACGCCGCGCACGTCGATCAGCACATGATCCGGCGCGCGGTGAAGGATCACCCCCGCGATGCGGCCGATCACGCCGGCACCTTGATGCGCACCGCGCGCGATTGCAGGTGGTGCGCGTGGCAGATCGCGATCGCAAGCGCGTCGGCCGCGTCCGCGCAGGCGAACTCGACCCCCGGAAGCTGCACGCGCACCATATGCTGGACCTGTTCCTTCGCGGCATGACCGACACCGACCACCGATTTCTTGACCGCGTTCGGCGCGTATTCCCCGACGCTGAGCCCCGCCTGAGCCGGAACCAGCAGCGCGATCCCCCGCGCCTGCCCGAGCTTGAGCGTCCCGCTGGCGTCCTTGTTCACAAAGGTCTGCTCGACCGCCGCCGCGTCGGGCGCGTGATCGGCGATGATCTGGCTCAGGCCCTGAAACAGCACCAGAAGCCGCGCGGGCAGCGCCCCCTGTCCCGAGCGGATCACGCCGTTCGCGATGTGGCGCAGCCGGACGCCGTCCACCTCGATCACGCCCCACCCGGTATTCTGCAAGCCCGGATCAATGCCCAGAACCTTCATTACGCCCTGCCCCTTCTGGTCTTGCCCGCACGCTAGCACGAAACGCGAACATGCGCCAAGAGCCAATCGCAGCAATGGCTTACGCGAGGCGCGCGCGGCCCTTGAGAGGTTACATTTGCGTGACAAAATCCGGCCCCGGCGGATTGTGACCGGCGGAAAATCCATGTTAACCTGCGGCAAACGGACAGTGGCGAGGCGTTTTTGCGCGATGCCGCGCTGGGCCGAGACGCGGACGGTCACGAGGAACGGGGCAGAGCATGATGGATCACGCGCCAGCGGCGGAGGGCGAACACGCCCGCCGGGATAATGGCTTGGCCGGCTGGCTGCCGGTGGCGATATCGGGCGCTCTGTTCCTGTGGTTCCTCACGATGATCCCGGCCATCGCGCGGGGCGAGCGGCTTTTCTTCACGGCCGAGTGGGTGCCGGCGATGAACATCTCGCTCGCCTTCATGGTCGACGGGCTGAGCCTGACCTTCGCGCTGCTGATCTCGGGGATCGGCACGGCGGTCACGCTTTATTCCAACACATATCTCGCGGGCCACCCGCAATATGACCGCTTCGCGCTTTATCTGACCTCGTTCATGCTCGCGATGCTGGGCGTTGTGCTGGCCGATGATCTGATCGCGCTGTTCGTGTTCTGGGAGCTGACGACCTTCACCTCCTATATGCTGATCGGGTTTTCGCATAACGACCCGAAAAGCCGGCGGAACGCGCTTCAGGCGATGCTGGTCACGGCGGCCGGCGGGATGGCGTTTCTGGCCGCGCTGGTGCTGATCGCGCTGACAAGCGGGACCATGCGCATATCCGAGGTGCTGGCGCAGGGCGATGCGATGCGCGAGCATATGCTGTATCTGCCGATGCTGATCCTGCTGCTTCTGGGCGCGTTCACCAAATCGGCGCAGATGCCGTTCCATTTCTGGCTGCCGAACGCGATGGCCGCGCCGACGCC
>JAUNRZ010000125.1:2481-6343 GCA_030539455.1 Paracoccus sp. (in: a-proteobacteria) | reverse complement strand
CTCCGTGCAGCGGCCCGTTCATTCCGCGCGGAAATCTCGTCCAGCACCTTTGCGCGCCCAAATTCTGCAATCGCCCTCGCCCGCGCAGCCTCAAAGGCCGGGCGCAGTTCGCGCTGTGCTGCCATCGCGTGACGCGCTTCCAGCGTCAGGCGCTGCGCCAGCAGATTGGCAAGCCGTCCCTCTTCAAGGGAAAACGGCGTCTCGGACTGGAACAGATCGCGCATCTGCGCCGCCGCCCGGTCGATCTGGCCCTGGATCGCGGCAAACCCGGTTTGCACATCGGCGAACCGCGCCAGCTCGCGATTCTTGCGAAGCTCGGCAAGTGCGCGCAGGCGGGCCAGCTCTCGGTGCTTGTTTACCATCCCGACCGCGCTTTCTGCCGCATCGCTTCGGCAAAGCGGATCGCGGCGGCGACCGGGCCGAAATGATCCGCCGTTATCTCGGCGCCGATCTCGACCGTGGCATGAAGCGCGCGCGCGGCCGGCGGGTCGGGCCAGATCGGCACTTTGTGCTCGCCCGCACGCGCACGGATGCGCAGCGCGACCTCGTCCACGCCCTTCGCGACGCAGACCGGCGCGCGCCCGCTGCCGCGCGACCATTTCAGCGCGACCGCGTAATGGGTCGGGTTCACGATCACCACATCGGCCTTTTCGACATCGGCGAGCATGTTGTTAAGCACGATATCCATTGCCCTGCGCCGCCGCGCCTGCTTGAGATGAGGATCGCCCTCGGCGTCCTTCATCTCGTCGCGGAGCTCTTTCAGAGACATCCGGTTGCGCCGCATATGCTCGGCCCGTTTCCACGCGATATCCAGCGCGGCAAAGACGACCGAAATGCCAAGCGCGAGCATGAGCGCGCGGCGGATCATCTCGCCGAGACCGACGGTCCATTGATGCCCGCCGCCCTGCGCGGCGCCGGCCAGATCATCGACCAGCATCCGAAACAAAAGCCAGCCCCCGACACCGACAAAGCCGGCCTTGCCGACCGAGATCGCGAACTGCACCCAGCCGGTCTTCCCGAATTTCTGGGCGGCGTTCTTGACCGGGTTGATCCGTTTGAGATCGGGGGCGAGCTTCGAGGGCGTGAAGATCAACGCGCGCTGGACGATCAGGCCGGCGAGGATCGCAAGCGCCGGCAGCGCCATCGCCCCCAAAACGAAGCCCGCCGCCGGCTGCCAGATCCGCGCGGCGGCCTCGGGCGGCGCGGCGCCGGAGGCGCTTTCGGTCAGAAAGATCGAGACGGCGGCCAGCCAGCCCGGCGCGAACCAGCCCGCGCCGATCGCAAGCGCGCCGAACGCGCCGGCATAGCCAAGCGCCGCGTTGAGCTCGGTCGAGCGCGGGATATCGCCCTTCTCGCGTGCCTTGCGGAGCTTCTGCTCGGTCGGCTCGTGCGGTTTGCTGGCGCTGTCCTCCTCGCTCATCGCGGCCCCGTCGAAAGGACCGCATCCGCCCAGATCGAGAGGATGAACGGCGCGAAAAACGCAAGCCCCATCAGCGCCAGCATGATCGCGGCGGGCGAGCCGATAAAGACCACCGGCAGGGCGGGCATGACCTTGCTGATGACCCCCAGCAGCGCCTGATAAAGCAGCCCGCCAAGGATGAACGGCGCCGAGATCGTCATGGCGATCTGAAAACCGCGCGCGATCGTTCCGACGATATCGCCCCATAGCCCGTCCGCGCCCGGAAGCCGGCCGGGCGGGAAAAGCGTGTAGGAATCGGCGATCAGCTCGATCAGCATCACCGGCAGGCCGAGCGCGATCAAAAGCGCGATGCCCGCGTAGTGCATCAGGTTGCCGATCGGGTGGGGCGATGCCTCGGCGCCGATGCCCAGAAGCTGGGACAGCGAGGCGACCGAGGCAATCGCGCTTGCCGCGATGTTGATCCCGAACGACATGAGCCGCACCGGCAGGCCCAGCAGAATACCGAGCAGAGCCTCACTCGCCAGCAGCATCGCGATCTGCGCCGGCGCGTCGCCGAGCGGGGCCGTCTCGGGGATAAACGTGAAAGTCAGCGCGATGGCAAGCGCCGCTCGGACCCGCATCCCAAGGCTGCGCTCGGAAACGACGGGCATGGTCAGCAAGAAGAACTGGATGCGGATATAGACGGGCAGCGCCGCCATCGCGAAATCGAGCGGCACCCCGCCCGCAAGCGCGACGATATCTGCGGCGAGCCTGTCGATCATCGCGCGCGGGTCCAAGGGGCCCGCACGCCGCAGGCTGGCCATGCGTCGCCAGCACGGATCCGCAATCCACCGCGCGCCGCTTCATCGGGCCGCCGCGCCGGCGGATGCGGGCGCCACGCGCCTCTCATGCCGCAGCCTCGATCGTGCCGGCGAGCCTGATCTCGGCCGCCGGGTCGATCTCGCCGAGGCCAAGCACCTGCACCCTTACGCCGCGCGTGCTCAGGATATCGCGGATCTGTCGCCGCCGGTGATCCGGCGCTGCGATCACCGGCAGCCGCGCAGGATCGCAAGCCGCGAGCGCCTGCCGCGCGCCGGCCGCCAGACGCCGCGCGATGTCGTTGGCAAGTGCCATGTTGCCCCCCGTCGCGCCGGCTTCCGAGGCGGTGAACTCGGCCTCCCACGCCGGATGGAGCTGGAGCAGATGAACCCGCCCCTCGTCGTCCGCCACGCGCTCGGTGATCTGGCCGCGCAGGCGCTTGCGGACCCCTTCCAGAACCTGCTCGGGCGCGCCGGCATTGCGGCATTCGTTCACCGCATCGACGATCAGGCCAAGGTTTCGGATCGACTGATCCTCATCGAGCATTCCGCGCAGGACAGCCAGCAAAAGCTCGGGCGCGATCTTGTCGGGGATCATGCTTTCAAACAGCTTCTGGTAACTTTCCGCGCGGCCCTGATCGGACAGCGATTTGAGCTCGGCGATCATCTTTTGCAGGGCCCCGAGCGTCAGCAGCTCCGAGAGATTGGCCTTCACGACCTCCATCATATGGGTCGAGAGCACCTCGATCGGGCTCACGATGGTCGCCCCGGAAAACTGCGCGTTTTCCTGATCCTGCGGCGCGATCCAGCGCGCGCGGGTCCCGAAAACCGGCTCGCGGATCTCCTGGCCGGCCAGCTGGTCGAGGACCGCGTCATCGCCAAGCGCCATCACCATGTTCGCCTGAAGCTGGCCGCGCCCGCGCATCACGCCGTGAACGCGGATCACGTAGGAATCAGGGGGGCAGCTCGTGTCGTCGGTCACGCGGATTTCGGGAAGGATCAGGCCGTAGCTGCGCGCGAAATGGATGCGCAGATTTTCGATCCGCCCGGCCAGCCCTCGGCCAGGGTCAAGCGCGCTCAGCACGAGATCGCTGCCGATCTCGATGGCGATCTCGTCCATGTCGAGCTCATCCCCGATGCGGCGCGGCGCGAGGGTCGGGGCGTCGGCCGCGATCTCGCCCGGCTCGGGCGGCGGCGCCCGCCGCGCGATCAGCACCGCAAGCCCCGCGCAGATCGCGGCGATCGCGAAAAAGACCAGCTTTGGCATCCCCGGAACAAAGGTCATCAGCAACATCGCGCCGGCGACCACGGCCGGGGTCTGCCATTTCGCGAATGTCTCGCCAAGCAGCATCTCGGAGGTCGGCTTGGTCGCCCCCCCGCGCGAGAGCAAAAGCGCCGCCGCCAGCGAGGTAATCAGCGCCGGAATCTGCGAGACCAGCCCGTCGCCAATGGTCAGTCGCGAATAAACGCCGACCGCCTCGCCAACCGCCATCTTGTGCGAGACGACCCCCAAGGCGATACCAACGACAAGGTTGATGATCGTGATGACGATCCCGGCAATCGCGTCGCCCTTGACGAATTTCGACGCACCGTCGAGCGAGCCGAAAAAGCTGATCTCTTCCTGCTCGCGCTGCCGCCGCGCCTT
>JAUNRZ010000125.1:0-2381 GCA_030539455.1 Paracoccus sp. (in: a-proteobacteria) | reverse complement strand
CAGCAAAACCGCCCTCATGCCGACCTCTTGAGCTCGCGCAGCGCGTTCTCGACCGCAACGAAGCTCGGACGCACATGCTCGGGCGCGGATTGCCGCCCTACCTCGACGCAAAGATTGGTCGCGTGCTGATGAAGCCCGGCGATCAGCACGGATTTGATGACGTCATAGAACGCCAGATCCTGCTTGACGACATTGGTGAGCCGCTGCGCAAGCGGGGCGACGAAGCCGTAGGCGAGAAACACGCCAAGGAACGTGCCGACAAGCGCGCCGCCGATCATCTTGCCCAGCACCTCGGGCGGCTGGTCGATCGAGCTCATCGTCTTGATCACGCCCAGAACCGCCGCCACGATGCCAAGCGCGGGCAGCGCGTCGGCGGTCGATTGCAGCGCGTGCGGCACGTGCATCGATTCCTCGCGGATCAGGGCCAGGCGTTTGCCCAGCATGTCCTCGACCTGATAGGGGTCATCATAGTTAAGGCTCGCCGAGCGCAATGTGTCGGCAATCAGCGTCACCGCCTCGTGATCAGCGAGAATGCGGGGATAGGTCTGGAAAAAAGCGCTTTGCTCGGGGTTTTCGATATGCTCCTCAAGCTCGACCGGGCTGGTCCGCGCGAGGCGCAGAAGCTGATAGAGCAGGCAAAGCACATCCTGATTGTCCTGATCGGTCCATTTGGGCCCGCGGAACGCCTGAACGATCGAGGGCAGCGTCTTTTTCAGCACGTCCGAGCTGTTCGAGAGCAGATAGGCGCCGACCGCCGCGCCGCCGATCATCATCATCTCGAACGGGAGCGAGTAAAGGATGACCGACATCTGCCCCCCGGCCAGCAGATAGCCGCCAAAGACCATGATGAAGGTCATGACAATTCCGATGATTCCAAACATCGTGGCTCCTATCGTTGATGCGCGCGGCGGGCGCCCATATAGGTGGTGAGGATCGCCGCCTGCCGCGGCTCGACCGAGGCGATGATGCGCGCCGATGCCGCCGGGTTGAGGCGCATCAGGATCTCGGCGGCGAATTCCGGGGGCAGATCGCCCATGATGGCGGCGGCGTCGCGCGGGCGCATCCCGTCATAGACGGCGACAAGCTGCGCGATATCGGCCTGGACCGCCGTCTCCGCATCGATGCGCGCGCGGCGCTGCACATCGCGCAGGCCGCGCAGCTCTTCCAGACGCTCGCGCAGGCGGGCTTCGGCCGAACGCAGATCCTCCTCGCGCCGATCGATGGCTTGCAGATAGCGGGTGATCCCGGCCTCGCGGCCCCGCAAAGCGCCCAGCAGCGCGACCGCCTCGGGCACATCGCCGCAGCCTTGCAGAAGCCCCGCCGATGCGCCGTCCGAAGGTGGCGTTGTGCCGTCATTCGGCTCGCCCAGCGATGCGGCGGCGAGCGATATGCCGAGCGCAGCGGCCGCGACCGAGAGCGTTTTTCTCATCACGCGGCATCCTTCTTGCGCGGGCGCAGTCGGCGGACTGGCGCGGCAGGCTCTGCGCCCGCGCCCGCTTTGGCAAGCTTGGCCTGAAGCGCCCAATAGGCTTTCTCGGTCCGCGCCTTCTCGATATTGGCGGCAAGGTGCCGCGAGAGCGCGGTCGCCTCGTCGCGGGTCTGTTTCATCGCGCTTTCGAGCCGCGATATTTCCGAGGTCATGACCGCAATCGCCCCGCCAAGCCCCGATTCAAGATCGTTGAGCCGGCGCAGACGCCGTGCCAGCACAAAGCAGAAAACGCCCAGCGGCAGGGCGAGAATGGCGCCCGAGAGAGAAATCAGCTCGATCACATTCATTGAATCGCAAACTCCGTTATCAAAATGTCTTCCACGACCGCCGCTCCCGAGATTGCCTGCGCGCGCGTCAGCAATTCCTCGCGGATGATCTCGAGAACGCCGCGGCGCGAGAATGCAGCCGCGTCGATATTGGCGAGAAAGCGATTATAGCTGTCCGCGATTCGCGGCAGATCGGCGGCCAAGGCGGGGGCCGCCGCCATCGGCGATTCGAGCGTGATCGCAAGGTGAAGATCGCGCCCCCCGGCCAGCGGCACGGTCATGCGCGGCAGTTCGGTATGCGTCCATGAGGGCGCCGCAACGGCCGGCTTTCGCGCAAGAAAAGCGCCGGGCGAGACGGTGCCGCTATAGCTTGCACCAAATCCCGCCCCGGCGCAGAGGACCGCAAGCGCAGGCAGCATCACCCGGCGCAGCAGCGACCGCCTTGGAACTTCAGGCTCGGCAATCTCGGCCATCATGATTCTCCTTCGTTGGTCGAGGAAATATCACGCGGGCACTAACCAATGATTAATCCGCGCGTTTTTCTGGCTAACGGCGGATTGCCGGCGCGCCAATCTTCGGCCGCGCTATTGTTTATTTACTCGCGATCAGTGAGAACATCCGGGGCC
>JAUNRZ010000124.1 GCA_030539455.1 Paracoccus sp. (in: a-proteobacteria) | reverse complement strand
CGCTGCTCGCCGATGCGACGGCCGCGACCGCTGCGGCCCCCGCTGCCGGCGAGCCCCCTCCGACCGCCGAGACGAGTGCGAACAACGAGGCCACCACCGACGCGCTCGTCGACGCCGCCCCGTCAGGCAACCTCGAGGTCACACAAGCCGCCGACGCTGCGCATGACGCTCGGGCGATAAGCGACGAAAATGTCGCTCCTCAGCCCGCAAGCCCGGCCGCCATTTCGCCCTCGACAGACACCGCTCAACCTTCCGAGGCTTCCGAGGCTTCCGAGGAAGCGGGCCCGGCTTCCACCGATGATGCAACCCTAAAAGACGAAGCACCGGCGCCCCTCGCGCCGATTATTTCACGCGTGACAGCCCATACGCTGCCGCAAGGCGCGCGCTCGGCTCAGGCTCAGGCGGCCGCGGTGGCCGCCCGTATTGGCGCGGCGTCCGGCGCGGCCGCCGCGCGTCCGGCGGCACGGCCGGCAGGCGGGCCCGTCACGGACGGCTCGATCCGGCTTGCCGATGACCCGCCCGAGCAGGAGGCGGCGCCCGAGCTGCCCCCCGCCGAGGCCACGGCCGCGATGCCCGAGCCGCTCGAGATGCCGGCGCCGGAGCCGAAGCCGCTGCCGCCCCGCGCGCAGGCGTTCCTGACCCGCGCTGCCGAGGCCCGCAAGCTGCGCCCCGATACCAAACCTGTGCCCGAGCGGCGCCGCGCCGGGCAGCGCAGCGGGCTTGCGGGCGCGCTGCCGATGGTTGGCGTTCTGGTGGTGTCGCTTGTGCTGGGCTGGGAGTTCCTGCCCGGCGGCACCGAAGAGCCGACCGAGACCGCCGCCGCGCCCGCGCCGGACGCCCCCGCGCTTAACGTTGAGACCGAGACGGCGGCGCTCCCGCCCGCAGAGGCTCCGGGCATTTCGCCAACGGCAAGCGCAGTCAGCGAGCCCGCCACGGTGCAACCGGTAGCGGATGCACCGGCGGCTGAGACCGCGCCCGCAGATGATCCCGCTATCGCGCAGGCGAGCTCCGCCGCGCCCGTCGATGATGCGCCTGCTGTTAGCGAAGGTGAGGAGCTGCTGGCAGCGGCTCCAACCACTCCTGCCGTCCCCGCCGAGACGGCAGGCGTGCGGCAGACTGCCCTTCCCGCGCAGGTCACGCGCGGGCCGACGCCCTCATTCTCGACGCAGGGCGAGTCGATGGCGACGCAGCGCCCGAGCCCCGCAGCCGCGCCGCCCGAGACCGAGGCGCTCGCGCCAAGCCCCGCTGAAACGCAGGAGCCCGTGTCCTCGGCAGAACCAGCACCCGCGCCCGCTGCAACCGCAGCGCCCGCACCTGCCCCCGCGCCAACGCCCGCGCCGATCCGGCAAAGCGCGCCACCTGCCCCCGCTCCGACGCCCGCGCCTGCGCCGGCCCCGTCGGCGCCGGCCGCCGGCAGCGATCGCGCGCTCAGCAGCTCGCCGCGCCCCTCAAGCCGGCCCGCGAATTTGCGCGCCTCGGCCTCGGCGCCTGCCGCGAGCGCTCCCGCTGCCGCCCCCGCAAGCCCCGCACCGGCGCCGGCCCCAGCTCCGCGCAGCGCGGCGCCCGCACCCGCTCCGGGCGCTCCGGCAAGCGCGACGCTGTCGAACTCGGCCCGCCCGCAAGCCGCGCCGACCCGCGCGCAGCCGAGCGCCGCGCCGGATCCGCGCCCGCAGACCCCGCCCAGCCCGGCTCCGTTCGAGCGGGCGAGCCAGCCCGAAGTCACCGGCGAGCGCCCGCCCGCTCGCCCTGCGCGGCAAGGCTCTGCCGGGCATATCTGGGACTGGCGGGAAGATCACCGCGCCATGACCGCCCTCTTGCTCGACCCGTTCGCACGGACGGCGGAGGCCCAAGCCGCAGCCCCCGCGCCCTATCGCACAGCGCAGGCCCGCCCGCCGCAACGGCCGGGCGAGACGCGCTCGGACGCGGTCGAGGCGGCGGTGGGCGCGGCGATGTCGGCCAGCACCGCGCCGCAGCCCGCACCGCGCAGCGATGCGCCGGCACCGGCGCCGCGCCCGGCAGCGGCGAGCGCGCCGCAGCAAGAAGCCCCGCCGGCCGCGTCCCGGCCCGCCACCCAATCGGGCGGGCTGAATGTCTCTGCACGGCCGCAATCGCGCCCTGCGCGCGGGGGCAACTCGACCACGACCGCCAGCGCGGCAGCCAGCACGGCTGGGGTGAGTGCCGCCGTCGCCGCGGCGATGGCCAGCGATCCGCAACCCGCCGCCGCAAGCACAAGCGCGAGCGGGCTCAGCCAGTCGCTTTTGCCGCGCAGCCGGCCCGCAAATCTGCGCGCGGCGGCTGCGGCCCCCGCCGTAACGCCGCCGGTCACGCCCGCTGCCGCACCGGCACCTGCCGCAGCCCCGACGCCCGCGCCCGCTCCGACACCGGCCGCTGCGCCCGCGCCATCCGCGCCTGCTCCGCAATCCGAAGCCGCCGCCCTTGAAGAGCGCCGGCGCATGGATGACGAGCTTCAGCGCCAGGCCGAGCGCCGCATCCGCGAGCGCGCCGCCGCCGATGCTCAGGCCGAGGCGCAGGCGCGCGCCCAGGCCGAAGCCCGCGCCCGCGCGCAAGCAGAGGCCGAGCGCGCCGCCGCCGAGCGCCAACGCCAGACCTATCGCCCGCCGGAAGTGGATAACGAGCCCGAATCCTCGGGCGGCGGCGCCAGCAGCGCAGCCTCGGCCGCCGCCGCATCGCGCGCGACCGCCGCGCAGGGGATCGACCTGAACCAGACGCAACTGATCGGCATTGTCGGCGCGGGCAACGCAAGCCGAGGGCTGGTCCGGCTGCGCAACGGCGATATCGTGACGGTGCGGGTGGGCGATCGGATCAATAACGGCACGATCACCGCGATCGGCACCGAGGGCGTGACCTATAACCGAAGCGGCCAGCTTTTCCGCCTGCCGATCCTGCAAGGCCAATAACGCCGCATAGCGCAACAAAAAAGGCCCCCGCGGGGGCCTTTTCCATTGCTCAGGCGCGGATCAGGCGGCGCGGGCCATCAGCACATCATCCACCTTCTGCTGCGCGCCGGCCGGGTCGAGCCCGTCCACAGCGGCAACCTCGCGGGTCAGGCGGTCAAGCGCGGCTTCGTAAAGCTGACGCTCGGAATAGGATTGCTCACGCTGATCGTCGCTGCGGTGGAGATCGCGCACCACCTCGGCAATGGCGAGAATATCGCCCGAGTTGATCTTCTGTTCATATTCCTGCGCCCGGCGCGACCACATGGCGCGCTTGACCCGAGCCTTGCCTTTAAGCGTGGTGAGAGCCTTCTCGATCAGATCGGGGCTCGCGAGCGAGCGCATTCCGATTTCGGTCGCACGCGCGGTCGGCACGCGCAGGGTCATCTTGTCCTTCTCGAACGAGATCACGAACATCTCCAGCGTCATGCCGGCGACTTCCTGTTCCTCGATCGAGACGATCTTGCCGACCCCGTGGGCCGGGTAGACGACGAAATCATTGGGGCGAAATTCCAGTTTCTTGGTCTTGGACATGATTTTCCTTCCGGTTGGCGCCGCGCAGGGACCGGCACGCGCGGCGCAAACGACCCGCAGGCAGGGCGAGGCCCTTCCCTGAGGTCGCGACATTGGTTTATCTGACCGCCCGCCGGGCAGATGGCGGGCTATGGGCATCCTTTCGAGGGCGCGCCGCAGGGTGCTGCGAACGCCAAATGTAACAGGAACATATCACAAAATTGCGGGGCAAAAAAGCCGGGTTCTGCGCGGTATCCGCGCGGATCGCGCCGCAAATCCGTCAGAAAAAGCAGTTAATTAGCCGATTCCGTGCCACGCCGGGCCAAATCCGCCGCCGAATCGGCTGTCCGGCGTCAGTCGCCCTCGCCGGGGTTCGGGCTGAAATATTTCTCGAGCTTGCCCGTCTCGCCGTCCTTCTCTTCGGCGGTCGGGAGCGGGTCTTTCTTGCGGGTGATGACCGGCCATTGCTCGGAATATTTGCGGTTGAACTCGACCCATGCCTCAAGATCGGGCTCGGTGTCGGGGCGGATCGCATCGGCCGGACATTCCGGCTCGCACACGCCGCAGTCGATGCACTCGTCCGGGTGGATCACGAGCGTATTCTCACCCTCGTAGAAGCAATCGACCGGGCAGACCTCAACGCAATCCGTATATTTGCACATGATGCAATTATCCGTCACAACATAGGTCATCAGCGTCGTTCCTTCCGCGTATCCGAGTTCCACCTAAACCCTGATCGGCGATCATTCAAGCGGCGCAAGGACGCAGGATGGTGGGCGCCGGGCGGCGCGTCAGCCGTCGATTTCTTCGTAAAGAAGCCGCGCCTCGTCCGCCGGGCCGCGCCTTGTGCCGGGCGCGATCACCCGCAGGACACGCAGCGCGCCATGCGCCGAGATCACCACCTCATCGCCGGGGCGGAGCGCGCGTCCCGGCTTGCGGCAGGGCTGGCCGTTGACGCGAATCCCGCCCGCCTCGATCCGCTGGACGGCAAGCGCGCGGGTCTTGAAGGCGCGCGTGAAGAACAGCCATTTGTCGAGCCGGATTTGATCCTCAGCCATGCAATCGGCGGTGGGCCCGAGTCATTTGCGGTCCTTGAGCTGCGCGAGAATCGCGAACGGGCTGTCAGGATCGGCCTTCTTCTCGGGCCGCGCGCTGTAGGTCTTGGCGCCCTGATGTCCGGGCTTGCCGGGCTTTTTGCCGCCCTGCTTGCCGCCGGGACGCCGGCCGCCGCCCTCGCCTCCGCCATGCTTGCCGCGATCGCCGTCCTTCCCCGAGCCCGGCTTTCCGCCCGAGCGCGCCGCGCGGCCCGGCTTCTTCCCGTCCTCACCCTGATCGCCGCGCGCGTGATGCGGCCGCCGGCCGGCGTTGCGGGGGCGCGGGGCCCAGCGGAAGGTGTAGAAGGTTTCGAGCTCGGGTTCGGCGTCGGCCGAAGGCGCTTCGCCCTCGCCCGGCGCCGCTTCGTCGGTCGCAGCCTCGCCGCTTGCGCTGCCCTCTGCCGGAGCCGCCGCGCCCTCGGCAGCCGCCGGAGCGCCATCCGCTGCGGCCTCGCCGCTCGCGCCATCCTCGGCCGCTGCCTCAGCCTCAGCCGCAGCAAGCGCTTCTGCCTCGGCCTCGGCGCGCTTTTTCTCTTCCTGCTCGGCCTCCCACTTGGCGCGGGTTTCGGCGGCCAGAACGCTGTCCTCTTCGGTCAGCGGGTGTTCATGGTCAGGCTCGGCCTCTTGTTCCGGCGCGGGGGCCGGCTCTGGCTCGGGCGCGCGGGTCTTCGGCCGCTCGCCCTTCTCGGCGGCGTAGCCCAGCCCCTCCATCAGCCCGGCGAACTGCTCGAGCGTCATGCCGGTGATCGAGAGCATATCCGCATTCGCCTCGAATCCGCCGCGCGTGTCCTGCGTGCGCAGCATGTCGGCCAGCCGTTCCAGCATATCGATGCGAATCGCCCGATCGCCGGCGGGGTGGTAGCCCGACAGCGTGTAATAGCCCGGCGGCACGTCGGGGATGTTGGGGATCGTCACCAGACCCGGGGGCGGGCTTTCGGGGAACTCGGACAGCCCCTCGGCAAGCCCCCAAAGAACCAGCCGCAGCCGCGTCGGCGCGGGTTTGAGCAAGGCGGGCAGGAAGATCGTGAACTGTCCAAAGCGCACGCCATGCTTGCGCAAAAGACCGCGCGCGTCCTGATCGAGATCCTTCACCTCGGCGGCGACCGCGTCGCGGCGGATCACGCCGAGATGCTCGACCAGACGGAACGCGAAGCCGCGCGCGAGCCCGGTCAGCGTCTCGTCCGACTGCATCTTCAGCAGCGGCTCGAACAACGCCGTAATCTTGCGGTCGATGAAATGTTGCAGGCGGCGGCGCACCTTGTCGGCGATCTCGGGGCCGGCCTCTTCGTCTACGAACGGCTCGACCGAGGGGCGCAGCGCGTCGGCGCCGCGGACCAGCTTGCCGACCGCCTGATCGCCCCACATGAGCCCGCCCTGTTCGGTGAAGTCCAGCTCATTATCCGGCGCGTTGTAAAAGCGGTCCGCGCGCAGGTTGAACTCGGGGCGCAGCGCCTCGTAGCTGGCGCGGTTCAGCATCCGCGCCTCGTCCGGGTTCTGCGTCTTGTCAACGCGGAACCGGAACCCCTCCAGACGCCCGGCGAATTCGCCCTCGACGGTCACTTCGCCTTTATCGTTCACCTCGGCCACGAGGGTCTCCTTCTGTTTGAGCCGGCGCAGCAGCATCGACGTGCGCCGGTCCACAAATCGTTGGGTCAGGGCGGCGTGGAGCGCGTCCGACAGCCGATCTTCTACAGCCCTCGTCGCCTCGCGCCAATATGTTTCGTCCTCGACCCACCCGGTTCGCTGGGCAACATAGGTCCATGTGCGGATAAACGCCAATCGCCGCGACAGCGTGTCGATAT
>JAUNRZ010000123.1 GCA_030539455.1 Paracoccus sp. (in: a-proteobacteria) | reverse complement strand
ATGTGTGCGATATTTTCCACGACACGCCCTATTTCGTGAACCTGCGTCCGGGCGGTGAATATGTCGCCAAGGATCTGTTCGAGGCGGGCGGCGTGCCGGTCGTGATGAAGGAACTGGCAAAGGCCGGGCTGCTGCATCTGGACTGCATGACTGCCTCGGGGCGCACCCTCGGCGAGGAGCTGGACGAGATCAGGGGCGAGCCGGACGGGCGCGTCATCTATCCGGTCGATGCGCCGATCACCAAGACCGGCGGCGTGGTCGGGCTGAAGGGCAACCTTGCCCCCGAAGGCGCCATCGTGAAGGTCGCGGGCATGTCCGCCGAAGACCAGGTCTTTACCGGGCCGGCGCTTGTCTTTGAATGCGAAGAGGACGCGTTCGAGGCCGTTCAGGCCCGCAAATATGACGAAGGCTGCGTGTTCGTGATCCGCAACGAAGGCCCCGCAGGCGGGCCGGGTATGCGCGAGATGCTGGCCACCACGGCGGCGCTGTCGGGGCAAGGCATGGGCAAGAAGGTCGCGCTGATCACCGATGGGCGCTTTTCGGGCGCAACGCGCGGCTTCTGCGTGGGCCATGTCGGGCCCGAGGCCGCGCATGGCGGCCCGATCGCCCTGATCGAGAATGGCGACATGATCACCATCGACGCGATCAAGGGTGAGATCTCGGTGGCCCTCAGCGATGACGATCTGGCCCGCCGCCGCGAGGGCTGGAAGGGCCCGCGCGCGACGGATTACGCCTCGGGTGCGCTGTGGAAATACGCTCAGCTTGTCGGCGGGGCGCGCGAGGGTGCTGTGACCCATCCGGGCGCGGCCAAGGAAACGCATATCTATATGGACCAGTGACATGGCCTTCCGGCCGCGCGCCTGGATCCGCCGCAAGGCGCATGAGAGGGTCGCGGCCGAATGGGCCGCCATGCCCGCGCGCGCGGCGCGGATGGGGACGGACCGGCTGGCCGATCTGGCCGAAGATGCGCGCGGGCTGAGGCGCAATCTCGACCTGTTCCTCCTGGCCGCTGACCGGCGCGCCGCCCTCTCGCGCGTGGTGCTTGATACGCTGCCGCTGCCCGGCGGGACCGACTGGCGGTGGCGGCCCGGCTTCATGTCCGGGCGCATCTCGCCATCGGGCATGGCCGCGCCCGAATCCGGGGCGAGCCTTGGCGACGCCGCCCGCCTGTTTCACGACTGCCCGAATGCGGCGCTCATGCTCCAGCAGGTGCAGAACACGCGGATCACCGATCTTGCCGGCTACGGGCTCCGGCTCGAGGTGCTGGGCTTTGCGGGGCATTTCCTGTCGATCTCGGTCGATCTGCCGCAGGAGGCGCTGGACGGGCTGACCCGCAACCATGTCCTCCGGCTGGAGACGGTGATCGAGATCGAAAGCGAGGGCGACATATATGCGCGGCTCAATATCGGGAACGGGCCGAATACCGACCAGCTTTTGCGGCATCTGGGCGGGATGCGGACCGGGCAGCCGAACCATCATGTGACCGAGTTCGATCTGGCCTATACCGAGATTAATGAGAACCGGCTCGAGAAGATCTGGATCGACCTCATTCTGGAAAATCCGGTGATGAATGCGGTGCATCTGCGCGAGATGATCGTCTCGCGCCATCCGCGCGCGAATATGTAAACGGTAAGGACGTTATGAGTGAGTTCGAGACGATCGGCTTGCAAGGCGGCATCTGGTCCGGCCTGCTGAGCCGCGAGGTGCCGCCCGCTGCGATCCATCTGGTGCACGCGGCTGAAATTGTCGGGACCGCGCAGATCACCGCCGAGGGAGGAGCGTACCGCATCGACGCGGCGATCCCGGCGGCGAGGCTTTCGGACGGGATGCAGACCTTCCTGCTGGTCGAGCAGCAAGGCGAGGCAAGCGATGCGCGCGCCGATTCGGGCGCGCCTGTGATGGCCCGGCTTCATATTCTGGCCGGGCGGCCGCTGGATCAGGATATGAAGGCCGAGATCGAACTGCTCCGGGCCGAGCTCGACCTTCTCAAGCGCGAGTTCCGCCGGCTCGCGCGCGGCTGATCAGGGCCGCACGTAGTAATCGTAATGCCCCGCCGGCGCGAAGCCGAGCCGGTTATATGTCGCGATGGCGGCGCTGTTTTCGGTTCCGACGGCAAGCGCGAGCGTCGCCGCACCCGCATCATCGGCCCAGATCGCCGCGCGGCGCAGCATGAAACCGGCGAGCCCGCGGCGGCGATAGGCGGGCGCGACCTCGATGGCGTGGATCATCGCGGTCTCACCCTCGATCGCGACGAAGGCGCTGCCGGCGGCGCGGTCGTCGATCCGCGCCAGCAGCGATATTTTTGGCCCATCCGCCCGTTCCATCACCGCCATGCGCGCGTCGTCATAGCCGCCCGCGCGCCATAACTCGCGCTGGATCGACAGCGGCGGCCAATGCGCCAGAACCGTCATGTCGGGAACCGGCACATCGGACAAAAGCTCGACGTCGATGGTCATGAGCGCAGCGCCCGGCTTGCTTTGAAAACCGCGCGCTTCAAGCGCTGCGATCAGCGTCACGTCGCGCTCCATCGCGCGGAACATCGGGGGCTGGCCAAGCGCGTCATATTGCGCGATTGCCTTGTCGATATCCGCCTCGTTCCAGCGGGCGATGGCGTGCGACGCATTCACCCGATCGCCCCCGACGCCGCCATTGGCGCAGAACATCAGGCCGCCGATCTGGTCCCGCGTCTCGGCCGGCCACGTCGCATCAAACGCCGCATCCAGCGCGCCGTCGCCAAGCATCAGGCGAGGCCCAGATCGCGCTTGAGCTCGTCCATGCAGCGCCCGACCAGCTCTTCGTCGAGGCCGCGCACGACAAGCACCGTGCCGTAACTGCCATCGCGCTGCCACGGGTAAGAGCCGAGCGAAAGCGCGGGATAGCGCAGCGCGACATCGCGCAGCGGGTCCGCGACATCCGATTCGGGGCGCGGGACATCGACCGAGAGGCTGCTGACCGCGCGGCCGGGGCGCAGCCACGGGATGACCGCCTCGACCATTGCGCGGAACACCTCGGGCACGCCCGCCATGACATGAGTTCCGCCCATCACGAAGCCCGGCGCGGCCGAGACGCTGTTCGGGATCAGCTTGGCGCCGAACGGGATGCGGGCCATGCGCAGGCGGTTCGGGGTGATCTCGACCCCGCGCGCCGCCCAGCGTTCTTCCAGCACCGCGCGCGCCTCGGGGTTGATGTCGATCCCGACCCCGAATGCCGCCGCCACTGCGTCGGCGGTGATGTCGTCATGGGTCGGCCCGATCCCGCCCGAGGTGAAAACCAGATCGTAAAGCCCGCCAAGGCTGCGATCCATCGCCTTGATCGCCCCGGCGATCTGCGCGTGATCGTCGCTGACGATCCGCACCTCGCGCAGGTCGATGCCGATCCCGTTCAGCACACCGGCCAGATGATGCGCATTGCCCTCGCGGGTGCGCCCGGAAAGGATCTCGTCGCCGATTACGATGATCGCGGCGGTGGGGTTGTCGGACAGCATGGCGGCTCTCTCCTCAGATCTCGGCCCTCTTTACGCCGCCTTGCGGGGCTGGAACAAGCGCGCGCGCGCGATTATGTCAGGGGCGCAAGGAAAGGTAGAGCGATGAATGAAAACGCGATGACGCGGCAGGGAATCCGCATCCATGCGCCCGAGGATTTCGCGGGGATGCACCGCGCGGGCGCTCTTTCCGCGCTTATTCTGGACGAGCTTGGCCCGATGATCCGCCCCGGCATCACAACGGGCGAGATCGACGACTATATCCGCAAGCGGATCGAGGACGAGGGCGCGACCTCGGCCACGATCGGCTATCGCGGGCATGGCGGGCAGATCTATAACCATGCGAGCTGCATTTCAGTGAACCATGTCGTCTGCCACGGGATTCCGGGCGACAAGATGCTGAAAGACGGCGATATTCTGAACGTCGATGTCACCGTGATCGTGGATGGCTGGTATGGCGATACCAGCCGGATGTATGTCGCAGGCAAGGCTCCGATCAAGGCCAGGCGGCTTATTCAGGTCACGCATGACGCGCTTATGAAGGGGATCGAGGTGGTCCGGCCGGGCGCGACGTTCGGCGATATCGGCCACGGGATCCAGACCTATGCCGAGACGCAGCGCATGTCGGTCGTGCGCGATTTCTGCGGGCATGGGCTGGGCCGGGTGTTCCACGCCCCGCCCAACGTGCTCCATTACGGGCGCGCGGGCAGCGGGCCGGTGCTGGAAGAGGGGATGTTCTTCACCATCGAGCCGATGATCAATCTCGGCCGCCCCGAGACCAAGACGCTGGCCGATGACTGGACCGCTGTGACGCGCGACAAATCGCTGTCCGCGCAGTTCGAGCACTCGATCGGCGTCACCGCGGACGGGTTCGAGATCTTCACCCTCTCGCCTGCCGGCGTGTTCATGCCGGATCTGGGCTGATCGCGCCTTAGGCCGCGTCGCCCATCACCGGCTTGACGCCAAGCGCGGTGCAGACATCGCGGGTCAGGTCGGGCTTGTTCAGCGTGTAGAAGTGAAGCTGATCGACGCCGCCTTCCATCAGATCGCGGCAGAGGCTCACGCACAGATCGCGGGCGAGGGCTTCCTCACCCTCTTTGCCCGCCTTGGCGAAGGCGTCCTCGGCCCATTGCGGCACGGAGGTTCCGCAACGCTCGGCAAAGCGCCGCGCACCGGCCCAGCCCTGAATGGGCAGGATGCCGGGGATGATCGGCGCGGTGATCCCCGCCGCCGCGCAGCGGTCGCGAAAGCGGAAATAGGTGTCGGCCTCGAAGAAGAATTGCGTGATCGCCGAGGACGCGCCCGCCTCGATCTTGCGCGCCAGCCAGCTGACATCGGCCGCGGTGTCGCCATGCGAATCGGGGTGCGGCTCGGGGTAGGCGCCGACGCGGATATTCATGTCGCCGCGCGCCGCGATCGCCTCGATCAGCTCGACCGACGAGGCGAAGCCGTCCGCCGTCGCGGTCCATTCCGCCTGGCCCTGCGGCGCATCGCCGCGCAGCGCGACGATATCGCGCACGCCCGCATCGGCGTAGCTTTGGACAATCGCCATCGTCTCGTCCCGGCTGGCGTCCACGCAGGTCAGATGCGCGGCAACGTCCAGCTTGTAGTGCTTGGCAAGCGCCGTCACCGCCTCATGGGTGAGCTGGCGCGTCGTGCCGCCCGCGCCATATGTCACCGACACGAATTGCGGCGCAAGCGGGGCAAGCGCGCGGGCCGTGTCCCACAGCCGGAACGACGCGTCGAGATTGCGCGGCGGGAAGAATTCAAAACTGATGCGCGGGGCTGGCATGGCGTGATCCTTGGTTCTTGCCGCCTTGTGCCACGGCGCGCGCTGTGAGACAAATTCATAATCCGCAACATTTTCCTGAATTTCTCTCATCATCATGAATCTCGAGCTTCGCCATCTGCGCACCGTGCGCGCGATCCATGAACAGGGTGGGCTGGCGCGCGCGGCCGAGACGCTGAACATCACGCAATCGGCGCTGTCCCATCAGGTGAAGGCGCTTGAGGATCAGGCCGGGGTCGAGCTGTTCGTGCGGCGCGCCAAGCCCATGCGGCTGTCGGCAGCCGGGATGCGCCTTCTGCGGCTGGCCGAGCAGGTGCTGCCGGTGATCGAAGCCGCCGAGGCCGAGTTTCGCGGCATCGAGGCGGGGCGCGTCGGCCGGCTTTACTTCGCGCTGGAATGTCACGCCTGTTACGACTGGCTGCTGCCGGTGATGGACCAGTTTCGCCGCGCATGGCCTGAAATCGAGCTCGACATACGCGCCCGCCTCGCTTTTGGCGCTTTCCCCGCGCTTGGCCGCGAAGAGGTCGATGTCGTCGTGACGTCCGACCCGGTCGATCTGCCGGGCATCACCTTCCAGCCGCTTTTCGATTACGCCCCGACGCTGATCGTTCCCGCCGGCCACAAGCTTGCCCGAAAGCCCTATGCCGAGCCCGAGGATTTTCAGGGCGAGACGCTGATCGCCTACCCGGTCGAGCGCGAAAAGCTGGATGTTTTCTCGCAATTCCTGACCCCTGCGGGGATCGAGCCTGCCGCCGTCCGGCAGGTCGAGCTGACCGATATCGCCGTGATGCTCGTCGCCTCGGGGCGGGGCGTTGCGGTCCTGCCCGACTGGGTGCTGCGCCGCCACGCCGCCAACCCCGAGATCGCGCTGCTGCCGCTTGGCCCCGGCGGGCTGATGCGCCGGCTTTACGCGGCGGTGCGCGAAGGCGATCTGCGCCTGCCCTATACCGCGCATTTTCTGCGCCTCGCGCGGACCGAGGCGCTGCGATTGATGCGCTAAGCCTTCACATCCCCGCGCTTTGCGCCTAAACCCACCCAGCCACAGACAGGAGCGAGCAAGCCATGCAAAGCGCGAATATGAACGTCATGATCAAGGCCGCGCGCAAGGCCGGGCGCTCGCTCGTCAAGGATTTCCGCGAGGTCGAGAATCTTCAGGTCAGCGCGAAGGGTGCGGGCGATTTCGTCAGCCGCGCCGACCGCGAGGCCGAGCGCATCATCAAGGAAGAGCTGCGCGGCGCGCGCCCGACCTATGGCTGGCTGGGCGAAGAAACCGGCACCGATGCCGGCGAAGACCCGACCCGGCGCTGGATCGTCGATCCGCTGGACGGGACCACCAATTTCCTCCACGGCCTGCCGC
>JAUNRZ010000122.1 GCA_030539455.1 Paracoccus sp. (in: a-proteobacteria) | reverse complement strand
GAGGCTGTCGCCGCGTGGATGGCGGCGCAGGACCGGCTGCTGATCACCGACACCACGATGCGCGACGGCCACCAATCGCTGCTCGCGACGCGGATGCGCTCGATCGACATGATCCGCATCGCGCCCTCTTACGCCGCGAACCTGCCCGGGCTGTTCAGCGTCGAGTGCTGGGGCGGGGCGACCTTCGACGTCGCCTACCGCTTTTTGCAGGAATGCCCCTGGCAGCGCCTGCGCGACATCCGCGCCGCGATGCCGAACCTGATGACGCAGATGCTGCTGCGCGCCTCGAACGGGGTCGGCTATACCAACTACCCCGACAATGTGGTGCGCGAATTCGTGCGACAGGCGGCCGAGACGGGGATCGACCTTTTCCGCGTCTTCGACAGCCTCAACTGGACCGAGAACATGCGCGTTGCGATGGATGCGGTGATCGAAAGCGGCAAGATCTGCGAGGGCTCGATCTGCTATACCGGCGATATCCTGAACCCGGATCGTGCAAAATACGATCTCGGCTATTATGTCCAGATGGGGCGCGATCTGCGCGCGGGCGGCGCGCATATACTCGGCCTCAAGGACATGGCGGGGCTGCTCAAGCCCGAAGCCGCGCGGGTGCTGATCCGCGCGCTGAAGGACGAGGTCGGGCTGCCGATCCATTTCCACACGCATGACACTTCGGGCATGGGGGGCGCCACGATCCTCGCCGCCGCCGAGGCGGGGGTGGATGCGGTCGATTGCGCGATGGATGCGCTGTCGGGGAACACCTCGCAGCCGACGATGGGCTCGGTCGTCGAGGCTCTGGCCCGGACCCCGCGCGACACCGGGCTCGACATCGCAGCTATCCGCGAGATCTCCAATTATTGGGAGCGTGTGCGCGAGAATTACGCGGCCTTTGAAAGCGGGCTCCAGGCCCCCGCCTCCGAGGTTTATCTGCACGAAATGCCGGGCGGGCAGTTCACCAATCTCAAGGCGCAGGCCCGCGCGATGGGGCTCGAGGAACGCTGGCATGAGGTCGCGAAAACCTATGCCGAGGTGAACCAGATGTTCGGCGATATCGTAAAGGTCACGCCGTCGTCGAAAGTGGTCGGCGACATGGCCCTGATGATGGTCGCCCAAGGGCTGACACGCGCGCAGATCGAAGACCCCGAGACCGAAATCAGCTTCCCCGATTCGGTCATCGACATGATGCGCGGCAATCTCGGCCAGCCCCCCGGCGGCTGGCCTGCGCCCCTGCAAACCAAGATCCTGAAGGGCGAGACCCCGATCACCACGCGCCCCGGCAAGCATCTGCCCCCCGTCGATCTCGAGGCCGAGCGCGCGAAGCTCTCCGAGCAGCTTGGCGAGCCGGTCGATGCCGAGGATCTGAACGGCTATCTGATGTATCCCAAGGTCTTCACCGACTACGCCAAGCGCCACCAGATCTACGGGCCGGTGCGCGTGCTGCCGACCCGCAATTTCTTCTACGGGATGGAGCCGGGCGAGGAAATCGCCGTCGAGATCGACCCCGGCAAGACGCTGGAAATCCGGCTCCAGGCGTTTGGCGAGACCGACGATGCGGGCGAGGTGAAGGTGTTTTTCGAGCTGAACGGCCAGCCGCGCAATATCCGCGTGCCGAACCGCAAGATCGCCGGCGAAAAGACCGCGCGCGCCAAGGCGGATGCGGCGAACCCGGCCCATATCGGCGCGCCGATGCCGGGCGTTGTCGCCTCGGTCGCGGTCAGCGAAGGGCAAAGCATCGCGCCGGGCGATCTGCTGATGACGATCGAGGCGATGAAGATGGAAACCGCGATCCATGCCGAGGCGGAAGGCAAGATCGCGCGGCTTCATGTCGGCGCGGGCCAGCAGATCGACGCGAAGGATCTGCTGATCGAGCTCGGCTGATCAGTTGAGGCGGCGCGGCAGACAGCCCCGCGCGCCGTCAAACTGCATATCGTAGCCGGTAAAGCCCCGCCGCTCGGGCCGCTCGAAATTGGCGCAAAGCCGATAGCTGTTCGCGTCGATCACCTCGTAAAGATAAGGCTCGCCGGTCTGGGGATCGGTCTGGCGCGGCAGGTCCGGGCATTGCTCGGACGGCGCGATTTCCGCCGGGGGCGGGCCGCCATCCGCGAGGCAATCGACCGACATCGCCAGCATTTGCAGATCATCGAGGCGCAGGCGGTCCCGCGCCTCTTGCTGGGCGCGGCCCGGGCCCCCGACCGTGACAAGCGCCGCGACCACCATCACCGCCGCGAGCCCCGCGATCGCGAAGGCGGCATAGCGTTCAGGGTTTGCCATCGAGTTCCTCGCGATAAAACCACAGCACCAGCAAGGCGACGACCGCGACCAGCAACGCCTTGAGGATAAAGCGGATCGTCAGATCGCCGGTCAGCAGTTCGTAGACGACAAAAACGAAATCGCCCAAAAGGACGATGGAGACCAGAATCAACGTCAGCGCCGCCGAGATGCGCCTGTCCGAGCTGCGCACCCCGCGCGGCTCTCGCGCAAGCCGGCTCGACAAAATCAGCATGAGCGGGACAAACGCCACAAGCGCGGCGATCGACCACCGGATCTCGCTGTTATAATCGGGGAAATAGGCGATCGCCGCAGCGGGCCGGAACGCCTGATCGATCAGGGCAAAGCCAAGCTGGCAGATATGCCACGCCACCATGCCAAGCGACACCAGCAAAAGCGCGTTCATCACCGCATTTCGCACGACGATCCGCTCGGGCGCGCGCGGGATGGGCGGCATCCCCTCCTCGATCAGCCAGCGATCGAGCGCGGCCGCACGCTGCGCCTCGTCCCAGCCCGCGCGGCCCAAAGCCGTTTCGATCCGCGCGCGGTCATGACCCGCACGATACGCGTCGCGCACAAAAGCGCCAAGATTGTCCTCAGCCGACATCGCCGCCTCTTTTTTCTGCCAATATCAGACGCCTCGCATTCACTTTTGACAAGTCACTTCTGCGCGCCTGCTTTCTTTTTGAGATTTTTCGCATTTTCCGCTTGCAGCCAGCGGGGCCATACCCTAAATCACCCGTCACCGGCGCGAGGCAGCGCCGGGACATGAACCGGGTGCGGGCGTAGCTCAGGGGTAGAGCATTACCTTGCCAAGGTAAGGGTCGTGAGTTCGAATCTCATCGCCCGCTCCAGTTCATCTGCCAAGACCGGCCGCGACGTGAGTTGCCGCCGGTTTTTTCATGCGCGAACCGACGGTTGCGGGCCATTCCTTACAAAGCCCCCGACTTCTTCTGCGCATAAATACTCACCAGAAACCCGCCCTCAATCCGCCTCGCCGGCCGCAATCGTCGCCGCAACCGCCCGCTGCCAGCCCGCGTAAAGCGCATCGCGCCGCTCCGGCTCCATCTCGGGCTCGAACCGGCGCGAAAGCTGCCAGGCAGCGGCGTATTCGTCCTGTCCGGGACAGAGCCCCGCGCGGTAGCCGGCAAGCCATGCGGCGCCCTGCGCGGTCGTCTCGGCATTGCCCGGCAGATCGACGGGCGCGCCTAAGATATCGGCCAGAAACTGCATCGCCGGGGCGCTTGCGGTCATCCCGCCATCGACGCGCAGCACGGTGTCCGAGGCGGCGGTCCAGTCCGCCCGCATCGCCTCCCACAGATCGCGGGTCTGGAACCCGACCGATTGCAGCGCAGCGAGCGCAAGCTCGGCCGGCCCGGTCGCGCGCGTCAGCCCAAAGATCGCCCCGCGCGCCTCGGCCCGCCAATGGGGCGCGCCAAGCCCGGTGAAGGCGGGGACCATATAGACCTGCTGCCCCTCATCCGCGCGCGCGGCAAGCCCCGCCGTCTCGCTCGCCTGCCCGATCAGCCCCAGCCCGTCGCGGAGCCATTGCACAACCGCCCCGGCGATAAAGATCGAGCCCTCGAGCGCGTAGACCGACCGCCCATCCAGCCGATAGGCGAGCGTCGTCAGCAGCCGGTTTTGCGACGGAACCGGCGTCTCGCCGGTGTTGAGAAGCGCAAAACAGCCGGTCCCGTAGGTGGATTTCATCATGCCGGGCTGAAAGCACGCCTGCCCGACCGTCGCGGCCTGCTGATCGCCCGCAACGCCCAGAATCGGCACCTCGCGCCCGAAGAGATCGGCGCGGGTCATGCCGAAATCATCGGCGCAATCGCGAATTTCGGGCAGGATCGCGGCGGGAATGTCGAAAAGCTCCAGCATCTCCTCCGACCACGCGCCCTTGTTGATGTCGTAAAGCATGGTCCGCGAGGCGTTCGTGGCATCGGTCAGATGCGCGCGCCCGCCGGTCAGGCGCCAGATCAGGAAACTGTCGACGGTCCCGAAGGCCAGCTCCCCCGCCTCGGCCCGCGCGCGCGCGCCCTCGACATTATCGAGCAGGAAGCGGATTTTCGTCGCGCTGAAATACGGATCGAGCAGCAGGCCGGTCGCCGCGCGCACGCTCTCCTCGGCGCCCTCACCTCTCAGCCGCGCGCAATGATCGGCAGTGCGGCGGTCCTGCCAGACGATGGCGGGCGCGATCGCGCGGCCGGTCTTCCGGTCCCAGATCAGCGTCGTCTCGCGTTGATTGGTGATCCCGATCGCGTCGATGCGCGGCGCGCCCGCGCGCTCGATCGCGGCGCGCGCGGTGGCGGCGACGCTGGACCAGATATCCTCGGGATCATGCTCGACCCAGCCCGAGCGCGGGAAATGCTGGCGGAATTCCTGGGCCGCTGTGCCCAGAACGTCGAGCTGATCCGAAAAGACGATCCCACGGGACGAGGTCGTGCCCTGATCGATGGCAAGGATGGTCATGGCGCGGTCCCCCGTTTGGCGCGTGGCTGGCCCATCTTCCACATCGCCGCGCGGGACGGCAAGACGCAGGGCTACTCCGCCCTGCGCAGCCCGCCCCAAACCCCCTGCGCGAAGATCAAGGGGCGGCCTTCGCTGCGCGCGACATGGCGCACCCGGCCGATGACGATGGTGTGATCGCCCGCGTCATGGCCGGTCTCGCGCAGGCAGTCAAAGCGGGTCAGAACGCCCGGAATGATCGGCGCGCCGTCAGCCGATAGCCCGGTCTCGAGCCCCTCGAACTGCGCCCCGCCTTTTGTGAAGCGGTCGGCGAGATGCTTCTGATCCTCGGCCAGAACATGGATCGAAAAGGCCGGCGCATGGGCGAAGATATCGTGCCGGCGCGAGAATTTCCCCGGCGACCAGAGCACAAGGGGCGGCGAAAGCGAGACCGCGGCAAAGCTGTTCGCCGTCACCCCCTGCGGGCCGGCATCGCTGGCGATTGTCACCACCGTCACCCCGGTCGCGAACTGGCCGAGCGCGTCGCGAAACGCGCGCGCATGGCGGTGATCGGGGGCAAAACCGCTCATTCCAGCTCGCGCCCCCGCGCCGCTGTATAAAGTGCGAACCACTGATCGCGGCTCAGCGTGATCTGTGCGGCGCGGGCCAGCTCGGCGATGCGGGCGACATTGGTGGTGCCGATCACCGGCACGATCCCGGCGGGATGGGCGAGCAGCCACGCGACCGCAAGCGCCGAGATCTCGCAGCCAAGCGCGCCGGCCATCTCGCGCATGGCGGCCAGCAGATCGGGCTCGGCCCCGGCCAGCAGCGCACCGCCCGCCAGCGGTGACCAGCCCATCGGGATCATCCGGGTTTGCTCGATCGCGGCCAGATCGCCATTCTCGAGAGCGTCCATCGCGGCAAGCGACAGCTCGATCTGGTTGACCTGAAGCCGGGTTTGCATCTCAGATTGCAGCAGAGCGGTATCAAAGGGCCGGAAATTCGAGACCCCGACCGCGCGCAGCTTTCCCTCGGTCACGAGCCTGTCAAGCGCCGCCCCCGTATCGGCCGGGCGCATCAGCGGATCGCGCCGGCTCAGCAGCAGCAGATCGAGCCGGTCCGTGCCCAGATCGCGCAGGCTCGCCTCGACCGAGGCGGTCAGATGCGCGGGGCTCAGATCGTAATGGCAGACGCGCCGGGGCGTGCCGGCAGCTTCGATCAGCCCGGCTTTGGCGACGATCTCGATCTTGTCGCGCAGGGCGGGCGCGGCGCGCACGACTGCGCCGAGAGCGGTCGGGCTTTGGTGATTGCCGCACTGATCGGGCTGGTCGATCGTCGTGATCCCCTCGGCAAGCGCGGCCTCGATTCGGGCGCGCAGCGCGTCCGGCCCGTCGCTCGGCACATCCGCCGGGCGGCCGAGCCCGTAGGCGATGCGGCTGATCGTCAGATCGCCCTCAAGTTTGACCCGCCCTGTCATCGCGCCTGCCTTGCGTTTCGTCATGGCGCGAGGCGCCCGCTTTGCCTAGCTATCCGCTCGGCCCCGCAATTGCCAGAGCGCGCGCCGCGCCGATCGCGCGATTACCCTGCGCCGCAATGCCGGCGCAGGGGTCATGATCAGAGGTTCTGGAAAGGCGCACGCACGACGCCAGACCGCCCGCAATCACCCCATCGGGCGCAGATAGGTCCATGTCGGAACGCGCGCATTGCGGGCGACGGACCATGCTTCGGCGTCGCCCAGATAGTCGAAGCCGCAATTGGTCAGCACGCGCGCCGAGCCGGGATTGTCCTGAAACGCCTCGGCGAACAGCGTGCGCGAGCCGTGGGGGTTGGCGCCGACGAGGCCCGCAACCGCCTCGGTCGCAAAGCCGGTGTTCCAGAACCCCGCGCCGACCCAGAAACCAAGCTCGGACTGCGCGTCGTCGA
>JAUNRZ010000121.1 GCA_030539455.1 Paracoccus sp. (in: a-proteobacteria) | reverse complement strand
TTGGTGTCGCGCCCGTCGATCCGGGCGCCGCCCGAGATGATGTCACCGCGCAGAATGCCCGATTCCAGCTTCTTCATCGCCGAGCCGAGATTCGCATCGGCCAGATCCTCTTCCGACAGCCCTTCGCGCAGCTTGATCTGAGCCGCCTCGATCGCATCGCGGCGTTGCCCCTTGTCGCGGATCGCATAGGCGGCGCGCATATCGGCCTCGCCGAGCGATTTCACGCGGTCATAAAGCGCGGCGTAATCGGGCGGGGTGAAGTCGAACGGCTCTTTCGCGGCGGCTTCGGCAAGCTCGATGATCAGATCGATGACCGGCTGCATCTGCTCATGGCCGAACTTGACGGCGCCGAGCATTTCATCCTCGGTCAGCTCGTAGGCTTCGGATTCGACCATCATCACGGCATCGCGGGTGCCGGCGATGACCAGATCGAGCCGCTGCTCGGGGTTCATGCGCAGATTGTCCATGTCCTGAACCTCGGGGTTCAGCACGTATTCGCCATTCGCAAAGCCGACGCGCGCGGCTGCGATCGGGCCGCGGAACGGCACGCCCGAAATGGTCAGCGCGGCCGAGGCGGCAATCATCGCCACGATGTCGGGATCGTTCACCAGATCGTGCGACAGCACGGTGCACATGACCAGCACTTCGTTCTTGAAGCCCGGCACGAAAAGCGGGCGGATCGGGCGGTCGATCAGGCGCGAGGTCAGCGTCTCTTTCTCGGTCGGACGGCCTTCACGCTTGAAAAACCCGCCGGGGATCTTGCCGGCAGCGTAGGTTTTCTCTTGGTAATGAACGGTGAGCGGGAAAAAATCCTGCCCCGGCTTCGGCTCGCGCGCGAAGGTCACGTTCGCCATGACCGACGTCTCGCCCAGGCTCGCAATGACCGAGCCATCGGCCTGACGGGCCACGCGCCCGGTTTCCAGCGTGAGCGTTTCTTGGCCCCACTGGATAGATTTCTTGATTTCTTCAAACATCAGATTTCCTCTCGGACAGTCCGGCCCTCCGGCTGTCCTTTCATAGGGCGGCCCCATTGCCGCCATTTCCGCCCCGATCCTTTGCGCAGCCCCGGGGCAAGGCTCACGTCACAGATGGGCGGGGGATACAGGAAACTTGCTCGCTTGGAAAGCGGGCGCGTTCTGCCCTGCATCAGATCGGCCAAACGCAAAACGCCCGCGATCAGCTCGCGGGCGTCATTGATTGCCTCGGGGCCATCTTAGCGGCGCAGACCCAGACGGCCGATCAGCGAGGTGTAACGGCTCTCGTCCTTGGCCTTGAGGTAGTCAAGCAGCTTACGGCGCTGCGCGACCATCATCAGCAGGCCGCGGCGCGAGTGGTTGTCTTTCTTGTGGCTCTTGAAATGCTCGGTCAGCGTCGCGATGCGCGACGACAGGATTGCGACCTGCACTTCGGGGCTGCCGGTATCGCCTTCTTTGGTGGCGTATTCCTTGATGACCCGGTTCTTTTCGTCAACAGTGATCGACATCGGGGACTCCTTTCGAAATCTTGGGGTTATGGCTCAGGCCGGGATGTCGTCCAGCGCAGGCCCATGGAGAGCGCCGCCCGATTCTGTCAGGCGGATGCGGGCGTATAGGCGAATTATCGGTGAAGGGAAAGACTTTTCCCGTCACAAACTGCCGGGTCCGCTGGCCGAGCGGCCGATTTCGACGGCGACCACCTTGTCGGCGCTGAGCCCGAACGCATCGACCACGATCGCGACCGGGGCGTCGTTCACGCGGATCGTCGCGCTGCCGTCTATGTCGCGCTCGATGCCGATCGTGGCGGTCTGGGGATCAGCGGCCTCGACCATGATGCGATCATTGACGGCGTGGTAGTCGACGATGAAGGCGGGCGGGCCGTCATGCGCGGCGATATAGAAAAGATCGCGCCCGTCCCCGCCGGTCAGCCAGTCGCCCGCGCGCCCGATCAGCGTGTCATCGCCCGGACCGCCGTGGAGATAATCGGCATCTTCATCCTCGCCCCCGTCGAGCCAGTCATCGCCGGCACCGCCATGCAGATCGTCGGCGCCGCGTCCGCCCAGAAGCACATCGTCGCCGGGCCCGCCTTCGAGCCAGTCATTCCCGTCGCCGCCGATCAGCGTATCGTCACCCTCGCCGCCGAACAGATGGTCATCGCCCCCGCCGCCCAGCAGCAAATCATCGCCGTTCATCCCGGCGAGAGTGTCGCCGTGATCGCCGGCGCGAAGCGTGTTGTCCTCGTCATCGCCCTCGGCGTAGCGCGCGTCGTCAGTCTCGTCCGGCTGCATTTCGGGTTGAGCGTCGTCAAAATCGGCAAGCGGGTCGTCCGCGAAATCCTCGTCGGGGAGTGTGTCGTCATCTGCGCCGCCTTGCGGGCCGGCAAGCGGTGTCAGGGCGTCAGCCACGAACCCCGCAAGAACCAGACCCAACAAACCGGCAACAGCCAACATCACAAACCCCTAAGCCACAAGGCACTGACCCAAACTAACGCGGCAAGGTTCTGTTAACGAAAAACTATCTGAACAATTAGTTAATCCGCCCAGATCTGCGGCTCGATCCGGTATGACAGATAGAGCGGATGGCGCGGATGGCCGTCCTTGGTAAGCCCGAGCTGAAGCAGCGCGAGCCCCTCGGCGCGGAGCATCTTCGCGATCTGCTCGCCGCGGCCCTGATGGGCGCCATGAAAGCCCCATCCGCAGATGATCCGGTCCGCTTTGCGCAAAGCCTCCAGCAGAACCGCATCATTGTCAGTGCCCACCGGGTCGGCGGCGGCTTTCAGATCTGCCGGGCGGGTCGCACGAAAGCCGAACAGATTGACGACGATCAGCCCGCCGCCCATCGTGGCCGCGCGCCTCTGGCAGCGCTCGATCGTCGCATCATTGGCGCGCTCATCGGCGGTGGAGGGGTTCAGCATCACGAAGGCGACGCGCGGCCCCGCGCCCCAGTCCCGCGTCAGAAGGTAGCGATACGCGCCGCAATCCGAATAGATCGCCAGCGACAAGATGCCGTTCGCTTCATGCGCGCGCTCGATCATAGGCGTCTGCCCTCCAGAACAGAAAACCCGCCGCGGCGATGCCGGGCGGGTGTTCCACGCTCATGGCGGCCAAGCGGCCCGCGCCGATCAGCCCTGACGGGCTTTGAAACGGCGGTTCGTCTTGTTGATGACGTAGATCCGGCCTTTGCGGCGCACGACCTGGCAATCACGGTGCCGGCTTTTCAGCGAGCGGAGCGAGTTGCGAACCTTCATTGTTCTATCCCCTCATCGCGGCACTCGGACAAGCGCCAGAGAAATTGAAATACCCCCGGCCCATGTCCGGGGGCGCGAAAATGGTGGGCGGTACTGGGATCGAACCAGTGGCCACTACGATGTCAACGTAGTGCTCTACCGCTGAGCTAACCGCCCTATATCCTCGGCATCCGGCAGGCCGGATTCGCGTCGGTTCAGGGTCTATATAGGCGCTCGTGCGTCATTGCAAGGGCTATAAGCGCGCAGGCTTGCGGTATAGAATGGCGGCAGCACAGAGGCGGCTTGCGGCGCGGCGATGATTGATGACAGCAGTTTCACGGTGACGCGCCCGCGTGTGTGGACAAGCGGCGTCATCATGTGCTCGCCCCATTCCGGGCGCGATTATCCGGGCTGGTTCCTGCGCGAATCGATCCTCGATCCGCTGGCGCTGCGCTCGTCCGAGGATGCGTTCATGGACGATCTCGCCCGCCCCGCAGCGGATGCGGGGGCGGTGCTGCTTTGCGCGCGAATGCCGCGCGCTCTGGTCGATCTCAATCGCGGCCCGTCCGAAATCGACCCGGCAGCGGTTGCGGTGGGCGGCGCTGCGGCGGGGCGGCGGGTGAACGCGCGCACAATGGCCGGGCTGGGGGTGATCCCGCGTATTGTCGGGCAGGGCCGCGCGATCAGGGCGCATCTGATCACCCATGACGAGGCGCAGCGCAGGATCGCGCTTTGGTGGAGGCCCTACCACAGCGCGCTGCGCGGCCTGATCGCCGAGGCGCAGTCTCGCTTCGGGCACGCGATCGTTCTGGACCTGCACTCGATGCCCGCCGATGCGGTCAGCCATATGCGGCCCGCCGCGCCCCAGATCGTGCTGGGCAACCGGCACGGCCAGTCCGCCGGGCCCGAGGTCACGCGCCATGTCGAGGCAGCGTTTCGCGAGGCTGGTTTCCGCGTGCGCCTGAACGCGCCGTTCTCCGGCGCCTATATCGCCGACGCCTATGGCAGCCCCGCGCGGAATACGCATGTCGTCCAGGTCGAAATCGACCGGACGCTGTATCTTGACGAGGCGCGGATCGCACCTTCCGAAAACTACCCCGCCTTCGCGGCGCTTTTTGCCGGCATACTCGCCCGGCTTGCCGCGATTCGGCCCGCAGGCGCGCTGCGCATCGCCGCGGAATGAGACGCGTTATCGGCGCGAAGCTGGTTCTGACCTGCCGCGGCGCGCTGTTGACCTACCTGCGGGACGATTTCCCCCATATCGCCTTTCCCGCCATGTGGGATTTGCCCGGCGGTGGGATCGAGCCGGGCGAGAGCGCCGAAGCCTGCGCTCTGCGCGAGCTGGAGGAAGAATTCGGCCTTCGCCTCGCGCCGCAGCGTCTGACGGGGCGGCGCGATTTTCCGGCGGCGGTGGATGCCTCACGCATCGGCGTGATGTTCAGCGCGGCGATAACCGATCGCGAGATTGAGGCGATACGCTTCGGGCCCGAAGGACAGCACTGGCAGATGATGCCGATCGCGGATTACATCGCGCACCCGCGCGCCGTGCCGGCTTTTCGCGAACGTGTCGCCTTGATGACGGGGCGGGCTCAGATAGGCGCGAACGAGGAAAGCTCGGCCTGAATGGCCTGCGCGGCCGCGCGCGGATCATCCGCCTGGCAGACCGGGCGCCCCACGACGATGTGATCGGCGCCCGCAGCGATGGCGGCGCCCGGCGTTTCGACCCGCTTCTGATCGCCCAAAGCGGCGCCGGCCGGGCGGACACCGGGCGTCACGATCAGGCGGCCCTCGGCCTCGGGCAGCGCGCGGATCGCGGCGGCCTCGCGCGGGCTGGCAATCACGCCGTCGGCCCCCGCCGCGAAGGCGCGCGCGGCACGTTCGACCACCAGATCATCAAGCTCGCCGGGCACGATCAGCCCGGCATCGAGATCGGCGCGGTCAAGCGAGGTGAGCACCGTGACCGCCAGAATCTTCGTCACCGACCCGGCCGCGCCCTGTTTCGCAGCGCGCACCACATGAGGATCGCCGTGCACCGTCAGAAAATCGAGATCGAACCGCGCCAGCCCGCGCACCGCCGCCTCGACCGTCGCGCCGATATCGAACAGCTTCATGTCGAGGAAAACACGCTTGCCGCGCTCATCCTTCAGCTCGCGGGCGAGAGCGAGGCCGCCGCCCGTCAGCATCCCGAGCCCGATCTTGTAGAACGACGCGGCATCCCCGATCCGGTCGGCCAGAGCCAGCCCCGAGACGGCATCGGGCACGTCCAGCGCCACAATGAGGCGGTCATCCATTGTCACACTCCTGATTTCGTGTTCGGTTAGCATGAGCAACCGGGTCTTGAAACCCCCGCCGCAAGCAGACCATTTATCTGAACAAGTGCTTTGAAAGGACCGCCCATGCCGCCCGAAATTACCGAGTTTCTGACCCAGAACACAGCGCTGCTCGTGATCGCGCTGTTGCTCATCCTCACGGTGTTCCGGGCCGTCCGGGTCGTGCCGCAATCGGAGAAATTCGTGGTCGAGCGGTTCGGCCGGCTCCGCGCCGTGCTGGGGCCGGGCATCAACTTCATCGTGCCCTTCATCGACCGCGTCGCGCACCGCATCTCGGTGCTGGAACGTCAATTGCCCAACAGCCGTCAGGACGCGATCACCGCCGATAACGTGCTCGTCCAAGTCGAAACATCCGTATTTTACCGCATTATCGAGCCGGAAAAGACCGTCTACCGGATCCGCGACATCGACGCCGCGATCAGCACCACCGTCGCCGGGATCGTGCGGTCCGAGATCGGCACGATGGAGCTTGACCACGTGCAGTCAAACCGCGCGCAACTGATCGAAAGGGTCAAGGACTCGGTTGCTGATGCGGTGGACGACTGGGGCATCGAGGTGACGCGCGCCGAGATTCTGGACGTCAATCTGGACGATGCGACCCGCGCCGCGATGCTCCAACAGCTCAATGCCGAGCGGGCGCGGCGCGCGCAGGTGACCGAGGCCGAGGGGCGCCGCCGCGCGGTCGAGCTGGCCGCCGACGGCGATCTTTACGCGGCCGAGCAGCAGGCCAAGGCCAAGCGGATTCTGGCCGAGGCGGAAGCCTTTGCGACCTCGGCGATGGCCGAGGCGATCCGTCAGGGCGGGATCGAGGCCGCGCAGTATCAGGTCGCCATGCGGCAGGTCGATGCGCTGACCGAGGTCGGCACCGGGCCCGGCAAACAGACGCTCGTTCTGCCTGCGGCGGCACTTGATGCGTTCACCGACGCGTTCAAACTTCTGCGGGGGGCCGGCAAATGATGACGCTTGGCGGCTGGGGATGGATCATCGCCGGCATTCTCATCGCGATGATCGAGCTGTTCATTCCCGGCTATGTCTTTCTTGGCACCGCCATCGCGGCGGTCATCATCGGCGCACTCGTGCTGATGGGGGTCAGCGCGCCGCTCCCTTGGTTGCTGATCGCCGCCGGCGTTTTGTCGCTGATCTGCTGGCTGGTGCTGCGCGCAACGATGGGGGTTCAGGAGGGCCAGGTCAAAATCTGGCATCGCGACAT
>JAUNRZ010000120.1 GCA_030539455.1 Paracoccus sp. (in: a-proteobacteria) | reverse complement strand
GGCTTCGGCTTCGGCTTCGGAAGCAATGTCCCGGAGCATCTCGCCGCGCAAGCCCGATCCATCAATTTTCACAAACAATGCCCTGCCTCGCCGCATTCGCCCGAAACGGACCTGAGCCCCGGCTTGCCCCCGCGCGGCTTCCTCCGTAAACCCTCCCCGAGCCAAGGGAGCCGTCATGCCACCGCAAACCCAAGCCGCCGCCGAGCGCCCGAAATCAAAGCGCATCCGCGCGCTGTCGGCGCTTTGGCCGTTTATCCGCCCCTACCGGATGCTCGCGCTGCTTGCGCTCGGCGCGCTCGGGCTGACGGCGGCGATCAGCCTTATGCTGCCGGTGGCGGTGCGGCGCGTGGTGGACGGCTTTGCGGAACGCTCGGCCCTGCTGGACGAATATTTCGCCGCCGCCCTGCTGATCGTCGCGGCCTTGGCGGTCGGGACCGGCCTGCGCTATTATTTCGTAACCCGGCTGGGCGAGCGGGTCGTGGCCGATCTGCGCAAGGCAGTTTTCGCGCGAGTCGTCGGCCTGTCCCCCGCCTTCTATGAGAGGGTCATGACCGGCGAGATCATCTCGCGGATCACCACCGACACCACGCTGATCCAGTCGGTCATCGGCTCGTCCGTGTCGATTGCGCTGCGCAACGCGGTGATCCTCGCGGGCGGGATGCTGATGCTGATCTTCACCTCGATGAAGCTGAGCCTACTGGTTCTGCTGCTGGTTCCCGTGGTGATCGTGCCGATCGTCGTGATGGGGCGGCGGCTTCGGGTTCTGGGGCGCGAAAATCAGGATCTGATCGCCGCATCCTCGGGCGCCGCGTCGGAATCGCTGCTGGCGGTGCAGACGGTGCAGGCCTTCACGAGCGAAACCGCGATGCGCGCGCGCTTTTCCGGCCTGACCGAGGACAGCTATCTGTCCGCGCATCGGCGGATCATCACGCGGTCCAAAATGACGGTCATCGTCATTTTCCTGGTGTTTTCCGGCGTGATCGGCGTTTTGTGGATCGGCGCGCGGGATGTCGATGCGGGCGTGATGAGCGTCGGGCAACTGGTGCAATTCGTCATCTACTCGATCATGGTCGCGGGTTCCGTCGGCGCGCTGTCCGAGATCTGGGGAGAGTTGCAGCGCGCGGCCGGGGCGACCGAGCGTCTGGCCGAATTGCTGAGCGCGGGCGATTCCGTCACCGACCCCGCAAGCCCCGTCCCCCTGCCCCGTCCGGTGCGCGGTGAGATCGGCTTCGAGGCCGTTCGCTTTCACTACCCGAGCCGGCCCGGTCAGTCCGCGCTGGAAAATGTCTCGATGACGATCGAGGCGGGTGAGACGGTTGCACTCGTCGGCCCGTCGGGCGCCGGCAAGACGACGGTGATCCAGTTGATCCAGCGCTTTTACGACCCGCAATCGGGGCGCGTCACGATTGACGGCGTCGATCTGCGCGAGATGGCGCGCGCCGATTTCCGGCAGGAGATCTCGCTCGTCCCGCAGGATCCGGTGATTTTCGGCACGACGGCGCGCGACAATATCGGCTTCGGCCGGCCGGGGGCAACCGACGCAGAGATCCGCGCGGCCGCGCGTGCGGCCCATGCGGACGCGTTCATCGACGCTTTGCCGAACGGTTTTGACAGTTTTCTGGGCGAGCGCGGCGTGATGCTGTCGGGCGGGCAAAAGCAGCGCATCGCCATCGCGCGGGCGATCTTGCGCGATGCGCCGATCCTCCTGCTGGACGAGGCGACGAGCGCGCTTGATGCCGAATCCGAACGGGCGGTGCAGGCCGCCGTTGAAGAGCTTGCGAGGAGCCGCACCACGATCATCATCGCGCACAGGCTGGCGACGGTGAAGAAGGCGGACCGGATCATCGTGTTCGATCAGGGCCGGATCGTCGCGCAAGGAACCCACGACCAGCTTGTCGCCGAAGACGGGCTTTATGCCCGCCTTGCCCGATTGCAATTCACCGGCGGCGAGCACGTCTAACGCCCGCGCCGGCCCCCGGGCGCGGCATAGACGGCTGCCCAGAACACCGTTCGCCCGTCGCTGGCAAGCGCGCTTCCGATCCCGAATTCACGCATTTGCGGGATCAGGATATTCCCCCGATGCCCGGCCGAGCGCGCCCACTCCATCACCACCCGTTCGCGGTTGAACGGACCGGCCGCGATATTTTCCGCCGTCATCGCGGGCGAGAGACCCGCCTGACGCGCGCGCTGTCCGGGCCCCGAGCCGTTAAGCCCCTCATGCGTCATCAGCCCGCGCGCAGCCATTTCGCAGGCGTGATTGGCGGCCGAAAGCGACAGCGCGCGGTTCACCCGCAGGGGCGCCAGCCCATGCGCGCGCCGCAGCGCGTTCGTCTCGGCCAAAGCGCCCTGCGCATCTTCGGGCGCGATCATCCCGCAGCTTGGCCGTCCCGGCTGCGCTGCCTGAACGATGGTCAGATCAGTGCGGACACTGATCCGGTGCGGCTCTGCCGCCGCGCCGCCCGCGCAAAACGCCGCGATAAGTCCCAGAAACCGTGCCAGATACGCCATGCCGTCCCCTTCTTCGCCATCCGGGGCAAGCTGGCACAAAAATCGCCAATCGCGAAACGCGTAATGCCTAAAACTTTATCATTAACAATACCTTAACCATTCGGAACCTGCGCCCTTCCCGTGCGTTTACTGCTCGGAACCGCTTATGAAAGGATAATTCCATGGCATTCTGGGATTTCGCTAAAAATGCAGGCAAGTCCGTTTTCGGGAAGGCCGAGGCCGCCGAGGCCCAGCCCGCGCAGGATCAGAAGTCGGACACCGACCGCAAGGTCGAGGCGCTGACCAAGGAAATCCGGGCGCTTGGGCTGAGCGACAAGAACGTCAAGCTGCGGCTGAGCGGGGACACGGTTCATATCGAGGGGCGCGGCGCCGACCGTGAAACGCTTGAGAAACTCGTGCTTGCCGTCGGCAATATCGAGGGCATTGCGCGAGTCGAGGCGGATCTTCCCGAGGCGGCCGGCGAGGCTGCGGGCCAGACGGCCGAGGGCGAGAAGCCGCAACTGGAATCGACCGCCAGCACCTCGGGCGCGCCGATTTTCCATGACGTCAAGAAGGGCGATACCCTGTCCGCGATCGCTCAGAAATATCTCGGCAGCGCGAATAAATACCCGCTCATCTTCGAGGCGAACAAGCCGATGCTGACCGACCCGGACAAGATTTATCCCGGCCAGAAACTGCGTATCCCGCAGTAATCGCGCGATCTGACGCCGCGTTTTACGACACTGCGGGGCGACAAAGCTTGCCCCGCTGCCCCATTTCGCCCCATTCTTGGCGCCAACTCATAACAGTTGGCCAAGGGGAGAGAGATGGCGAGATTCACCTCGATTGCGGACCGCGATGCGGTAGAGAACGAGAAACCTTACGACGAGCGTGACGTTGCCACCACGATTTACGGCTTTCTGACACGCACGCGCGATAAATTTCCGCACCGGCCCGCCATATCGTTCCAGCTTTTGTCCGGCCCGCGCGATCACGCGACAACGCTGACCTGGACCGAGCTGCATGAGCGTGTCACCGAGACCGCCAATCTGTTTCGCAGCCTCGGGATCGGCCCGCAGGACACGGTCGCCTATCTGCTGCCGAACAGCATCGAAACGCCGGTCGTTCTGCTCGCCGGCGCGACGGCGGGGATCGTCAACCCGATCAACCCGCTGCTCGACGCCGAAAACATCGCCGGGATCTTGCGCAATACGAACGCCAAGGTGCTGGTAACGCTCAAATCTTTCCCCAAAACCGACGTTGCGCAGAAGGCGGCGCAGGCGGTCGCGCTTGCGCCCAATGTCGAGACGGTGCTCGAAATCGACCTCAACCGCCATCTGACCGGGATCAAGAAATTCATCGTCCCGCTCATGCGGCCGAAAACAACCGCGCGGCACCACGCGCAGGTGCTCGATTTCGAGGCCGCCGCCTCGTCGAAAAACCACGCCGCGCTGGAATTCGAGGATGTCCAGCAAGACCGCGTCGCCGCCTATTTCCACACCGGCGGCACGACCGGCCTGCCCAAGGTCGCGCAGCATAAATATTCGGGAATGATCTATAATGGCTGGCTGGGCGGGCGGCTTTTGTTCAGCGAGAGCGATGTTCTGATCTGCCCGCTCCCGCTGTTCCACGTCTTTGCCGCCTACCCGATCTTGATGTCCTGCATCGCCTCGGGCGCTCATATGGTGATGCCGACCCCGGCCGGCTATCGCGGCGACGGGGTGTTCGACAATTTCTGGAAGCTGATTGAGCGGTGGCAGGTCACGTTCCTGATCACCGTGCCGACCGCCATCGCGGCTCTGATGCAGCGCAAGGTCGATGCGGATGTTTCCAGCCTGCGGACGGCGATTTCCGGCTCGGCCCCGCTGCCGGTCGAGCTTTACAACCGCTTCAAGGCGGCCACCGGTGTCGAGATCGCGGAAGGCTACGGGCTGACCGAAGCGACCTGTCTTGTGTCGTGTAACCCTGTGGACGGGCTCAAGAAAGTCGGCTCGGTGGGGATCCCGCTTCCCTATACCCATGTGCGGATTCTCGATCGCAACGGCGATGGGTTCCGTGAATGCGCAACGGACGAGGTCGGCGAGATCTGCGTCGCGAACCCGGGCGTTTACGAGGGCTCGACCTATACCGAAGAGGACAAGAACCGCGATCTCTTCGCCGAGGGGCGCTTCCTGCGGACCGGCGATCTGGGGCGGATCGACGCGGACGGGTATCTGTGGATCACCGGGCGGGCCAAGGATCTGATCATCCGGGGCGGGCATAATATCGACCCGGCCGAGATCGAAGAGGCCCTTGCCGCGCATGAAGCCGTCGCCTTCGCGGGCGCCATTGGCCAGCCGGACGCGTTCGCGGGAGAGCTGCCTTGCGTCTATGTCGAGCTTGTCGAGGGCGCCACCGCCACCGAGGCCGAGCTTCTGGCCCATGCCGCCGCCCATATCCCCGAGCGCGCCGCCGTGCCGAAATACCTCGAGATCCTGCCCGAGCTGCCAAAAACCGCGGTCGGGAAGATCTTCAAACCCGATCTGCGCCGCCGCGCGATCCGGCGGATCTTTGACGAAGAGCTCGAAGGGACCGGCGCGCAGGTCGCCGAGGTGTTCGAGGATAAGAAGCGCGGCCTCGTCGCGCGCCTCTCGCGCCACGGCGATGTGAACGAGCAGGCCGTCCGCGAAAAGCTGGGCCAGTTCACGATCCCCTGGGACTGGGCGTGAGCCGTTCGGCGCAAAATAAAAACGCGCACCCGAGGGTGCGCGTTTTTCGTTGCTGCGGCGGGTCTTAAAAGACGCCGAGCAGGAACAGGATAATGATGATCGGCAGCGGGATCCCCAGCAGCCAAAGCAAACCTCCGCGCATCATGGCGTTGTCCTTTCGTTTTTCGTTACGCTCATGTCTCAACCGCTGGCAGGGGCCGGGGTTCCGCCACGCAAGATTTGATAAAGGTTGAGCGTTAACAAGGGGACACAGCGCGGCGGGTCTTGCAGGCATCGCGTCGCCCTGCGGCGGCGTTGGCTCGGTTTGTTCCCGCCCGCGCCGCGATCGGGCGGGATTATGGTCAAGCGGCGGCGCCCAAAGCCCATGCCGGGCTAAAGGACGCCGCGCTTTTCTTGATCTGGAAGGGCGCGGCCGCGCCCCGCCCAAGCCGCTAACTCGATCGCGCCGCGCCCGCACTTCATTAGCAGGCGCGCCGCACTCTAACGCGTGAACTTCTTATGCTTCACCCGCTTAGGCTCTACGGCATCGGGGCCGAGGCGGCGGATCTTGTCGGCCTCGTAATCCTCGAAATTGCCCTCGAACCACTCGACATGGGCGTCGCCCTCGAAGGCGAGGATATGGGTGCAGAGCCGGTCAAGGAAGAAGCGGTCGTGCGAGATGATGACCGCGCAGCCGGCGAAATCTTCCAGCGCGGCCTCCAGAGCTTGCAGCGTCTCGACGTCCAGATCGTTGGTCGGCTCGTCAAGCAGCAGCACATTCCCGCCCGATTTCAGCAGCTTGGCCATGTGGACGCGGTTGCGCTCACCGCCCGACAGGAGGCCGACCTTCTTCTGCTGATCGCCGCCCTTGAAGTTGAACGCGCTGCAATAGGCGCGGCTGTTCATCTGCGCGTCGCCCAGCACGATCTGTTCGGCCCCGCCCGAGATTTCTTCCCAGACCGTCTTGTCCGCATCAAGCGCATCGCGCGACTGATCGACATAGGACAGCTTGACCGTGTCGCCGAAATTGATCTCCCCGGAATCGGGGGTCTCGTTGCCCGTCAGCATCCGAAAGAGCGTCGATTTGCCCGCCCCGTTCGGCCCGATGACGCCGACGATACCACCCGGCGGCAGCGCGAAATCCAGATCCTCGATCAAGAGCTTGTCGCCCATCGCTTTTTTCAGGCCCGAGACCTCGATCACCTTGCCGCCCAGACGCTCGCCGTTCGGGATGATGATCTGCGCGCGGGTCAGCTTGTCGCGCTCGGATTGCGAGGCGAGATCGTTATAGGCGTTGATCCGTGCCTTCTGCTTGGCCTGACGGGCTTTCGCGCCGGCGCGGATCCAGTCCAGCTCGCGCTCGAGCTGCTTTTGCCGCGCCTTGTCCTCACGCGCCTCTTGCGCCAGCCGCTTGGCCTTCTGTTCCAGCCAAGCGGAATAATTGCCCTCGTAGGGGATACCGCGCCCGCGATCGAGCTCGAGAATCCAGCCGGTGATGTCGTCGAGGAAATAGCGGTCATGGGTCACGACGAGGATCGTGCCGGGATATTCGATCAGGTGCTTTTGCAGCCAGGCGATCGTCTCGGCGT
>JAUNRZ010000119.1:2162-6882 GCA_030539455.1 Paracoccus sp. (in: a-proteobacteria) | reverse complement strand
GGGCAGGAGTTCCTTCACGACGCCGGGGAATTCGAGCATTTCTTCCTTGGCCATGTTCACTCCGTGTTAGATCGCCCGCCAAGCGCGGCAAGCTGGCGATACATGAGCCGGAGCAGCGGTTTTTTCAAGCCTGAACGCCAATTGCCGGCGCGGCGTTGTCGATTTATCGCATCTTTCGGGCCAAATGGGCCAAAAGCGCAGCTTATGCGTGTGCCGCAGGGCGGATCAGTCGATGATCATGCGCATTGCGAGGGGCGCGGGCTCGGCGTCCGGGTCTGCCTCGCTCGCCTCATCTGCGGGGCTGCGGAACGGGTCGGGCGCCGCGAGATCCTCCATCGGCGGCTCGTCCATGGCGCATAGATCGAACGGCGCGGCGGCGCTTTGGGGTAGGTCCGGCTCGGCCGCAAAGAGGTTCGCGCTGACGGCGAGCGCACCCGGCGCTCCGTCAATCGCGGCCTCGTTCGTTGATGCGCCTTGCGCCAGAACACGCAGCGCGGGCGCGCCGCGCAATTCGCCAAGGCGCGCGTTGAACAGCACGCTCCCATCCGCCGCCTCGATCCGCACCATCTCGAGCGCGGCGCCGTGGAGCGCGAGATCGCCGCCCTCGGCGGCAATGCGGCGTAGCTGGCCGAGCGTCGCCTGCTGGCGATGCAGCACCGCACCCAGATCAAGCGGCGCGGCGCGCAGGGCGGCGGCCAGATTGGGGCGCGCGGGTGCGCTTTGCCCCGCATCCGTATGGCGCGCCTTGCCGGCCATCGGCAGGCCCAACGCCTCTGCCGGCTCGGGCAGCATGACGAACAGCCGCGCCTCGCGCAGCCCGCCCTTGCCGACGCGCATCGTGAAATCGACCGCGCGATAGGCGGCATCGTCCAGCATCAGCTCGACCGGGCCCGGGTCTTCGATGAAACTGGCGTAGCGGTAGCTTTCCGCGCCAAGGCCGGGCGCGACGGCGGCGAGTTCCACCCCAAGCTCGCACAAGGCGGCGTTGACGAATTCCGCGCAGATCGCGGCGTCGGTGCGGGTCGGGCGCCGCTCTCGCGGCTCGGCGGGCGAGACGCGGCCCATCGAGTTCATCTCGATGATCGCCGCCACTAGCGAGCGGCAGAGCGCCACAAGCCCAAGCCTTTCGCCGCTGCCTTCCACCACGATCAGCAAGGGCTGGGTCGGCAGCAGATCGGGGATTTCCGCCAGCGTAACGCGCGGCAGCTCTACCGCGCCGGGCAGCACCGCGAGCCCGCAGGCGCGCTGCGCCGCACGCCCCACGGCGATCGAGACCGCGCGCCGGGGCGAGGCGGCAGGCGGGGCCGGCGCGCCTTGCCGTGCGCGGAGCCATGCGCGCAAATCGTGGCGCGGCGCGAGATCCCCCGCTGCTTCTTTGTGCCCTGCCATACGACTAGCCGCCCTGATCGAATCGTTCCGTCATGGCGCAACATTGCATGAAGAGGTTGAAAAACCGTTTACGCGAGAGCGGGTCAAGCAGCCGCGCCCGGCTGGCCCGCGTTTGGCCGGGCCGGCACGATCACGCGGAACGCCGCTCCGCCCTGCCCCGGCAGATAGGTGATCGACCCGCCAAGCGCGGTCATGATCTCGCGGCAGATCGCCAGCCCCAGCCCCGCGCCGCCGGCCCGCGCAGGATCATTGAGCCGCGCGAATTTCTCGAACACGAGAAGCTGCTTTTCGGTCTCGATCCCCGAGCCGTTATCGATGAAATCGACCTCGACCGCGCGGCCCTTCTGGCGGGCGCGGATGTTCAGCACCGTGTTCGGCGCGTCGCAATATTTGCGCGCATTGGTGATGAGGTTGATGAACACCTGAAGCAGCCGGTCGGCATCGGTGAAGATCGCGATATGCTCGGAGGGCGCGTCGCGGTCCACCGTAAAGGCGCGCCCGGTGCGCACCGCGCCCGACGATGTCAAGGCGCGGTCGATCAGATCATGGAGATTGACGAGCCCCATATTGAGCTGCGCCCGCCCGCTTTCCAGCACGGAAAGGTCCAGCAGATCATCCAGCAGCCGGGTCAGGCGCTTTGATTCGTCATGGATGATCGCGGCAAAGCGGGTGCGGTCCTCGTCCGAGAGAGCGGGCATCATCAGAAGCTCGGAAAACGCCCGCACCGAGGTCATCGGCGTGCGCAGCTCATGGCTGATCTGGCCAAGAAACGCATCCTTCTGAACCGAGAGCGCGGTGAGATGCTCATTCGCCTCCTGAAGGCGGCGGGCGGTGCGGGCCAGCTCTTCCTGATCGCCCATAAGCTGGTGCGCGCGGTCCTTGGCGCGCTGCGCCTCGCCGGCGAGGTTGATGAGATCGGCAACCGTGGTGCTGCCGCTGCCCGCAACCTGCGCGACCATCGTATGCGCCGTCGCGGTCCCGACCGAGCCGGCAAGGCGGCGCTCGAGCCGTGCAAGGAACCCCGCGCTCGGGTCGGGCAGAAAACCGGTCTTGCCCTGCTTTTCCGCCTCGGCGCGGAAAAAGCGCAGCGCCTCGTCACCGCCCCAAATGCGCCGCGCCATCGTCAAAAGCGCCTCGGCCCGCGCCGCACCGCCGGGGCGGGCGGGCACGTCCAGCGTATGATCGGGCGTCAGGGCGTTGACGAATGACAGGCCCTGGAGCCGCTCATTCGGGCCGGGAATGGTCAGCAGGGACAAGGCGATGTAAATGGCCGCGTTGACCGCAAGCGAGGTGAAAATCCAGAACGCTTGCGGATCGACGCCGGGCGGCACGGGCGGCGCGGCGATCAGCCCGAGCGAGGGCAGAAACACCGCCGCAAGCCAGATCGCCCCGCCCGAGGCGAGGCCCCCATAGGCCGCAATCCGCGTGCCGCCGCGCCAAAGCAGCCCGCCCAGCATCGCGGGCAGCATCTGCGCGACGCCGATAAAGGCAACCGTGCCCATCGCCGCAAGCGCCGCGCCGCCGCCCGAAAGCTGCTGATAAAGCGCGCCGCCCGCCAGCACCATCACGATCGCCGCGCGCCGCGCGATCAGCACCGGGCCGCGCAGATCGACGCCGTCCATGTTGCGCGCCTCGGGCGTCTCGGGGCGGCGCAGATGAAGCCAGACCGGCACGATCCAGTGGTTCGAGATCATCGTGGCAAGCGCGATCGACGCGATGACCACCATCGAGGTCGCGGCCGAGAACCCGCCCAGAAAAACCAGCAGCGCCAGCCCGTCCTGCCCCTGGCTGAGCGGCAGGCTCAGAACGTAAAGATCGGGGTCGGCCTCCGGGCCGAGGATCTGGCGCCCGACAACCGCTATGGGCAGAACGAACAGCGACATCGCCAGCAGATAGGCCGGAAACGCCCAGGCCGCCGAGGTGATGGCGTTCTCGTCCGTCGCCTCGACGACCAGCACCTGAAACATGCGCGGCAGCGTCACGATCGCAACGCCCGAGACGAAAATGAGCGTGGCCCATCGGTCGGGCTTCAGCGTCCAGCCCTCTGCCTTGGGGCTTTCGGCGACGGAGGCGATGCGCGCCAATACATCGCCCGGCCCGTCCGCCAGCCCCCAGACCACCCACGCGCCCAGCACCAGAAACGCGAGCAGCTTGACGACCGCCTCGAGCGCGATGGCCATGACGACACCGTGATGGCGCTCATCCGCGGCAAGGTTGCGCGTGCCAAAGAGGATCGCAAACAGCGCAAGCCCCGCCGCGAGCCAGAAGCTGAGCCCCGCCGGCAGCGCGTCCGAATCGGACGCAAACGCGCCGAACGAGACCGTGATCGACTGAAGCTGAAGCCCGATATAGGGCATCCCGGCAATGGCAAGCAGAAGCGTCACGAACGCGGCGAGCGGGTTCGACTTGCCATAACGCGCCGAGATCAGGTCGGCGGCCGAGCTGACCCGGTGCATCCGCGCCACCCGGATCAGCTTGCGCAGCCCCCACCAGCCCCCGGCGAAGACGATGGTGGGGCCAAGATAGATCGTCAGGAACTCGAGCCCGGCCCGGTCCGCGTAACCGACCGCTCCGTAGAAGGTCCAGGCCGTGCAATAGACCGACAGCGAGAGCGTGTAGACAAGCGGCGAGCCGGTCCAGCCCGTGCGCCCCCGCTCGGCCGCGCGGTCGGCGGCCCAGGCGATGAGAAACATTGCCGCGACATAGACGAGGCAGGCGAAAACGAGACCGTCAAAGCTCATCGCTGCGCTCCGCGCCGCGCTGCCGGCCAAGCGCGAGGTGGAGCACCCCCGAGAGCACCACGATCGCGAGCCAGACGGCGAAGAACCAGATCGCCCCGCCCGCAAAACTCATCGCCTTGGGCGTCCAGATCACCGGCACCACGCAAAGCAGCAGCGACACCGCTGGCAACACCCGCGCCGCATCGCGCAGCCGCCGCCGCCGGTAAGCGGCCCTCTCGAGGAAAAGCGGGCGATCAGGGCGCGGCTCAAGCGGCATGGCGGGGAGCGGCTGGCGGGAGGGTGTGGGGTGGAGCGGGCGATCGCGCGAGGCAACGGGGAGCGCTACGGCGAGCCTCAAAGCTGAAGCCACGCGGCTGTGCGGGGGCAGAGCGGGTGGAGTCTGGTGGCGGCCAGAAGGGCGGCGTGCCTTGATCGAGGGCGATCCAGCCGCAAATTGGCCCGTGTCCAGCCGAGCGCGCAAGGGCGCGGCAGGAACGCCCGCCCGACGCGCGCTTTTGCCAAGCGTCGGCGCTCGCGCCGTTCCTCTGCGCAGAAGAACTCAAAGCAATCATCGTCCCTTCCCCCGCTTTCAGGCTAAGAGGGCGGGCGCT
>JAUNRZ010000119.1:0-2062 GCA_030539455.1 Paracoccus sp. (in: a-proteobacteria) | reverse complement strand
GCGCGTTAGGCTCGCGCCATTCAAGCCGGGGGAGTGATGCGTCTTTCTGTTTTCGTGGCCATGCAGGCGGTTGTTTCGGCGGCGAGTTTGATCGTCGAGATCGTCGCGGGGCGGATGCTCGCGCCCTATGTGGGGATGTCGCTTTACACATGGACCTCGGTGATCGCCGTGGTGCTGGCCGGGTTTTCGGTCGGGCACTGGATCGGCGGGCGTCTGGCCGAGCGCGCGCCGCGCGCCGCGCTTGCCGCCAATGGCTGGGCGATGGTTGCCGCGGCGCTCACCACGGCGGGGGCGGTGTTCGTTCTGAGGGCAAGCGCGGGGCCGGTGCTGGGCGTGATCGAGAACCCGGTCGCCGCCATCGTCGCGATCTGCTTTGCGGCGTTCTTCCTTCCATCCGTATTCGCCGGCATCCCCGCGCCGATCCTGACCCAGATCGCGGTCGCGCGCGCCGGGGCGCAGTCGGGCCGCGCGCTTGGCGCGATGTTCGCCGCCGGCGCGGTCGGGGCGATCGCCGGCACGCTGCTGGCGGGGTTCGTGTTCATAAGCTGGCTCGGCTCGGTCGGAACGCTCGCAGCGGTCACGGTGATCTACGCCGCCATCGCCGCGATCTCCTTCTCCCTTGCCGGGCGCGAGCGTGCGCCGGGCATGATCGCCGCTGCTGCGGCCTTGCTGCTCGGCGGCGCGGCAGCCGCCCTCCCCGGCCCGTGCCTGCGCGAATCGCAGTATTTCTGCATCCGCACCGACGATCTCGACCCGCGCGAGGGGCAGAGGCAACGGCTCCTCGTGCTCGATCATCTGGTCCACGGCATCTCGGACGAGGCCGACCCGCAGGCGATGCTGACACCCCACGGCGCGATCCTTGACGGGCTGACAAGGCACCGGATGGAGGGGCGCGAGTTCTCGGCCTTCTTCATCGGCGGCGGCAGCTTCACCCTGCCGCGCGCGTGGGCGGACATCACGAGCCGTCAGGTCGTGGCCGAAATCGACCCCGAGGTCACACGCATCGCGACCGAGAAATTCTGGTTCTCGCCCGATATGGCCGAGACCCGCGCCGTCGATGCCCGCATCGCTCTGCTGCAAGACCCGGCGCGCTATGACGTCATCGTCGGCGATGCGTTCACCGATATCGCGGTCCCGCCGCACCTCATCACGCGAGAGTTCTTTCAGCTCGCCCGCTCGCGGCTGAATGATGACGGGGTGTTCGTGATGAACGTCATCGACCGTATGGACCGGCTCGAATTGGTCGGCGCGCTCTATCACACGATGAAAACCGCCTTCCCCACGGTCGAGCTTTGGGCCGAGCCCGTCGCCCATAGCGAGAACCGGCGGATCTTCATCCTGATGGGCGCGCAAAGTCCCACCGACCGCCCGGTGATCGGGCAGATCGCGCAGCGCGTCTCGGAAGGGGCGATGGCGCGGATGGCAGCGGCCAGGGCGCCGCTCATGCTCACCGACGATCACGCGCCGATCGAGCGGCTTTTGGGCTCGCTGCGCTGAACGGGCTGTCTCGATTGACAGATTGTCGCACCCGCCGCTAACATCGCTGTCAATCAACGACAGAACAACAGGGAAAATCTCATGCGAACACAGATCGTTGCAGCGGCGTTTGCCGTCTGCGCACTGGCCGGCCCCGCGCTTGCCATCAGCGAGGACGAGCAGTCCGTTCTGGCGCATAACTGCGCAAGCTGCCACGGCCCGGACGGTCATTCGCCCGACGCCATCCCCTCGATCGCCGGCAAATCCTACGAGGATCTTAAGGAAAAAATGCTCGCCTTCCGCGCGGGCGAGGTCGAAGGCGCCACGATCATGACGCGCCACATGCTCGGCTATACCGAAGAGCAGATCGACGCTCTGGCCCGCTATTTCTCGGAGGTGGAATGATGGCACGCTTTAACCTCACGCGTCGCTCGACGCTTGGTCTGATCGCGGCGGGCGCGGCCTCGCTGTCCCTGCCCCATATCGCACGCGCCCAGAACGGCGCCCATGTCGTCGTGGTCGGCGGCGGGTTTGGCGGGGCGACCGCCGCGCGCTATCTGCGCCGCCGGATGCCCGATCTGCGCAT
>JAUNRZ010000118.1 GCA_030539455.1 Paracoccus sp. (in: a-proteobacteria) | reverse complement strand
TGCGGGCGGTGACCTCTTGCCCGACATAGCAGCCCTTGCGGAAATCGACGCCGTTCAGACGCTCGAAACCGGCTTCGAGAATGAAGGTCTCGTTCGGGATCAGCTCGGCGCCCGCCTCGGGGATCAGATGCTCGATTCGCAGCGCGTCCCAATCGGTGCCGTCATCCGCGCCCACCCCGTAGCCGCGCCAGCCGAGCGCGGGATGGCGCGGGTCGGCAATCGCGCCCTCGGGCGGCGCGCCGGTGCCGCGCGTGACCGCGATATCGGTCTTTTCAATCGCAACGTCCGAGCGCAGCTTGTAAAGCGACAGCCGGCGGATCACGTCATCCGCTTGCGCCGCGTCAAGATCAAGAAGCAGCGCATCCCCTTCATCCACAACGAAAAAATCCGCGAGATACTTGCCTTGCGGGGTCAGGAGCGCGGCGTAAAGCGGCAGGCGGCGCATGTCGCCGGTGATGAGACCCTGAAGGAAATTGATCCGGTCCGGGCCGGTGATGCGGTAAACACTGCGGGTCATTCTCGCGCTCCGAATTGCAGGCGGACAAGGGCGGCATAGGCCCCGTCTTTGGCCATCAACTGGTCATGACTGCCCTGTTCTGCAACCCGCCCGGCCTCGATCACGACGATCTTGTCCGCCGCGCGCACGGTTGAAAGCCGGTGCGCGATGACAAGCGTGGTGCGGTCCTGCGACAGATCGTCAAGCGCCGCCTGAACCAGCCGTTCGGACGCCGCATCAAGCGCGCTTGTCGCCTCGTCCAACAGCAGGATCGGCGCGTCGCGCAGCACCGCGCGCGCGATCGCGATCCGCTGCCGCTGCCCGCCCGACAGTGCCGATCCGCGCGGGCCGGCGCGGCTGGCGAGGCCGTGGGGCAGACGCTCGGCGAAATCGCTCACATGGGCGGTGCGCAACGCGCGCGCGAGGGCCTCGGGCTCGGCCGGATTGCCGAGCGTGATATTGTCGCGCAAGGTCTCGTCAAAGAGCGCGGGTTCCTGACTGACGACCGAAAACTGATCGCGGAGCGTCGCCAAATCATAATCGCGCAGATCCACCCCGCCGAGCGTCACCTGCCCCGAGCGCGGGTCGATCATCCGCGTCAGCAGGTTGAAAACAGTTGATTTTCCGGCACCGGACGGGCCGACAAGCGCGGTTGTCTGGCCGGGCTCTGCGGTAAAGCTCAGCCCGTTCAGCACCGGGTGATCGCCATAGGACAGATGCACATCGTCCAGCCTGATCTCGGTGCTATCGGGCGCCTCGGCCCGCGCGCCGGACAGCACCGTCGCGCGTGTGTCGAAAATGCCGTAGATCCGCTCCAGCGAGGCCGCCGCGATCTGCCAGCTTCCGGCAAGCGCGCCAAGCCGCCGCAGCGGCTGGAAGGCGAGCGACAGCGCGGTGAAGAACGCCATGAAATCGCCGACCGTCCGCTCGCCCGCAGTGACCTCCGCCCCGCCGAGCCACAGAACGCCGACAAAGCCCAGCCCCGTCACCACGTCGATCAGGGCCGGCACGACCGCCCCGATCCCCGCGATCCGTGTCTCGGAATCGCGGATCTTGTCCACGATCGCGGCGAAACGCGCCTGCTGATAATCCTCGATCCGGTTGAGGCGCACGGTCTGGATACCGTGCAGCACCTCGTCGATCCGCGTCGCCCGGTCCGAGGCGCGCACCCGCGTGTCGCGCATCTTGCGCCTGATATAGCGCTGAACAAGCAGCGTCGGCAGGATCAGCAGCGGCGCGCCGACAAGCGCGATCGCCGTCCAGCGCGGGTCGATCGCAAGCGCCACCGCGAACAAGGCGATCAGCGAGACGATATCGCGCCCGGCCCCGGTGATGAACACCCGCCAGATGTCCTGAACCGCCATCGTGTCGCCCTGGATCCGCTCGAGCAGCGCGCCGGGCGGGTTGGTCTGGAAGAACTGCGCGTCGAGCCGCATGATATGGCCCAGAAGATCGGTCTGCATCCGCGCCGCGACCGCCTGCGAGACCCGCGCGAGGAGGGTGCGGTTGATCACCGATGTGAACGCCCGGATCAGAAACAGCGAGAAAATCGCGCCCCCCACCCACCAGATCGCGCCCGTATCGCCGCCGACAAACACCCGGTCGAACAGCGGCTTGAGCATCCAGCTCAGCGCCGCGAGGGTCGAGCCCTCGATCACCATGAAGGTAAACGCAACCGCCATGACAGCCGAGTGAGGCTTCAGGTAATCGGCCCAGATGCGTGAAAACAATGCGTTTGTCGGCTGGCTCATGGGGCGATCTAGCCTGCCCATAGCAGCGCGCGCAAGGCCGGCCTAGCGCCGCTGGAGCGAGCGGAACGCAGCCGAAGCCGCCCAGCCCGCAAGCGCCGCGATCGCCAGCGACATCAGCCCGTAAAGAAACGGCTGATCATAGGCCATGCGGTAAAGCCACCGCTCGAGCCCGACCTTGCGCACCTCGAGCGGGGCGCGGTAGGCGTCGATCACCTCGCCGCCCCGCAGCAGGAAAATCCGCACGCGGTAGCTGCCCTCGACCAGATTGGCGGGCAGGCGGAAATCGGCGCGAAACAGCGTCTGTTCCGCAAGATAGGCGCCGCCTTCGTCCAGCCGGTAGATGCCCTCGGCGATACGCTGACGCAGCAGCGCCTCGGTGAACTCGGCGGGGTTGTCCACCTCGACCGGGCGCGCGAAGGCGCGCAGCGCCAGCGGGATCGAGATGCGGAACTGCGTGTCCTCGGCGGGGTCCAGAATATCGGCCAGCGGCGCGGTCGAGGACACCGCATAGAAACTCGGCGCCGCGCCGACATTGACCGATTGCGTGTTGACCCAGATGCCGAAGCGCCGTTCCTTGCGGCGGACAGTGACCGAGCGCGAGGGCCCCTCGACCGTCGCAATCACCTGCAAGGGCGCGCCTTCGGGGATCGGCGTCTCGCGCTTGATGGCGCCGTAGATGATGATCTCGGAGCCGTCAAAGCTGGTGCTGATCGCGATATCGTCGCTCGAGAGGCCCGCGACGACCTGCTCGGCCGGCGGGGCGGGCGGCTCTTCGGGCTGGGCGGGCTGCGGGAACTGATAGGTGGTGAAGTCCGGCCCCTGCATCGGCGCAGGCTCCTCCGCCGCGGCGAGGCAGGGGGCGAGCAGAAAGGCGAGGGTCCACAGCGCGCGCATCACACGATCCCCGGCGTCAGCGAAAAGAGATCGTCGGGCGTCAGGAAGAGATCCATCGCCAGCTTGGCACACACCGCCAGCACCAGAAGCGCGAGCAGGATGCGAAGCTGCTCGGCCCGCAGCCTTGCGCCCAGATGCGTTCCGATCTGCGCGCCGGTCACGCCCCCGACGATCAGCAGCACGGCCAGCATCACATCGACGGTGTTATAGCTGATCGCGTGCATGAGCGTCGTGAACGCGGTCACAAAGGTGATCTGGAACAGCGACGTGCCGATCACGACTTTCGTTGGCATTCCAAGCAGATAGATCATCGCCGGCACCATGATGAACCCGCCGCCGACACCCATGATCGCGGACATCAGCCCGACCCCGAACCCGACCACCAAAGGCGGGATCACCGAGAGATAAAGCCCCGAGCGGCGGAACTTGATCTTGAACGGCAGCGCGTGGATCCAGCCGTGATGACGCCGCGCGGGGCGCACGCCTGCGCGCGATCGCGACAGGGCGCGCAGGCTTTCTTGCAGCATCATGCCGCCCACAGCGCCCAGCATCACGACATAAAGGATCTGAACGACCAGCTCGACCTGCCCGATCTGCTGGAGGATGTTGAAGACGAACACCCCCGCCCCCGAGCCGACCAGCCCGCCGATCAGCAGAACGCTCCCCATCCGCAGATCGACGCTGCGCTTTTTCAGATGCGCCAGAACGCCCGAGATCGAGCTTGCGACGACCTGATTGGCGCCGGTCGCGACGGCGATGCCGGGCGGGATGCCGATAAAGAACAGCAGAGGCGTTATCAAAAACCCGCCGCCGACGCCGAACAGCCCGCTCATCAGCCCGACGATCCCGCCAAGCCCGATCAGCGTGAAGGCGTTGACCGAAACTTCGGCGATGGGCAGATAGATCAGCATTCCGGCTCCGTGTGGCAAAGCGATTATTGCCGCGCGTTCGCCCAAAGGTCAAAGCCCTCAGCCGCCGCAGCGCGCGAATGACGGTTTTTTCTCGGGGGAGGGGCGCGAGTGGCGCGTCATGCGGCAAACCCGCGCGGATATCCTTGAAGCGCATGGCTGCGGCGGCTAATCAGGGCGCAGGGGAACAAAAGCGGGCGGGCCATGCGGATCTTGATTACCAACGACGACGGGATCAATGCGCCGGGTCTTGCGGTCGCGGAAGAGATCGCGGCCGAGCTCGCCGGCCCCGGCGGCGAGGTCTGGGTGGTCGCCCCGGCTTTCGAGCAATCGGGCGTCGCGCATTGCATCTCTTACGCGCACCCGACGATGATCGCCCGGCTCGCCCCGCGCCGCTATGCCGCCGAAGGCAGCCCGGCCGATTGCGTGCTGGCGGCGGTCCACGACATCATGGCGGACGCTTTGCCCGATCTGGTGATCTCGGGCGTCAATCGCGGCAATAACGCGGGCGAGAATGTCATGTATTCGGGCACTGTCGGCGGCGCGATGGAGGCCGCGCTTCAGGGCCTGCCGGCGATTTCGCTGTCGCAGTATATGGGGCCTGAGACGGCGTCGCTGGATGATCCGTTCGAGGCGGCGCGCCGGCATGGCGCCGGGGTGATCCGCCGGCTTCTCGATCACGGCGACTGGCAGTCCGACATCGACTTCCGCCTGTTCTACAATGTGAATTTCCCGCCTCTTGCTGCCGCCGATGTGGCGGGGCTGCGCGTCGCGCCGCAGGGCAAGCGGCGCGATGTGCGGATGGGCGTGATGCCCTATACGGCGCCGAACGGGCGGCGCTTTTTGTGGGTGACGGGCGGGCCGCAAGACGCGCCCGCAACGCCCGGCAGCGATGTGGCGGCGAATATGGACGGGTTCGTGTCGGTCACGCCCATGCGCGCCGATCTGACCTGCCACGCATCGCTGGACGATCTGGCCTCGGCGCTTGGCGAGGACGCGCCGCGATGAACGGCGGCGGCGCAGGCGAAGGCTCGGACGGTGGCGGGCGCGACAGCCGGGCGCCTGCCGGGCCCGATCTGGCCGAGCGCAAGATGCGGTTCCTGTTCCAGCTCCGCTCGCGCGGGGTCACCGATCCGCGCGTTCTCGCCGCGATGGAGCAGATCGACCGCGGCGCCTTCGTGCGCGGCCATTTCGCCGACCGCGCCTATGAGGACACCCCGCTGCCGATCGCGTGCGGGCAGACGATCAGCCAGCCCTCGGTCGTGGGGCTGATGACGCAGGCGCTCGCGCCCGGCCCGCGCGATACGGTGCTCGAGATCGGCACCGGCTCGGGCTATCAGGCGGCGGTTCTGGCAGCGCTCTGCCGGCGCGTCTACACGGTCGAGCGCCACCGCCCCCTTGTCGCCGAGGCGGAAGCCTTGTTCGAGCGGCTGCGCATCTCGAACATCACGGCAAGGCTCACCGATGGCTCTTTCGGGCTGCCCGAACAGGCACCGTTCGACCGGATTTTGGTGACCGCAGCTGCCGAAGACCCGCCCGGCCCTCTCTTGGCGCAGCTCAAGATCGGCGGTATCATGGTCGTGCCGGTCGGCCAATCCGACGCGGTGCAGACACTGATCCGGGTCAGCCGGACGGAAACAGGCTATGAATATGAGGAAATGCGTCAGGTCCGGTTCGTGCCGCTTGTCGAGGGGCTGGGTCAGGGCTGAGCGCGCGGCGCTGCGGCGATGACAATCGGGCGAGCAGGCAAGTTAGACTTTGCCGGGCGCGGCGCTTTGCGCCAAAGTCCCGGCCAGCTATGCGCGGCTTGGCAGCGGGCGCATGTCAGGCCAGAGCGCGGGCAATGAGGCAAAGAAATATGACGAGGGAACAGAGATGAGCAGCTTCACCATCCGCAGCGTCGCGGCGCTTGGCGCATCCGCGCTCCTCGCGGCGTGCCAGCCGGGCGGGCTGCCGGGGCTTGGCGGGCCGGGCCTCGGCGCGCCGGGCGCGGCGCCCGCGCCAGAGGCGCCGGGACAGGCGGCGCCCGGCGGGACGGGCGCGCCTTTGGTGACCGACCCGTTCGCGGGTCAGGGCGTTCAGGCACCCGCGATCCCCGACGCGCCCGGAGGGCAGCGCGGGCCGGTCACGGCCCCGGCAACAAGCTCGCTTCCCGTGCCGACCGCCGGCGCTGCACCCGCCCCCGGCGCAGCGCCGCAAGCGTCGCCCGCGCCCGCCGCGCGGCCGGCCGCGCCCACGGCAGCGCAGCGCCATCAGGTCAGCTCGGGCGAGACCGCCTGGTCGATCGCGCGGCGCTATAATGTCAGCATCCAGGATCTCGCGCAGGCGAACGGGTTGGACAGCAACATGACGGTGCGGCTCGGCCAGAATCTGACGATACCGGCGGCAGGCGGCTCGGCGGCGGCAAGCGCGAGCGTCACCGCACCCGGCCGCGGCTCTCCGACGCCCGAGCCGCCCTCGGCCTCGACCCCCCTCCCCGATGAGCGCACCCAGCCCGCAGCTAGCCCCGCCCCGCGCCCCGATGCGCCCAATCTCGGCGCAACCCGGACGGCGGCATCCGGCTCGGGCCGGTTCCGTATGCCGGTGCCGGGCGCGATCACGCGGACCTATGCGCGCGGGAGCTATGACGGCATCGCCATCTCGGCGCCAAGCGGCACGAGCGTTACCGCTGCCGGCGCCGGCGAAGTGGCTGCGATCACGCAGGACACGAATGGCGCGAATATCGTCGTGCTGCGCCATAGCGACGGGCTGCTGACGGTCTATGCGGGGCTTTCGCAGGTCAGCGTGGCGCGCGGCGCGCAGGTGAGCGCGGGTCAGGCGCTCGGCACGAGCGGCGC
>JAUNRZ010000117.1:3408-7018 GCA_030539455.1 Paracoccus sp. (in: a-proteobacteria) | reverse complement strand
CCGCTGATCGCCAATGTCCGCGCCGAGCCGGTGATCGAGCCGGGCGCGATCCGCCGCCTTCTGGTCGAGCAGGTCACCGGCGCCGTCCGCTGGCGCGAATCGGTCGAGTTTCTGGCTGGGGCGGGCGTCACCGAGTTCTGGGAAATCGGCGCGGGCAAGGCGCTGTCGGGCATGATCCGCCGCATCGCGAAGGATGCCGAGCTGCGAAATATCGGCGCGCCGGCGGATCTGGCGGCGATCAGGGGCGAGGGGTAAGCGGGGGCCAGCCCCCGCGCCCCCGGAGTATTTACACGCAGAAGAAACGAGGCAGAAATGTTTGATCTGACAGGGAAAAGGGCGCTCGTCACCGGAGCGTCGGGGGGTATTGGCGGGGCGGTTGCCGCCGCGCTTCATGGCGCGGGGGCGAGCGTGGCGCTGTCGGGAACGCGAGAGGGGCCGCTTTCCGAACTGGCCTCGCGCCTTGGCGAGCGCGCTTATGTCGTGACCGCCAATCTGGGCGATCCCGAAGCCGTCGAGGCGCTGCCCAAGGCGGCTGCCGAGGCGCTCGGCGGGGGCGTCGATATTCTGGTCAACAATGCCGGGATCACCCGCGACAACCTCTTCATGCGGATGTCGGACGAGGAATGGGCGCAGGTGATCGACGTCAACCTGACCTCGAGTTTTCGGCTCTGCCGGGGCGTTCTGCGCGCGATGATGAAGGCGCGTTGGGGGCGGATCGTGAATATCACCTCGGTCGTCGGCGCGACCGGCAATCCGGGGCAGGGCAATTATGCCGCCGCGAAAGCCGGGCTGGTCGGCATGTCCAAAAGCCTCGCCGCCGAAGTCGCGAGCCGGGGCATCACCGTCAACTGCATCGCGCCCGGCTTTATCGCAACCGCGATGACCGACAAGCTGAACGATGAGCAGAAGGGCCGCATCCTGACGCAGATCCCCGCCGGGGCGATGGGCACGCCCGAGGACATCGCCGCCGCCGCGCTTTACCTCGCGAGCCCCGAGGCCGGCTATGTCACCGGCGCGAGCCTTCACGTCAATGGCGGGATGGCGATGCTCTAAAGATCGCGCCGGGCTTGCGCCGCCCCGCGAAGCTGCGATATTTTGGCGCGAAAGCGGTTGCGCCGGGCGCCATCGGTGCTATATGCCCGCTGTAAGGTTGGGGGCGCACGCTTCCCATCTGTCGCGGCAAGGCCGCAATTCCTGGGCTGTTGCCCGCGAGAAATGAGGAAAAGACATGAGCGATATCGCTGATCGCGTGAAGAAAATCGTTGTCGAACATCTGGGCGTTGACGAGGAAAAAGTGGTCGAATCCGCTTCGTTCATCGACGATCTGGGTGCCGACAGCCTCGACACGGTCGAGCTGGTCATGGCCTTCGAGGAAGAATTCGGGATCGAGATCCCCGATGACGCCGCCGAAACGATCCAGACCTTTGGCGATGCGGTCAAATTCATCGAAGGCGCCGTCTGAGCGCTTGTCGATGCTGAACGAAAGACGGCGCCTCGCGGGGCGCCGTTTTTTTTGTGCAGATGGCGGCGCTTCTAGCCGCCGACGCTGCGGCCCGCGCCCCCGCGCGAGGTGTTTGACGCACCAAAGCCCCCGCGCTGCGCGACCTGCGCCTGCGTCATGGCCGGCTGGCCCATCGTGGTCGGCCCGCGCGTGAAGGTGCCTTGCGCCACGCGCCCCGCGCCGGCATTCGTGGCAAAGCTCGCCCGTCCGCTCGGGTTTGAGAACCCGCCCGAGGCGTTGCGCACAAGCGGCTGCTGGGTGACGCCGCCGCGCCCGCCGAGCATCGAGCCGATCATGTAGCCCATCAGCAGCGGCATGAAGATCGACCCGCCGCCCTGCTGGCCGGTGGCGGCCGGATCGGCGCCGCAGGCACCCGCGCCGTGTTCCTGCTCGCACAGCTCGCGCGAGGCGTAGCGCGGGGCGGTTTCGAGATGCTCTTGCTGGGCGGCGGCGAACTGGGCGCGGCAATCGGCTTCGGTGAAGAACAGCGAGCCGGCTTGAGCGGCCGCGATGCAGCTTGCCTCGTCGGGGAAAGCGGCGGCTTCGGTCTGCTCTTCACGGCAGGCGGCAAGCGCCAGCACGGCCGAGCCGGCGAGCAAAAGCGCGGTGCGCTGCGCGCGCTTGCGTGGCCGTCCGGCCGTCGCGGTGCTGGCGGCGTCTTGCGGCTGGCTCGGCTGCGGCGGCTTGGCGATCTTTGTCATGCACTCAGTCCTCGATATAATGCGGTTTGAAACGCGACAGATTATGCGTGATGGGGCTTTCATCCTCGCGCACGCCCATCCCGGCGCAGCGTTCCCCCACGATCCACGCCCCGATCACGGGATAGGCCCCGCCCATCTGCGGCAGCTTGGCGAGCGCCTGCACGATCATCGCGTGCTGGGTGTAATCGTCATCCGGCGCGCGTTCGGTCTCGGCGCCGCTTTCGTAAATCGTAACGCCTGCGCCCTCGCGCGAGAAGATGGGTTTGGTCACATAGCCGCGAGAGAGCGCATCCGTCGCGGCCTCGAAGGCGCGCGCGACCGATGGCGCGGGGCTGCCGCCAGAAAGGGCGTCCGCGACATCTTCCTCCCTGAAGGCGGGGAGCAGGTTCGGATGGCCCGGAAACATCTCCCACAGAAGCGGCAGGATCGCCTTGTTCGAGACAAGCGCCTTCCAGGGCGGCTCGATGAACCTCGTGCCCGAGGGCTGAAGCTGCGGGGCGAATTCGTCGCGGAGCATATCCTCCCACGGGTAAAGCTTGAAGAGCGTGCCGATCACCCGGCTTTCGCTATCGGCAAGCTGGCCCTGATCGGTCAACCCGATCTGCGGCAGATCGGTGAAATGCGCGCCGAGCCCGGCCTCGCGCGCGGCCCAGGCAAGCGCCTCGACCGTGGCGTAATCCTCGGGGTTTTCCTTGAAGGCGGCGAAATGGATATCCTCGCCCTCTGCGGTAATCTCGGCCCAGCGGGCGACAAGCGCCTCGTGGATGGCGTTGAACTGATCGGTTTCGGGGCCAAGAACGCCGGCCGCCTGCTGCTCTTCCAGCCAGAGCCACTGGAACGAGGCCGATTCGTAAAGCGAGGTCGGCGTGTCGGCGTTGTATTCCAGCAGTTTCGCGGGGCCGGTGCCGTCGTAGGAAAGATCCATGCGCCCGTAAAGCTCGGGCTCGCCGGCCCGCCAGCTTTGCGCGATGAAGTCCCAGAAGGGGCGCGGGATGGCCATGCGGGTCAGCCATTCCTCGCTTTGCGCCGCACGCCCGACCGCCTCGCGGATCATGGCGTGAAGCTCGGTCGAGGGGTCTTCGATGTCGTCCTCGATCTGGCGCAGCGTGAAGCGGTAGGCCGAGCTTTCGTCCCAATAGGGCGCGCCGCCCATATCGGCAAAGGTGAAGCCGAGCTCGGCCGCGCGGGCGCGCCAGTCGGGGCGTTCGGGCAGGGAAATGCGCTTCATCGTCTCCTCGCGGCGTCTTGCGGCCAGACATGACGCGCGCGGGGCGGGGAATCAACCCCGGGGCCTTGCGGCATCACCCCGGCGTGAGGTGAACTTCATTGTCTGGCGCTTGGGCGCGCTTGGCTGTATGGGTAGGGCGAGCGGGCCAACCGCCCGAGCGATAAAGAGATTCCGCATGAC
>JAUNRZ010000117.1:0-3308 GCA_030539455.1 Paracoccus sp. (in: a-proteobacteria) | reverse complement strand
GTATGGGTAGGGCGAGCGGGCCAACCGCCCGAGCGATAAAGAGATTCCGCATGACCGCGCCGAAAGAAACCGCAAAGCCTGCTCTCGTCGCGTCCTCGGGCGCGCGCGCGGCTTCGGCGCCAGTTAGCGCGGCCGCGCCGGCCGCGAAACCCGCGCCGGCGGCCGAGCCGAAACCCAAACCTGCGCCCGAGCCTGCCGCCAAGCCAAAGCCCGCGCCCGACGCCGCGCCGAAGGCGGCGCCTGCGCCCGAGAAGCCCGCCGCCGACAAGCCCGCGCCCAAAGCCTATCGCCCGCGCCCGGCGGCCAAGCCCGCGCGTGTCCAGCTTCGCCACGTCATGCTGGTTCTGAGCTTTCTGGCCTTCGTGGTCGCGCCCGTGGCCGCGTCGGCGTGGTATCTGTGGACCCGCGCGGCCGACCAATACGCCTCTTATATCGGCTTTTCGGTGCGCAGCGAATCCGGCTCGTCCCCCGCTGAATTGCTGGGCGGGCTGGCCGCGATTTCCAGCAATTCCAGCACCGACACGGATATGCTCTACAAGTATATCCAAAGCCACGACATCGTCTCGCGCGTGAATGAGCGGCTTGATCTGCGCGCGATGTGGTCGCGCCCGAACGAGATCGACCCGGTGTTCGGCTATCGCGGCGATGGCTCGCTCGAGGATCTGCTGCGCAACTGGGAACGGATGGTCAGCGTTTATTTCGACACCGGGATGCTGGATCTGCGGGTCAAGGCATTCGACCCGGACGACGCGCATGCGATCGCCTCGGCGATCGTCGATGAAAGCACGCGCCGCGTGAACGAGCTGTCGGACGTCGCCCGCGCCGATGCGATCCGCTACGCGCAGCGCGAGCTTGACGACGCGGTCGAGCGGCTGCGCGGCGCGCGTGCGGCCGTCACCGAGTTCCGCAACCGCCACCAGATCGTGGACCCAACCGCCGATCTGGCGGGGCAGGCGGGGGTGATCGCCTCGCTCCAGCAGCAGCTTGCCGAGGCGTTGATCCAGCAGGGGCTGATGCGCCAGAACGCGGGGCCGAACGACCCGCGGCTGGAACAGGCCCGGCTGCGGGTGCAGGTGATCCAGAGCCAGATCGAGGAAGAGCGCCAGAAGATCGGCAATGAGACAAGCGGCGACGGTCAGCTTCTGTCCGACGTGGTCGGGCAGTATGAGGTTCTGTCGGTGGACCGCGCCTTTGCCGAGCAGACCTATGTGGCGGCGCTTGCCGCGTTCGATACGGCGCGCGCCGAGGCCGCGCGGCAGTCGCGCTATCTTGCGACTTATCTGACGCCCACCCATCCGCAAAGCGCCGAATATCCGCAGCGGATCAAGCTAATTGGCCTGATCACGGGGTTCCTGCTGGTCGTCTGGCTGATCGGCGTGCTGGTCTTTTATTCGGTCCGCGACAGGCGTTAAGCCGATGATCCAGCTTGAGAATCTGACGAAGGTGTATGTCACCCCGCGCTCGCGCAAGGTGGTGGCGGACCGGATCAACGCGGTGTTCCCGACCGGCAGCTCGGTCGCCCTGATGGGGCGGAACGGCGCCGGCAAATCCTCGCTTCTGCGGATGATCGCGGGCACGATGAGGCCCAGCTCGGGGCAGGTGCTGTCCGATGGCACGATTTCTTGGCCGGTCGGTTTCGCCGGCTCGTTCCACCCCGAATTGACGGGCGAGCAGAATGTGCGGTTCCTCTCGCGCGTCTACGGGATCGACACGGCGGAGATGACCGAATTCGTCAAGGAATTCGCCGAGCTCGGCCAGCATTTCTACGTCCCGTTCCGCACCTATTCCTCGGGGATGCGTTCGCGCCTTGCGTTCGGCGCGTCAATGGCGGTGCCGTTCGACACCTATCTCGTGGACGAGGTGACGGCGGTGGGCGATGCCTCGTTCCGCGCCAAAAGCAACGCGCTTTTCCTCGACCGGATGCAGAATGCAAGCGCGATCGTCGTGTCGCACTCGCCGCGCGGGATGCGCGAGATCTGCACCTCGGGCGCGCTGCTCGATAACGGGCGACTGACCTATTATCCCGACCTCGAAGAGGCGATCGAGGCTCATGCGCGGCTGATGGGCGTCGCGTCGATGTAGGCGGGGCGACTAATGACAAAGGCCGGGCGCGCAGCCCGGCCTTTGTCTTTGCTGTCGGTGCGATCAGGCGCCGGTGCCCCAGATATCCTTGCTGATCGCGGCATACCACCCCGCGCCATAGCTCGCCTCGGCGCGGCGGAAGGCTTCGGAGGCCTCGGCAGGGCTGACCCCGCCGCTTTCGGCGCGCTCGGTGATGACGCCGTCCGGTGCGTCATAGACGCCGGCGACCGAGATCCCGTAGCCGGGCCCGATCAGGCTGTAGCAGGTATTGGCGAAATGGGCCGGCGCGGGCTCGCGATCCTCGAGCGCAGCGGCGATGGCTGCCGCCGCGACCTTGCCCTGCGACGAGGCGCAAAAGCCCGATTTCGGCATCGGCGCGGCAATGGTTGCATCGCCGACGACATGGATATGCTCGACCAGTTCGGATTCGAACGTATCGCCCTTGATCGGAACCCAGCCCGTTTCGTCCGCGACGCCGGCCGCCTCGGCAATTGCGCCGGCCTTTTGCGGCGGGATCACGTTCAGCACATCGGCCTTGTGGATCTCGCCGAACGCGGTCTCGACCTCGCGCGCCTCGGCATCGACGCGGATGACGCGCCCATCCTCGGCCATCGGCACCCATTCGATCATGTCGCCGTAAAGCGCCTCCCAACCGCCGCGGAACAGCCCCTGCTTCGAGAAATTGTCTTTCGAATCAAGCAGCAGCAGCTTCGAGCCGGGTTTGTTTTCCTTGAAGTAATGCGCGATCATGCTCGCCCTCTCATAAGGGCCGGGCGGGCAGCGGAACGGGTTGTCGGGGATCGACATCACGAAAAGCCCGCCATCTTCCATCGCGTCAAGCTGGGATTTCAGCAGCTTGGTCTGATCGCCCGCCTTCCACGCATGGGGCGCGATCTCGGCGGCCGCCTCGTCATAGCCTTCCAGAGCGCCCCAACGCATGTCGATACCGGGCGAGAGCACCAGCTTGTCGTAATCGAGCGTGTCCCCGGTCGAAAGCGTGACCGTCCGCGCCGCGCCGTCAACGCCGTCGGCGGTGGCGTGGATCACCTCGATCCCGTTCGCGCGCAGATCGTCGAAGCCGTGGCCGATGCTTTCGAAATCGCGCAGCCCGCCAAGATAGAGGTTCGAGAACGGGCAGGTATAGAACCGCTCGGCCGGCTCGATCAGGGTGATGCGCAGATCGGGCATCCGGCGGCGCAGATAGCGCGCGGCGGTCGCCCCGCCAA
>JAUNRZ010000015.1:26820-29311 GCA_030539455.1 Paracoccus sp. (in: a-proteobacteria) | reverse complement strand
GGAAAGCCCATTCCGCCGAGTTGAAAATATCCGCCGTGTTAAAGCATTGGAACATTTCGCAATGATCGCGCAAATGCAACCTTTCCACCTGATGAAACTCGTCCCCGGTGGCGTCGCCCCGGTCCGTATGATTGGGTGATAATTGCCCGTATAATCCGACCGAATACTCGAACGATCCGTCGCATATTCCGCGTGATGCGCAGGGGGTGATGTCCGCGACTTTGGCGAGGCCGTCGCCGCCGGCGCAGCGGAACTCGGGCGGCGGGTCATCCACGACCCGCGCGGTGAGGCGTCCGCGGCCTACGACCGGGGCAGGCATGGACTGTCAGACGCCCGGCACTGGTTCAGCGTACCGAGGAGGAAGACGGCGCCGCAAAGCACCGCCTCACCTTAGTCCTTCGCGCGCTCGACATAGGTGTTGTCGGCGGTGTTCACCACGATGCGGGTGCCGACGCCGATATGCGGGGGCACCATCACGCGCACGCCATTGTCGCAGATCGCGGGTTTGTAGCTCGATGAGGCGGTCTGGCCCTTGACGACCGGCTCGGTCTCGGTGACTTCGAGCGTGACTTTCTGCGGCAGCTCCATCGAGACGGCGACGCCGTTGTGGATTTGCAGGAAAACGCGGATGCCCTCGGCCAGAAACACCGACTGATCGCCGACGAGATCGGCGCCGACCGTCACCTGCTCATAGGTTTCGGGCTCCATGAAATGATAGCCCTCGCCGTCCTCGTAAAGATAGTCGTAGGCGCGTTCCTCGACATGGGCGCGCTCGACCTGCTCGGTCGTGCGCCACCGTTCGGAGACCTTCGTGCCGTCCGAGATGCGGCGCATATCGACCTGCGTGACGGGGGTTCCCTTGCCGGGGTGGAAGTTCTGGGCGGTCAGCACGACGTAAAGCTGGCCGTCGATTTCAACGACATTGCCCTTGCGGAGTGAGGAGGCGATGACTTTCAATGTTGTTTCCTTGGCATGGCCGGTTTAGGCGTTTTGCCCGCGTCCCTAACGCAAAAACCGCCCAATCGCCAGAGATAACCGCATGACCGATACCGAGTGGTGGCGCCCGGCCCGTCACACAGACCGCCGCCCCGCCTTGCTGGCGCGGGCCCGCATTCAGCAGGCGATACGCGCGTGGCTCGAGGCGGAGGGGTTCATCGAGGTAGACCCGAGCGCCCTTGCGCTCTCGCCCGGCAACGAGGCGCATCTGCACGGCTTTGCGACCGAGGCGATCGACAATGACGGCGCTCGGCGGCCGATGTATCTGCACACCTCGCCCGAATTCGCGATGAAAAAGATGCTCGCGGCGGGGGAGACGCGGATCGCCTCCTTCGCCCATGTCTGGCGCAACCGGGAGCGGGGGGTGCTCCACGCGCCCGAGTTTACCATGCTTGAATGGTATCGGGTCGGCGAGGATTACACCGCGTTGATGGATGACTGCGCCGCGCTGCTGCGCGTCGCGGCGACGGCGGCGGGGTCCGAGATGCTGCGCTATCGCGACGCCGAATGTGATCCTTTCGCGCCGCCGGAGCGGGTCAGCGTGGTGGATGCGCTGCGAGAATATGCCGGGCCTGACCTGTTCGAGACGATGGATTCGGGCGGGGAGCCGGACCGCGATGCACTGGCCGCGCAGATGCGGGCGCATGGGATGCGCGTGGCGGCGGACGATACCTGGTCCGACATGGTCTCGCGCGCTTTGGTCGAAAGGGTCGAGCCGCATCTGGGTTATGGCCGCGCGGTCATCCTTGACCGCTACCCGGTGCCAGAGGCGGCGCTTGCGCGGCGCTGCCCGGACGATCATCGCGTGGCCGAGCGGTTCGAGCTTTACGCCTGCGGGGTCGAGCTGGCCAACGGTTTCGGCGAGCTGACCGACCCGGACGAGCAGCGCGCCCGCTTTGTCGCCGAGATGGCGGAGAAGCAGCGTGTGTACGGCGAATCGTATCCGCTGGACGAGGATTTTCTTGCCGCGCTGAGCATCATGCCCGAGGCGAGCGGCATCGCGCTCGGGTTCGACCGGCTGGTGATGCTGGCGACCGCCGCGCCCTCGATCGACGCGGTGATCTGGGCGCCGGTCCCCTAGCCAAGCCGCGCGACATAGCGCGCAATCGCAGGGTCGAACCAGTTGCGGGAGATCTCGACCGTCCGCCCGTCTGCCGTCTGGCTCAGCCGCAGCACGACCGGCAGGGGCGTGCCGGGCGGGTGCGGGTAGCTGGCGGGCGTCCATTCGGGAAGGTTCTCTTGCCCGATCCGGTCCTCGGCGCGGGTGATCTCAAGCCCGAAATGCGTGCGGTAGTGAAGATAAAGCGATTCCGACAGCGCGGCCCGGTCCAGCCGCTCGGCGTAAGACGCGCAGAGCCAGATTTCTTCGACGCTCACCGGATCGCCCGACAGGCTGCGCATCCGCCGGATGCGATGCGCCTCGGTGCCGTGCCCGAAGGCGGGCAGATCGGAGGGCTTCGGCAGGCGGTCCACCGACTGCACTTGCGCGGTTGGC